>NZ_BAAARB010000021.1:0-70134 GCF_039531975.1 Gordonia cholesterolivorans | reverse complement strand
CTGTACCTCGAAGCGATCGCCCGCGAGCTCAACGAGCGGCCACGGCAGTGCCTGGGCTTCTACACTCCACGGGAAGTCTTCGAACGCCTACTGAAGGACAACGTTGCTTCCACGAGTTGACACCGCCATGACCTGTGAGTCGTAGATGTGGGCGACATGAAAGACAGTTCGCCGTCCGATCGCCGATCCGCCTACCCCGAACGCTCCCCCGGTTTCACTGACCGTCAGCGACGTCCCCGGCGGGCGGGACGTCCGAGGCCAGCCTCGATCGGATCACGCCGCCCTTGAGCGCATCGATGTCGACGATCACCTGACCGCCGTACGGTTTGGTGGGAAGCTGATCCATCCGCAGTCCGTCGAGCCCGATCGCGCCGGCCGTCCCCTCCTCCAGAACGGCCGGCGCACGGCGACGCCGAGTCTTCACCCGAGCCACCTGCACCAACACGACGCTGTCGCCGATCACCAGCGAGGCCGCCGCACCGGTCACCACCGTCCCGGACTCCACGGTCCCGGTGAACAGCCGTCCCTTGCCCGTGACGGTGAACATGTCCTCGATCCGGAACTGGAACGGTCCGACCACGTCCGCTTGGGCTGCCGCAGACTCCGACTGCCGGTTGAAGAATCGCATCCTCCGACCCTAACGATCCGAGACGCCGCGAGGAACTAGCTGCTGGGTCGCAGCTGACTCGGCAGAATCTTGTCCTTCTGATCCGGGCAGAACGCGGGAATGGCTGCGCCGACCACCGCGGCGGCCTGCCCCTTGCCTCCCGCCTCGGTGTTCATCGAATCGATGACCTCCATCATCGACTTGCCCGACGCCAGTTCCGAACACGCCTTCTTGCCTGCCGCGACGGCCGCGTCGTCGTCCTTGTACGACGACCCCGACGATTTCACCACCTGGAGATAGACGCTGGTCCGCGCCTCCGACGTCGACTCGTTGGAACTGCTGTTGCTGCTGTCATCGCCGCTGCACGCGGAGAGGAAGACCGCGCCCGCGACCAGCGGGGCGATGACGAGGTATCGAAGTCGCATGAACAGTCCGTTCGGTCGTGGGTGGGTGCATCGAGCGGTCGTCTTGAACAGTATCGCCCGACAGGCCTCACGTCAGCGGACCCTCACACCGCATCGAGGACGAGGCATGAGGGTCCGCTGACCGACGAAAAGAGCTAGACGGCCGCGCCTTCTTCAGCGGCGGTGGCCTTGGCCCACTTGTAGTCGGCCTTGCCGGCCGGCGTCCGCTTCACCTCGTCGACGAAGACCACCGTGCGCGGAACCTTGTAGCCGGCCAGCGTCTGGCGGCAGTGCTCCTGGATCTCCTCGAGAGACGGCTCGTCGAAGCCCTCGTTCAGCGACACGACTGCGGCGACGCGCTGGCCGTACTTGGGATCCGGTGCAGGCACCACGAGGGCGTCGGCCACGGCCGGATGCGCGTGCAGAGCGCCTTCGACCTCTTCGGCGTAGACCTTCTCACCGCCGGTGTTGATGCACTGGCTGCCACGGCCGAGGAAGACGATGCTGCCGTCCTCGCGCAGGTACCCCATGTCGCCGAGCACCGAGATGCGTGTGCCGTCGGCCAGCGTCGGGAAGGTCCGCGCGGTCTTCTCCGGATCCTTGTAGTACCCCATCGGGATGTTGCCGATGCGGGCGATGTGACCGACCTCGTTGGGAGTGGTGATCTTGTTGAACTTCTCGTCCACCACCATCATCCGGTCGGTCGGCGGCACCATGAGGTTGCCGTTCTCGTCCATCTTGATCTCGCCGTCGTTGCCCGACTCCGAGGCGCCGAAATTGTCACGCAGCATCAGATCCGGCTTCACCGCGAGCATCCGTTCCCGGACGCTCTGACTCCACAGCGCGCCGCCCGAGGTGATCGAGAACAGGGTCGAGAAGTCGGCGGTGTCCTTCTGCTTCTCCATCTCGTCGGCCAAGGGCATGCCCATCGCATCGCCGACGATCAGAATCATCTGCGTCTTGTCCCTGCCGATGTTGCGAACGATCTTGGCGGCGTCGAAGTCGCGCTCCAGGATCAGACGCCCGCCCAGCGAAATGAACGTGAACAGCGAGTACGAGGCGGCTCCGTGCATGAGCGGCGCGGCGATCAGGAACGACAGCGACGGGAAGTTCTGGACCTCCTTGGCCAGCTCCGCGAGATCCGCGCGCGGCGGTCCGTAGGGGTTGCCGCCGGAGATCGGCTTGCGGAAGAAGTCGTCATGCTGCCACATGACGCCCTTCGGATAACCCGTGGTGCCGCCCGTGTAGATCAGGTACAGCTCCTCACCGGTCCGCTTCTCGAAGTCGCGCTCGGTGGACCGGGCGATGTAGCCGTTGAAATCGACGATCTCGACGGTGCGGCCGTCGAGGGCGGCCGCCGCGGCGGTCAGCTCGTCCACCGCCTCTCCGATCACGAAGACGGTACGCAGTTCGGGCAGCGAAGCCATCAGGTTCGCGACGCTGCGCTGATGTTCGGGAAGCTCCACGACGATGGCGGCCGAGTCGGAGTTGTCGAAGATGTACTCCAGCTCGGAGTCGGTGTAGCGGTAGTTCACGTTCACCGGCACCGCACGGACTTTGATGAGGCCGATCAGCGAGGTGACGTGCTCGACGCTGTTCTTCAGGAACAGCGCGACGTTGTCGTCCTTGCCGACCCCGTGCGCGGCGAAGTGATGCGCCACCTGATTGGCGAGCCTGTCGAGATCGGCGTACGTGTAGTCGTGGCCCTCCCAGGTGAGGACCACGCGCTCGGGAACAGCGTCGACGACGGTCTCGAAGACGTCTGCGAGGTTGAACTTCATCTTTGTTGATCTCCTTGGGAGGGAACCGACGGGGTCGGGGTCAGGCGGACAGGATCAGGCCCGAGGTGGGCACGCCGGTGCCCGCGGTGACGAGGACGTGCTCGGCGCCGTCGACCTGGTTGACGGAGGTACCGCGCAGCTGACGGACCCCTTCGGCGATGCCGTTCATACCGTGGATGTACGCCTCGCCCAGCTGGCCGCCGTGTGTGTTGAGCGGCAGCACACCGCCCACTTCGAGTGCACCGGGCTGTGAGACGAAGTCCTTCGCCTCGCCGCGTCCGCAGAAACCCAGTTCCTCGAGTTGAATGAGCGTGTAGGGCGTGAAGTGGTCGTACAGCACCGCCATGTCGATGTCGGACGTCGTGAGTCCGGACTGCGCGAACAATTGCCGCCCGACCAGTCCCATCTCCGCCAGCTCGGGCAGCGCGTCCCGGTAGTAGCTGGTCATGATGAACTGGTCGGTACCGCTGCCCGATGCGGCACCGGCGATCGTCACCGGCTTCTGCTTGAGGTCCTTCGCACGCTCGGGCGACACGACGACGATGGCGACGCCGCCGTCGGACTCCTGGCAGCAGTCGAGCAGATGCAGCGGCTCGGCGATGTAGCGCGAGGCCTGATGGTCTTCGAGGGTGATCGGCTTGCCGTAGAAGAAGGCGTTCGGATTGGTCGCCGCGTGCTTGCGGTCCACCACCGCGATGCGCCCGAAGTCCTCGCTCGTGGCCCCGTACTCGTACATGTACCGCTGCGCGACCATCGCGACGAACGCCGCGGGCGTCGAGAGTCCGTGCGGGTACGAGAAGGCGTTGTCGGTGCCCGACGAATTCTCCTGGTTGGCGACAGCCGCGTTGACCTGGCCGAATCGGTTGCCCGACCGCTCGTTGAAGGCGCGATAGGCGACCACCACGTCGCATACGCCGGTGGCGACCGCCATCGCCGCCTGCTGCACCGTCGACGCCGCGGCGCCGCCGCCGTAGTGGATGCGGGAAAAGTACTTGAGTTCGGGGATGCCCGTCGCCCGCGCCACCGCGATCTCCATATTGGTGTCCATCGTGAAGGTCACCAGGCCGTCGACGTCGGTGGCGCACAGGCCGGCGTCGGCCAGGGCCGCGTTCACGCACTCCGCGGCCAGCCGGAGTTCGCTGCGGCCCGAGTTCTTCGAGAAGTCGGTGGCGCCGATCCCGGCGATCGCGGCCTTGCCGGAGAGCGTCCGGTCCGTCATCACGCCTCCTCGCGGGTGAAGGTGACCTTGGAGATCACGTGCTTGCCAAGAGAATTGGTGCCGGTCACCGCGACAGTGACGGCGACGTCGTCCACCTGCGTCACCTCACCGGTGAAGGTGAGCGTGTCGTAGGCGTACCAGGGCACCCCGAGCTTGAGTTCGATGGCGCCGATCCGCGCCCGCGGACCCGCCCAGTCGGTCACGAAGCGCTCCACCAGACCGGTGTCGGTCAGGATGTTCACGAAGATGTCCTTCGAGCCCTTCTGCTGGGCCAGGTCTCGATCGTGATGGACGTCCTGATAGTCGCGGGTGGCGATCGCCGATGCCACGACGAATGTCGGCGACGCGTCGATCACCAGCGGGGGCAGCGTCTGGCCCACCTGGATGGTCTGCACGGTCACTTCGCCGTCTCCTTCGCTCGCCATGCATAGAGCGACCACGGCTCGCCGCCGGAGTCGTCGTCTCCCGGGAAATCGAGGAACTCCACCTCGACGGGCATTCCGATCCGCACCGCGTCCGGATCGACGCCGCGCAGCTGTCCCAGCATGCGGACGCCCTCGTCGAGCTCCACGAGCGCCACCACGAAGGGCAGTTCCCGTCCCGGGACCCGCGGCGCGTGGTGGACGACGTAGCTGTACACGGTGCCGGTCCCGGCCGCGACCACGTAGTCGGTGTCGGGGTACTCGCCGTCGGCGCCGCGTTCGGTCCAGACCGCGGGAATCGGCGGATGCCGAAGCGAGCCGTCCTGCACCTTCTGAATGCGCAGTTCGTGGGCGGCCACGCCGTCCCAGAAGAAGCGGGTGTCGCGCGAGGCCGACGGTCGAATGAGCTTGGTGGGATCAAGACCGGCGAAGTCGGCGGTCTGCTCCCGCGGTGTCTCCGACACCGGTGCGGCGGGACGGAACTTGAGGATCCGGAAGTCCATCTCGGCGACGGTCTCCTCGCCCACACGCCAGGTGTTGCGCGTGGTGAAGAACCAGCCCTCCCCGAGCGCGGTCTGCTTCGGCCCCACCACCTCGGTCAGTTCCGAGGTGATCGTCACCTCCTCACCCGGACGGGTGTACCGGTGGTACACCGTGTCGCAGTTGGTGGCGACCACCGAGGTGTAACCGGCCGCGTCGAAGAGTTCAGTCGCCAGACCCAGCGGATCGTCGCCGGTACGGACACCGTGCAGCCCGCGCATCGTCCACACCTGCGCCATCGCCGGGGGCGCCACGACGCCGGGATGACCGGCGGCGCGCGCTGCGGTGTCGTCGACGTAGATGGGGTTCTCGTCGCCCATCGCCTCCAGCCAGTTGTTCACCATCGGCTGGTTGATCGGGTCCCGGCCGGTCCGGGGAGCGCTGGCGCCCCGGGCGGCGATCTCAGCCGCCGCGGCACGGATCTGCTCAGGCGTCGACTGCCCGGTGATCGCCTCTCGGGTGATCGTCATCCCGCCCCCCCTATCGCTTCGTCCGCGGCAGGCCGAGGCCGGCCGTGCCGATCATGTCGCGCATCACCTCGTTGACACCGCCGCCGAAGGTGATGACGACGTTGCGCTTCGCCTGCATGTCGAGCCATTCGGCGAACTCCGACGTGACCGGTTCGGTGAAGTCGCCGAAGCGTCCGACGACGTCGTCGATCAGCCGGTAGATCGTCTGAAGCCGCTCGGTGGAGAAGACCTTCGTCGCCGCGGCATCCGCCATGGAGATCTCTCCGTTCGACGCGACCTGCCAGTTCAGCAGCTCGTTGAGCCGCTCGTATGCGCCGATCTGCGCGAGGAGCCGTCGCACCTGCTCCTGCTCGATCACCGGGGCGCCCTCGTACTGGGCGGACCGGGCCCACGCGCGCAGCCGGTCCTCCAGCCCGCCGATGCGCCCCGACGGCCCAAGCATGACGCGCTCATGATTGAGCTGGGTGGTGATCAGCTTCCAGCCGTCGCCCTCCTCCCCGACGCGCATGCTTGCGGGCACGCGGACGTCGTTGTAGTAGGTGGCGTTGACATGGTGCGCACCGTCGGCGGTGATGATCGGCGTCCAGGTGAAGCCGGGATCCTTCGTGTCGACGATGAGGATCGAGATGCCCTTGTGCTTCGGCACCTCGGCATCGGTGCGGCAGGCGAGCCAGATGTAATCGGCGTCGTGGCCGCCGGTGGTGAAGATCTTCTGACCGTTCACGATGTAGTCGCCGGTGGCCGGATCGACGACGGCCCGCGTGGTCAGCGAGGCGAGGTCGGTACCGGCGTCGGGTTCGGTGTAGCCGATCGCGAAGTGCACCTCGCCGGCGAGGATCTTCGGCAGGAAGAAGTCCTTCTGCTCCTGAGTCCCGTAACGCTGCAGGGTGGGGCCGACGGTCTGCAGAGTCACCGACGGCAGCGGAACGTCGGCCCGCACCGCCTCATTGGTGAAGATCTGCTGTTCGATCTCGCCGAAGCCCTTGCCGCCGAACTCCTTCGGCCAGCCGACACCGAGCCAGCCGTCGGCGCCCATGCGGGAGATGACGTTGCGGTAGCTCGGACCGTGCCGCTCGGTGCGCATCGTGCGCTCCTCGTCCGGGCTGATGAGGCCGGCGAAGTAGGCGCGCAATTCGTCGCGCAAGGCGATCTGCTCGTCGGTGAACGCTACGAACATGCGAGCGCCTCCTGTCCGGCGGGAACGGTCTCGTCGGCCAGCTTGTCGAGCGTGGCGTGTGCGCCGCCCGCCAGACGAGCGGCGTCCTTGACCAGTGAGAAGTAGCGGTGCAGCGGGTAGGTCACGTCCACGCCGACGCCGCCGTGCAGGTGCGTCATGGTGCGCAGAGTGGCCGGCAGTTCGGCGGCGATCCAATACATCGCCGTGGCGAGATCCTGCTCGGGATCGACTCCGTTCGCGATGTCCCACGCCGCCGCCGTGGCGACCAGATTCATGGTCCGGGAGATCACATAGACGTCCGCCAACTGCTGGCCGACGGCCTGGAATCCGGCGATCGGCTTGCCGAACTGGTGGCGGGTCGAGACGTGCTCGGCGGTCCGCTTGACAGCACCGGCCACCAGTCCGTCGACGTACGCGGCGAACAGCGCCCGGTACGCGTCGACGGCCGGGCGGGGATCGTCGGCGACGACGTGCGAGTGCGGCACGGCGACACCGTCGAACACGACCGTGTACTCGCCCCAGCCCGACGACGCGGTGGTGCGGCTGATCTCGACGCCGGCGGCGTCGGGCGTCACCACGGCGACGCCTCTGTCGGCCACCACCAGCAGCGCCGATGCGCCTTCGGCCGCGAGCACGCCGGTCTTGACGCCGTCGAGCCGGGCCCCGTCGACGGTGTCGGTGAGCGTGACCGTCGGGGCCTCACCCAGTGCGCGACCCCGTTCGCCGATCGCGACGGCGTGCCAGCCGCCCTCGGCGATGGCGCGAGCGTGCTCGGCCGCCGAGGACGACCGAGCCAGCACCAGTCCGGAGACCAGGGTCCCGATCAGCGGAGCCACGACGGCGTCGTGACCCGCGCGGGTCAGCAGCGGCACCAGCGAATCGATCGCCAGCCCGTCGCCTCCGAGCGACTCGGGCAGCGGAAGCACGGTGACTCCGGCTCCGGTGAGCGCCTCCCATGCGGCGGCATCGAAGCCGCCGGCTCCTTCGGTGAACTTGCTCTCCCAGTCCGGCTGCAGTCGGCGCATCACCTCGTCGGCGACGTCGCGGACCGCAGCAGCGGTGGGCTCCAGGGTGAAATCCACCCGGCTCCTCCTCCAGCAGTATTAGAACTTGTTCTAGTTTATCAGAGACCCAGAGACCGGTGTCACATCTTGCCGATGCCCTGCGATTTTCGTGCCGTTGTCGACGCGTTTCCCGCTCACCCGCGGGGTAGACCTAGAATCCGTTCAGCCGCTGCGTTCTTCAGGATCTGGGTGGTTCCACCGGCGATCGAGAGGCAGCGATTCAGCAGCAGCAGGTCGGTGGCGGCGGTCGCGCCCAGCCCCTCGCACCCCAGCAGATCGGTGGCGAACTCGGGCACCGACTGCCGGTGCACCACACCGATCAGTTTCCGGACACTCGACGTGGCGCCCGGGTCGGTGCCACTGAGCCGCTGAGCCACCGACCGCGCGTCGAGCACCCGTCCGATGTGGGCGTCGGCGATGATCCGGCCCAGTTCGAGCGTCTGGGCCCCGGTCAGTTCGGCGCCGCTGCTGTCGAGTTGCCGGAGCAGCGCATCCACCTCCTTGCCCAGCCCGGACCCGCCCATGGCGACACGCTCGTTGGCGAGGGTGGTGCGCGCCAGGCGCCAGCCGTTTCCGACGTCGCCGACCACCATGGAATCGGGCACGAAAACGTTGTCGAGGAAGACCTCGTTGAACATCGCCCGGCCGGTCAGCTCCCGCAGCGGACGGATGTCGATGCCCGGTGCCGACATGTCGACCAGGAAATACGTGATGCCCTTGTGCTTGGCCACGTCCGGATCGGTCCGCGCCAGGCACACCGCCCACTGCGACATGTGCGCCTCCGACGTCCAGATCTTCTGTCCGGTCAGCAGCCAGCCGCCGTCGGTGCGGACCGCGCGCGTGCGCAGTGATGCGAGATCGCTGCCCGCCTCGGGTTCGCTGAACAGCTGGCACCAGCGGATCTCGCCCGCGAGGGTGGGCGAGACGAACTTCTCGCGCTGCTCGTCGGTGCCGTGCTCCAGGATGGTCGGCAGCGCCCATCCGGCGATCACCAGGTCGGGGCGGACCACGCCGACCCGGTCGAGCTCCGCGTCGATGAGCAGCTGCAACGCCGGATCGGCCGACAATCCGTAGGGCTCCGGCCAGTGCGGGGCGAGGAATCCGGTGCGAGCGAGCTCGGCGCGTCGCTCCGACTCCGGTACCGCCGCGATCGCCTCGGCGGTGGCCGCGATCGCGGGCCTGCGGGCCTCGGCGTCGGCGAGGTCGAGCGAGAACTCTCGGCGGCCGCCGGCACGGCCGAGCTCGGCCAACGCCGCGCGCTGGGGCTCCCCGGCGGCGAGCTGCATGCGCGCGGCGAGCGCGGAACGCAGATACAGGTGCGCGTCGTGCTCGAAGGTGAAGCCGATGCCGCCGAGGACCTGAATGGCGTCCTTCGCGTTGGCGGGCGAGAGATCCGCGGTCAGCACCGCGGCCGCCAGCCTGCTCAGTTCCACCTGGTCACGACCCTGATCACCGGTACCGGTCCGCGCGTCGTCGAGCGCGCGAGCGAGGTCCCATGCGGCGGCGGCGAGCTGCTCGCTCCGGCAGAGCATGTCCGCGCAGATCTGCTTGATCGCCTGAAACGACCCGATCACCGCACCGAATTGGGTGCGGACCTTCGCATAGTCGACCGCCAGGTCCAGGACGTGCGCGGCGACCCCGGCCTGATAGGCGATCACGCCGACGTGCAGGAGGGCCACGAACAGCTCACCGTCGTCCAGCGCGAGCGTCTCCTCCTCCGAGAGCTCCGACACCCGCACCCGCACCGGGACCGCCGTGCCGTCCAGGGGCCCGGCGACCGCGTCGGTCTCCATGCGGCACGATGCCGGATCGATGAGGCGCCACCGCACGGTGCCGCCGTCGAATGTCAGCGGTGCGGCGACGAGTGCGTCGGACACGTACGCGGGGATCAGACCGAGGTCCACTGAGCCGTCGACCACGCCGAAGCCCGCGGACTCGGCGACCGCGGTGGCGGGCACCACCACCGGGCGCTGTCCGGCCATCACCTCGTCGGCGAGTTCCGCACCCTGCGTGGCCAGCACGTATCCGGCGGCCATCGTCGGCGCAAGCGGACCGGGAACCAGCTCCGAACCGCAGGCGGAGAACATCACGGCGACGTCCTCGACGCTGCCGCCTGCACCTCCCGCACTCTCCGGAACACCGGCGGCGAACAGCCCGAGGTCCGCGATCTGCGTCCACAGCGGACGCCAGGAGTCCGCCGAGTGGTCGAGATCGCCCCGCACCGCGGAGCGAACATCGCGCGCCTGAGCCCAAGCAGCGATACTGTCACTTACAACCCTTTGGTCCGCTGACGTGGCGATTGTCACCGAGACCTCCTCCGAGATTCTGTTGGTAACGTCAATTAGAACCTGTTCTAATATCCATTGGGTGTACACCATCGGAGGGCGGCTGCCAACTGGCGGCCGATGGACGTGACGTAACGGAGGAGACGGAAACCTATGGCTGGCGCGGGAACGACGAAGACCGAGACCGATATGCCGGCGCCGCCTCCAGCCCCCGCTCAACTGTCCGGTGCCGAGGTCGGATCCGCCGCACAGCGTGAACGACGCAGGCGCATCCTCGACGCCACCCTGGCGCTCGCATCGAAGGGTGGATACGACGCCGTCCAGATGCGAGCCGTCGCCGACAAGGCCGACGTGGCCGTCGGCACGCTGTACCGCTATTTCCCGTCCAAGGTGCACCTGCTGGTGACCGCACTCGCCCGCGAACTCGAGAAGGTGGAGTCGCGCGCCGACCGCAGCGTCCTGCAGGGTGACACCGCCGTGGAGCGACTGCGCTTCGTCCTCGACATGATCACGTTCGCGATGCAGAAGGATCCGCTGCTCACCGAAGCGATGACGCGGGCCTTCATGTTCGCCGACGCCTCGGCCACCAGCGAGGTCAACCGAGTCGCCACCATCATCGACCGACTGCTCGCAGGCGCGATGATCGACGACGCGGACCCGGCGGCCGAGCCGACCGCCCAGGATCTCGCGATCGCCCGCGTCATCTCGGACGTGTGGATGTCGAATCTGGTGCAGTGGCTGACCCGGCGCGCATCGGCCACCGACGTCACCAACCGGATGGAACTGACCGTCCGATTGCTACTCGACCGCGACTGACACCGCGTCACACACTCGTGCCGATCAGGCCGTTCCCAGATCCTTGGCGATCATCGGCCACGTGGTGTGCAGATCCTGCTGCCAGTACTCCCAGGAGTGGGTGCCCAGCGGCCGCGAGATCACCTCGGTGTCGACGCCGGCCGTCTTGAGCGCCTGCTCCATCTGCACGGTGCAGCTGCGGACCGCGGCCTCGATGACGCCGCCCATCACCACTTGATCCACCAGAACCGCCGGGTCCCCCTTGATCAGTCTCGCATCCAGGGTGTCGTACCGGCCCGGCAGTCCGCTGCCGGAGGTCATGTAAACCTTCACACCGCGCAGTGCCGCCGCGTGCAGGTAGGGGTCGTTGGCCCGCCATCCCGGCCCGTCGAGCGGTCCCCACATGTTGGTGATGTCACCGCGGCCGCGGTCGCCGATGACGGTGCGGATGTACGCCTGGCCCAGCGGATCGCTGGTCCGTGCGCATCCGCTGTACGCAGCCACCGACCGGTACAGCTTGGGCGCCGCGATCGCGAGGTTGAACACCGAGGTCCCCGACATGGAGATGCCCGCGATCGCGTTCGCACCGCTGGTGTTCAAGGCCTTGTCGACCAGCGGCGGCAGTTCCTCCGTGAGGAAGGTCTGCCACTTGTTCCGGCCCAGCACGGGATCGTCGCGCTGCCAGTCCGTGTAGTACGAGAAGGCCCCGCCCACCGGCGTCACGACATTGACCCGCTTATCGGCGAAGAACTTCTTGTAGTCGGTCTTGGCGCGCCAGGTGGCGCTGTCCTCGCCGCCTCCCGCACCGTTGAGCAGATACAGGACCGGCGCCGGGGCATCGTCCTCGGGCCGGAGCACGTTGAGCGAGATAGTCCGCCCCATCGCGGCGGAGTACACCTCCAGGAGTGACTCCTGGGGTGCCACGTTCGTCAGCGACACGACACGCGCGGGAAGCTGAGCCGTGGCGGGTTCCTTCGGTGCGGACGTCGCCGGATCGGCCGAGGCCACCCCGGCGCCCGTCAAGAAGAGAGCGCAGACTCCCGCGACCACCGCGGCTCGTGAACTGAATCGTCGCACTGCAAACCCCTTTTGCCCCACCAATCACTTCTGTCACAGAGTATCCCGTCATGGCCGACATACCGAAACCCTGGGCGGACGTTTCGGAATCAGAACGTTGCAAATCCCCAGGGACGGGCCCGGCGAACGTGACCGAACGGACATCGACGCCGTTGCTGATGTGTGTCTACCCAGCCTGGGCTAGTACCCTCGCCACAGCAGCAGCACCAGAGCCAGGTGAATGAACGACAAGACAGGGTAGCCAGGTGGTAAACGCCCAACCGAAGATCGACGACGCGCCCGAGCGTCGGCCCGACGCAATCGAGGAGCCTTCGGCGCCGACGGACACGCAGACACCGCAGCCCGCGGACACCGCTGAGGTGCCGGCCCCCGTCAAGAAGAAGAAAGACGGGCATCTCTACCAGATCGACTTCGTCCGTCTCTTCACCTTCGGCGGCGTCATCCTCGACCACGTCATCCTGGGGCTCGCCCCCGCGACGGCGATGGCGGCCCAGGGTCTGGGTCTGCTCCTGCGGTACACGCGCTACTGCTTCTTCGCGCTCACCGGCTTCGTCCTCACCTACCAGTACCGCAACCGCGAACTGCACGCACCGACCTTCTGGCGCAGACGCTACAAGCTGATCGGCCTGCCCTTCGTGGTGTGGTCGCTGTTCTACTGGACCAATCGCCACTACCAGCAGGGCGGCTGGGACGCGATCCGCGGCATCTTCACCGACGGCGCCTCCGAGCGCCTCGCACTCAAGAGTCTCGCGTACGACCTGATCACCGGCAACGCCGCCTACCACCTGTACTTCCTGTCCGTGAGCATGCAGATCTATCTGGTGTTCCCGGCGGTCCTGTGGGTTCTGAAGCGGACCTGGGGATACCACCGGTACCTGCTCGCGGCCAGCCTGACGTTCCACATCTGGCTGCTGTTCCACATGGTGCGTCCGCCGCTCTCCTTCTTCGAGAGCGGTGTGCCCGGCCTGATCTGGCGCTACCTCGGCGTCACGCTGTTCCCGTATCAGTTCTTCATCCTCGCGGGCTGCCTGGCCGCGTATCACTACGAGGCCTTCAGCGGCTTCATGAGGCGCTTCCGCCGGCCGTTGGTGCTCGTCGCCCTCGTGACGATCATCGTGACCCTGGTGTACTTCGTCTACAACGTCGACCAGGGCGAAGAGATGTTCCGTGCCACCAACGTCTTCATGGTGCACAACGCGTTCGCCTTCGTCGCGATCATCGTGATCCTGTACGTCTGCGGAACCATCTGGCAGGACAGGCGGAGCTCGGGCTCGATCGCCGACAGGTTCATGCGAACCGCCGCGGACCGGTCGTTCGGCATCTATCTGGCGCACGTCATCGTGCTCTCGACCGTCCTGGTCAGCTCACGCGAGCACCTCGACGCCCCGCTGTGGATCAATCTCCTGCTGACCTACCTCGTCACCGTTCTCGGCACCGTCTACCTCGTCGAGGTACTCCGCCGCAGTCCGATCAGCCTCATCACCACCGGACGCGAACGGATCGACTGGCGCATCCAGCGCTGGGGCCGGTCGTCGTTCGTCGCAGTGGTGGGCGGAGCGATCGGGTTCGGCGTGTACGAGTCGGTGAACACCGAACTCGGCGTCCTGATCACGGCGACCAGCGCGCTGCTGCTGCTCTCCGCGATCGTCGTGGGCGTCAAGCAGAGCAACGCGGCGCACGACGCGAAGCCCGCGCGTCCCTGACGGCCTGATCCACTGCATCGAGAAGGACCCCGGCTCGGCGAGCCGGGGTCCTTCTTCGCTGAACGTTCTTCACTGAACGGGCAGTTCCCGCTTCCCCCGGGCGTTCACGCTGGGTGCGCCCACATCGTCGTCCTCGCGAGTCAGCGCAGCGCCGCGGCCACGAGATCGGCGATGCCGGTCTTTCCCGCGGCATTCGGATGAAACACCATCTTGTTGCCGTAGCCGCGGATCCACGGTTCGGCCGCGCACGCCGAATGCAGGGGCGCGAGCGAGGCGGTAGTGACGTGCTGGGCGCCGGTACGGTCGGCGACCCGCTGATTCACCGCGGACATCTCAGCGGCGATCTGCGCGTCCTGCTCCACCTCCCACGGCAGCAGCGGCAACAGCCGGCAGGGCGGTGCATCGATCGCCACCACCGGCGTGTAGTCGACGAGCACCACGCGAGCCAGCGGAGAGCGCGCCCGCACCGCTTCCACCGCGTTCACCAGCGACTGCTCGAGACGGCCGAAGTCGGCCGGGCCGGGCGGCGGCGGAGGCATCCGGCCCGACCCGCAGTGAGCCAGTCCGAGCGCACGCATGTTATTGCAGGCCTGAGCGATGATGCGGCCGACGAAGTCGATGTCGTTGCCGCCCGTCGTGATGGTGACCAAGCGGGTGTTGTGATCGACGGCCTCCACCTGCGGACGGATCTTGCCGTGCTTACGCACCGGTCCGGTGACCAGTTCCGCCGCGGTGGAACCCGAGCACGTCACGTCGATCAGGCGCATACCGAGCCGTGCGGCCACCTGGTGCGGATAGTTGTCGCCGGTACGGAGGCAACGCCGATCGACCACCGGCCCCTCACCCGGGCCCGCCGCGAAGGAACTGCCCATCGCGACGTAGTTGACCGGCGGCGCGGTACGGCCTGCCGTTCCGACCACCGATGCCGAGCTCGGGCCGGCCGCTCCCCGGGAGTTCGACAGGGCGAATCCGACCACCGCGGTCACCACGACCGCGACGACCACAGCGGCGACCGCCGCGGGACGATTGACCGAAGAGCGCATGGAGGAGAGTTTCACATATTCAGCTGTGGAATTCCCTAATCGGATCCGGTTGTCGCCGTTCCGTGTAAGCAATCCCACCCCCGGTTCGTCATCAGACGTCCGGGCTCTACTGCTGCGGCGGAACGCCACCCTGTCCGTGCGGCGGTGTCTGCGGCGGCTGCTGCGGATACGCGCCCGGCTGCGGCGGCTGCACCGGCGGGTACGGGCCGGGCTGCGGCGGCGGGAATCCACCCGGAGCCTGTCCGTAGCCCTGCTGCGGCTGCCCGTAGTGCCCCGGTCCCGGCTGCTGGGGTCCGGGCTGCTGAGGCTGCCCATACTGGGGCTGGCCGAAAGACTGTGCCGGACCTGCAGCGCCTGCGGCGGGCTTACCGCCGAACAGGCCCGGACGGATCGTGAGCAGCACCGCAGCGGCCCCCGCCGCCAACGTCACCAACGCGCCCGCGAGCACGAGCCACAACCCGTACGCAGCGCCGAGTTCGGCGCCGGGCGGCATCTCGCTGCTCGTCTTCATCCCGACCGCGCCCGTCGGGTCGGCGACGAACACGATGCCCGCGATCGTGGCCGCGAGACCGCCCACCGCGGCCACCAGCGCGCCGATGCCGGAGTAGCGCCCGATCAGCAGCAGCACCGCGCCCACCGCGACGATGACTCCGAAGACGATCATCCAGATACCCGGTTTCTTCGCCTTCTCATCGGCATCGGAGGAGAACGAGTCCTCTTGCGCCGAGATCTGGTTCTCCATCGCGGCGCGGGCGATGTCGGGCGCTTCGATGACGTACAACGACGCGTCACCGGAGCCCATGCCGGTCACCGTGAAGTCCATTCCCACGGCGATCCTCGCCGTACCGAGGCTCTGCTCGCTCTTAGCGGACCCCGAGACCCACGCCAAGAAGCTGCAGACAATGAGAACGAGAGCCCCGACAGCGGCGACAGCACCCACGATCGTCCGAGTCGACGACGGCGGCGCCGTCGGTGCCAGCAACGCGGCCACCGGTGAGGCGGGTTGTGCGGGCGGCGGCTGCGGAGGTTGGAACGGCTGCTGTCCGAAAGTCATGAGCTCCCCGGCCGCGGACGCAAAAATTTCGGCTCCCGCACCGGTCTGCGAGACCCGTGCGGGAGCCGAAATTCTGTATCAGACGGTTGTCAGCCCGCCTCGCCGTCGGCTGCCTCGGTCAGTTCCGCCGGGGCATCCGGGATCGCCCGCGGGCGGTCGGATCCGGTGAAGGTGAACGTGGCGTCCTCGCCCGTTCCCTCTCCGTCCCAGCCCTCGACGTCGATGACGACGATCTGGCCGGCCTTGATCTCCTCGAAGAGGATCTTCTCCGACAGCTGGTCCTCGATCTCGCGCTGAATGGTGCGGCGCAGCGGCCGCGCACCCAGCACCGGGTCGAATCCGCGCTTGGCCAGGAGGTTCTTGGCCTTCTCCGTCAGCTCCAGATCCATGTCCTTGTTCTTCAACTGCGCCTCCACGCGGCCGATCATCAGGTCGACCATCTTGATGATCTCGTCCTGCGTCAGCTGGTGGAAGACGATGATGTCGTCGATGCGGTTGAGGAACTCAGGCCGGAAGTGCTTCTTGAGCTCGTCGTTGACCTTCTGCTTCATCCGGTCGTAGTTGGAACCGCGGCCGTCGTCCTTGCTGAAGCCCATGCCGACAGCCTTGGAGATATCGGACGTGCCCAGGTTGGACGTGAAGATCAGCACCGTGTTCTTGAAGTCCACGGTCCGGCCCTGACCGTCGGTGAGGCGACCGTCCTCCAGCACCTGCAACAGCGTGTTGTAGATCTCCGGGTGGGCCTTCTCGATCTCGTCGAACAGGACCACCGAGAACGGCTTGCGGCGCACCTTCTCGGTGAGCTGGCCGCCCTCGTCGTAACCGACGTAGCCGGGAGGGGCTCCGAACAGTCGCGACGCGGTGAAGCGGTCGTGGAACTCACCCATGTCGATCTGGATGAGTGCGTCGTCCTCACCGAACAGGAAGTTCGCAAGCGCCTTCGACAGCTCGGTCTTACCGACACCCGACGGTCCGGCGAAGATGAACGAGCCCGACGGACGCTTCGGATCCTTGAGTCCGGCACGAGTACGGCGGATCGCACGCGAGACCGCCGCCACGGCGTCCTCCTGGCCGATGATCCGCTTGTGCAGCTCGTCCTCCATGCGGAGCAGACGAGTGGTCTCCTCCTCGGTGAGCTTGAACACCGGGATACCGGTCCAGTTGCCGAGGACCTCGGCGATCTCCTCGTCGTTGACCTCGGCGACCACGTCGAGGTCGCCCGCCCGCCACTGCTTCTCGCGCTCGGCGCGCTCGGCGACCAGTTGCTTCTCCTTGTCGCGGAGGCTCGCCGCCTTCTCGAAGTCCTGGGCGTCGATCGCCGATTCCTTCTCCTTGCGCGCTTCGGCGATGCGGTCGTCGAACTCGCGCAGGTCCGGCGGAGCGGTCATCCGGCGGATGCGCATCCGCGCGCCGGCCTCGTCGATGAGGTCGATGGCCTTGTCCGGCAGGAAGCGGTCGTTGATGTACCGATCGGCGAGGGTGGCCGCAGCCGCGAGGGCACCGTCGGTGATCGACACCTTGTGGTGCTGCTCGTAGCGGTCGCGCAGACCCTTGAGGATCTCGATGGTGTGCTCCACCGACGGCTCGCCGACCTGCACCGGCTGGAAGCGGCGCTCCAGCGCGGCGTCCTTCTCGATGTACTTGCGGTACTCGTCCAGAGTGGTGGCACCGATGGTCTGCAGTTCGCCGCGCGCCAGCTTCGGCTTCAGGATGCTGGCGGCGTCGATCGCGCCCTCGGCTGCGCCCGCGCCGACGAGCTGATGCAGCTCGTCGATGAACAGGATGATGTCGCCGCGGGTGTTGATCTCCTTCAGCACCTTCTTCAAGCGCTCCTCGAAATCGCCGCGGTAGCGGCTGCCCGCGACCAGCGACCCGAGATCGAGCGTGTAGAGCTGCTTGTCCTTGAGCGTCTCCGGGACGTTGCCGTTGACGATCGCCTGCGCCAGCCCCTCGACCACGGCGGTCTTGCCGACGCCGGGCTCACCGATGAGCACCGGGTTGTTCTTGGTGCGGCGCGAGAGGACCTGCATGACCCGCTCGATCTCCTTCTCACGGCCGATCACCGGATCGAGCTTGCCCTCGCTCGCGGCGGTCGTGAGATTGCGGCCGAACTGATCGAGGACCAGCGAGGTCGACGGTGTGCCCGACTCCGACGACCGCGCGCCGGTACCCGCCTCGGCCGGCTCCTTGCCCTGGTAGCCCGAGAGGAGCTGGATCACCTGCTGGCGGACCTTGTTCAGGTCGGCGCCCAGTTTCACCAGCACCTGCGCGGCGACGCCTTCGCCCTCGCGGATGAGACCGAGCAGGATGTGCTCGGTGCCGATGTAGTTGTGACCGAGCTGCAAGGCCTCGCGCAGACTCAGCTCCAGCACCTTCTTGGCGCGCGGAGTGAACGGGATGTGACCCGACGGCGCCTGCTGGCCCTGGCCGATGATCTCCTCGACCTGGCTGCGAACCGCCTCCAACGAGATGCCGAGCGACTCGAGCGCCTTCGCCGCGACGCCTTCACCCTCGTGGATGAGTCCCAGGAGGATGTGCTCGGTACCGATGTAGTTGTGGTTGAGCATCCGCGCTTCTTCCTGCGCCAGGACGACAACCCGGCGTGCGCGGTCGGTGAACCGTTCGAACATTGTTCTCCCTCTATTGCTTGCGCCCCGGCCGCTGTCACGAAAGTGTGACGTACTCCGGCGACCAGCCCTGCCTCCACTGTAGTGGTCCCGGGAGGCGACGAGGCAGTTACATCTGTCCTCAGTCCTCGGCTGTGTACTGCGACGGGGTTCTGTGGTTGACAACGCAACGCTCAAGGGGGATGTTCCCGGCCCGATACGCCCTGAGCGAACGGTGCTCCGACCACCCGGCCGGAGCCCGTGATTGACTGTCTTGCATGTCCTCGCGCTCCTCGTTCGCGGGCCGCCTGCCACACCTGCCCGGAGGCATGGCGGCGGTCGCAGCCCTCAGCGCCGCGGCGCTGGTCGTCACCGCCGGGGTAGTCCTCTCCGGTGCCCCGGAATCCGCACCGGACGCCTCGATCGAAGGCGTGCTGCGCTCGTACTCCGCCGAACCCGACGCGGCGTGGACGCTCGACGACGGCACGTTGCCGGGAATGAGTGGGCCGGCGACGGTCGCGGCCACCGACGGCCACCGCTGGCTGATCTCGTACCCGGTCGGCATCAAGCACGAGTTCATGCTCATCGACGCACGGTCGGGCGAGCCGCAGTGGGACTCCCCGGTCGACGCGGGTTTCGGCGACTGCTCGATCAACGACCGCCGTCAGATCGGCTGCGCCGTTCGGCTGCGCATCGACGGGCCGGAGAACGGATTCTACCTCGTCGATCAACACGACGGATCCCTCACCCGCACCGCCGACGGCGACGACACCGCCGCGGTTCTCGGCCTGGGTCCCGACTTCGTGCACGTCAATCAGAGCGGCTACCAGGTCAGTCTGCGATCACCGGACGGCGCAACCGCGTGGAGCCGCACCTTCGCCGGCGCCGCCGAGGTCCGCAAGGCGCACGGCGCTCTCATCGTCGACACCTCCGACGACGCTCATCACGTCATCGACCCCGCCGACGGTACCGACCGGATCTCCTGCACCCAGTGCACGGTGGACGTCTTCGAATCCGGCATCGCGGTCACCGACACGGCGTACGGCGCCGAGTCGGTCTCGTTCCATCCCTTCACCGAGGCCGGCGTCAGCGACGAGGCCGTCGGAACGGCGCGGCGCATGCGTGTGCTCCGCGGACCGTCGACGCTCCCGGTGATCGCCCCCGCCGGCGAGGGGTCGTCTCTCGACGCCGCCGGGCACTACGAGATCGTCGATCCGGCGACCGGCGACGGGCTCTGGCAGATCGGAGATCCCGAACTGTCGAAGGCGAACGCCCGGCCGTGCGGCCGAGTGCTGTCAGTGGCGCGCAAGGATCGCTCACGCGTGTTCTTCGACCTCGCCGACGGTGCGCGGCGCGGCTCGATGCCTCCTCCGGCGCTCGATGATCCCGACGCCGCCATCGACGCCTCCTCCTGCGTGGGCGCCTCCGACGATGTGGCCGTGTTCGCGAACCCCAACCAGTTGACGGCCTACGACATCGACTCGGGCGCGCAGCTCTGGAACCGGACTGTGCTGGGATCGGCCCGTGACGTCGACGGCTACATCGTGCTGAGCGAGGGCGCGACACTCACCGCCTTGCGACCGAACTGAGTAGACGCGGATTCAGCGCCCGTCGTAGGCGGCACGCGCCTCGGCGACCTCGTCCACCTGCGCCTCCACGAGTTCGATCAACCCGGAGAGCCGCTGCGCCACCTGCGTGCCCGCCTCGGTGAGCGAGTACTCCACCCGCGGCGGAATGGCTTGCAGCATCTCCCGCCGCACGTAGCCGTCTCGCTCGAGCGATTGCAGGGTCACCGACAGCATTCGTTCGCTGACGCCGTCCACCCGCCTGCGGAGCGCGTTGAATCGGAGTTCGCCGTCGAGCAGCGCCACCAGTGCGAGCAGGCCCCACCTGCTGGTGACGTTCTGGAGGATCTCGCGCGAGGAGCAGTTCCGCGAGAAGACGTCGGCCTCGAGAGACGGGTCGACGATGTTCTCCGTGGGCTGCGCGTCGTTCATGCGGCCATTCTACCCTCCTGGACGCTATGTGCTTACCATCACCGTTGCACATTACTTTTCGTAAGTGCATGATGAATTGACAGCGCAAATTCATCGGCGTCATCATTACGCCGACCACGAGAGGACTCCCCATGACCAGGTACGCAGTGACCGGCGCGACCGGCGGACTCGGCTCCGCCGCCGTCCACTCCTTGATCGAGCGAGGCGTCACGGCCTCCGACATCGTCGCCGTGGTCCGCGACGAGACGAAGGCGAGCGGCCTGGCGGCTGCGGGCGTCACCGTGCGCGTCGCCGACTACGCCGATCCGCCGGCCCTGCGCACCGCGCTGGCGGGCGTCGACAAGCTGCTGCTGGTGTCCGGTTCGGAGGTGGGTCGACGCCTGCCGCAACACACCAACGTGATCGAGGCGGCCACGCACGCCGGGGTCGGCCTGATCGCTTACACGAGCATCCTGCGCGCCGATTCGTCACCACTCGTCCTGGCCGACGAACACCGCGAGACCGAGAAGCTCCTCGCGGCGAGCGGTATCGACACGGTGCTGCTGCGCAACGGCTGGTACTCGGAGAACTATGCGCGCTCGCTGGCGCCCGCCGTCGAGTCGGGAGTCTTCGCGGGCAGCGCCGGAGACGGTGTGGTCGCACCCGCGGCGCGTGCCGACTACGCCGACGCCGCTGCCGCGGCGCTGATCAACGCTCCGGCGGGCGCGGTGTACGAACTCGCCGGCGGCGAGCACCTCACGTATGCCGACATCGCGGCGACGTTCGCGGCGGTCTCCGGTCGCCCGGTGACCTACCGGGATCTCCCGGAGGCCGAATACGCCGCGGCGCTGGAATCGGCCGGCGTTCCGGCCGGATTCGCCGCCGTCCTCGCCGATTCCGACACCGGGGCGGGCAAGGGCGCCCTCGACTCCGATTCGACGGATCTGGCCGACCTCCGAGGCCGACCCGGCACACCGTTCACCGAGGTCATCGAGGCCGCACTGAACTGAGCCCCGGGCGGCTACCGACGCAGGAAGGCCGCCAACGCCGCCGAATACATCGGAACGTCGTCGGCTCCCATCAACTCGCGGCAGCTGTGCATCGCGAGCTGAGGTGCGCCGACGTCGACGGTCAGCAGCCCCGTACGCGTGGCGGTGACCGGCCCGATCGTCGAACCGCACGGGAGGTCCGCGCGATGGATGTATCGCTGCAGCGGCACGCCGGCGTCTCGGCACGCCAGCGCGAACTCGGCCTCGCCGATGGCGTCGGAGGCGTACCGCAGATTCTGATTCACCTTGAGCACCGGACCGCCGTTGACCGCGATGCGGTGCGACGGTTCGTGGCGATCGGGGTAATTGGGATGCGTCGCGTGCGCCATGTCGCCCGACACGCAGACGCTGGCGGCCATCGTGCGGAGGAAGTCGTCGCGATCACCTCCGGACGCGGCGACGATCCGTTCGCACACCGTCACGAGGAAGTCCGACGACGCCCCGCGCTCCGACCCCGAGCCGACCTCTTCGTGGTCGAACAGCGCCAGCATCGAGATCGCACCCGACCGCTCGCCCGATCCCGCGTCGAGCAGTGCGCGCAGTCCGGCGTAGCAGGTGCCCTGATTGTCCAGTCGCGGCGCGCTCAGGAGATCCCCCGCCGCACCGACGATCCGCGACGGCGCGACGTCGTGCGTCATCAACTCCCAGCCGAGCACCGCGTCGGCGTCGAGCCCGGCACGGTCCGCGACGAAGGCCAGCAGTGGCTGCGCCTCTCCGACGCCGCGGATCGCGTCGACATGCCGCTGCGGGTCCAGGCTCACGCCCTTGCGGTCCTCCGACAGATGGATCGCCAACTGAGGGATGCGCAGGATGGGCTCGTCGATCCGGACCAGCTCGAAGGCCACCGTTCCGCCGGCGTCGTAGGCCAGCCGGCCCGACAGACCGAGGTCGCGGTCGAGCCACGAGTTCAGCCAGGCGCCGCCGTACGGTTCCAGCGCGACGGTCGCCAGACCCGCGCTGACGCGATCGGGATTCTGCTTGACGCGCAGGTTGGGGCTGTCGGTGTGGCCGCCCACGATCCGGAAGCGCGGGTCGTCAGCGGCGGCCGAGGCATCCCAGGCGATGATCGAGCCGCCGCGGACCACGTAGTGCCTGCCCGAGGCGGGATTCGACGCGGCTCCGTCCGGTCCGGCCCAGGAATCGGTCTCCGACAGCCGCTGATACCCAGCGGCGTCCAGGGTCGCGGCGACGGTCGCGCAGACGTGAAAAGGCGACGGCGAGGCGTCGATGAAGTCACCGAGCCCCGCCGCCGTCGCAGTCGTGTCGACCGTCATCAGACGGCCGCGAGCACCGCGTCCAGTGCCGAGTAGAAGAGACCGAGACCGTCGTCGCTGGGGCCGGTGAGCGCCTCGATGGCGTGCTCCGGGTGCGGCATGAGACCCACCACGCGACCGTCGGCGCTCGCGATGCCCGCGATGTCCAGGCTCGAACCGTTCGGGTTGTCGCCGGCATACGTGAACGCGATCCGGCCCTCGCCCTTGAGTTCTTCGAGTTGGCGCTGGGAGGCGACGTAGCGTCCCTCGCCCGACTTCAGCGGAATGAGGATCTCAGCGCCGACCTCGTAGCGCGAGGTCCACGCCGTGGTGTTCGACTCCACACGGAGCCACTGGTCCCGGCAGATGAAGTGCAGTCCCTCGTTGCGGGTGAGCGCTCCCGGCAGGAGCCCGGCCTCGCAGAGGATCTGGAAACCGTTGCAGATCCCCAGGACCGGCATGCCGCGCTGAGCGGCCTCCACCACTTCGCCCATCACCGGGGCGAACTTGGCGATGGCCCCGCAGCGCAGGTAGTCGCCGTACGAGAAGCCGCCGGGAACGACGACGGCGTCGACCCCCTTGAGGTCGGCGTCGCCGTGCCACAGGCTCACGGCCTCGCCGCCGGCCGCGTCGACCGCGCGAGCGGCATCGACGTCGTCGAGGGTGCCGGGGAAGGTGATGACTCCGATGCGAGCAGTCATGTGGCCGCTACTCCGCGACGCGGGTGACGTTGAAGTTCTCGATGACCGTGTTGGTCAGGAGCTCTTCGGCGATCCGCTCGAGGGCGGCGTCGTCGACGGTGCCGTCCACCTCCAGCTCGAACCTCTTGCCCTGACGGACGTCTGCCACGCCCGCGAATCCGAGGCGCCCCAGCGCTCCGACGATGGCCTGGCCCTGCGGGTCCAGGATCTCGGCCTTGGGCATCACATCGACCACTACACGCGCCATTCGGGCACTGCTCCTCACACCGATGGTCTCGAATGTCCCACCCACGGGGGCAGAACGGTTACGCGCCTACTCTACCTGGCTCAAGAGGCGTCGCTGAGCGCCGCCTCGATGGCCCCGATCACTTCCGGGGAGCCCGGTTCGGTGCGCGGACGGAAGCGGCGCAGCACCGTGCCGTCGGCGTCGACGAGGAACTTCTCGAAGTTCCATTGGATGTCGCCGGATTCGCCGTCCGCGTCGGGTGTCTGGGTCAGCGCGGCGTACAGCGGATGCCGATCGGCGCCGTTCACGTCGGTCTTCTCCAGCAGCGGGAAAGTGACGCCGTACGTGGTGGAGCAGAAGGTCGCGATCTCGTCGGCACTGCCGGGCTCCTGACCCATGAACTGATTGCACGGGACGCCGACCACGGTGAGCCCGCGGGGACCGTAGTCCTTCTGCAACTGTTCGAGCGCCGTGTACTGCGGAGTGAGACCGCACTTGGAGGCGACGTTCACCACGAGCAGCGGGCCGGGCAGGCCGGCGAGGCTGAAATCGCTGCCGTCGAGGGCACGGACGGGGATGTCTTTGATGTTGGAGTGACCCATGTCCCACAGCCTAAACACCGGTGAGGCAACTCACCACTCATTGCGTTGCAGCAATAGTTGCGCCAGCGTAAGTTCTTCGAGGTGTCCGAATCCGATACTTCCGTCGAGGCCTGCACCCGAGCTCTTGTGGCATTTCTCGAGCGGGTCGCGGCACGCGCCTCCTGCAACACCGTCGACCGCGTGGCGGCCACCGACATGACCCTCTCGCAGCTCCGGATGCTGATGGTCCTGTCCCGCTGCGATCACGACCTGTCGGTGAACGAACTCGCCGACGCCGTCGGCCTGTCGCTCGCCGCGGCCGGCCGCGGGGCCGACCGGCTGGTGGTGCTCGATCTCGTCACCCGCAGGGAGGACGAGTGCGATCGCCGGGTGAAGCGCCTGTCCCTCTCCGATCACGGGCGCGAGATGATCGCGACTCAGTTCCGGATGCGGGACGACGACCTCGCCGACCTCGTCGCCGAGATTCCCAGTGACGTCCGCGGCGACCTCGCCTCGGCGCTGTCGAGCGCACTGGATGCGCTTCCTCCCACCCCATCCTTCGCCGACTCTTCACGAACCTAGAAAGAGAACCTCATGACCTCATCCCCACCGGGGACCGCGAGCGACAAGCTGGGACGTGACGTCTTCATCGTCGCCGGCGTGGTGGTGCTCGGCGCGATCATGTCGATCCTCGACGTGACCGTCGTCGCCGTCGCTCAGCCCACCTTCATGTCCGAGTTCGACACCACCTCGGCCGGTGCCGCGTGGTCGATGACCGGTTACACCCTGGCGCTGGCCGCGGTGATCCCGACCGCCAGCTGGGCCGCATCGCGTTTCGGCACCAAACGCGTCTACATGGCCTCGCTCATCCTGTTCCTGATCGGCTCGGTCCTGTGCGCGATGGCCTGGAACATCGGCTCGCTCGTCGCGTTCCGCGTGCTCCAGGGCTTCGGCGGCGGTCTGCTCATGCCGATCGGCATGATGATCATGACCCGCGCGGCCGGGCCCGAGCGCGTCGGCTCGGTGATGGCAGTTCTCGGCATCCCGATGCTGCTCGGCCCCATCATGGGCCCGATCCTCGGCGGATGGCTGATCGAGATCGCCTCGTGGCACTGGGTGTTCCTGATCAACGTCCCGATCGGTGTCATCGCCCTCGTGTACGCCTTCTTCGCGCTGCCCGGCGGCGGCGCCGAGCCCGGCAAGAAGATCGACTTCCCCGGCCTTCTCATGCTCTCGCCCGGTCTGGCGTTGTTCCTGTTCGGCGTCTCCTCGAGCGCCGAGGAGCGGACCTTCGGCACGCCGCGCGTGTACGGCCCGATGATCGTCGGCGCGATTCTGATCATCGCCTTCGTCTGGCACGCCTTCCGCACCACCAACCCGCTGCTGGACCTGCGCCTGTTCCGCAACTCCACCCTGCGCGTATCGGTGATCACGATGTCGCTGTTCGCGATCGCCTTCTTCGGCGCGTCGCTGCTGTACCCGCAGTACTTCATCGTGGTGCGAGGAGAGTCGACGCTGATGGCGGGCCTGCTCCTGGCGCCGCAGGGCCTGGGCGCGATGCTGACGATGCCGATCGCGGGCAAGATGACCGACAAGATCGGACCCGGCAAGTTCGTCCTCGCGGGCCTGGTCCTCATCGCCGTCGGCGTCGCAGCGTTCATCACGCTGGGCACCGACACCTCGTACTGGTTCCTGTGCCTCGCGCTGTTCGTCCAGGGCCTCGGCATGGGCATGACGATGATGCCGATCATGTCGGCGTCGCTGGCCACCCTGCGGGGTTCGGAGATCGCCGACGGCTCCACTCTGATGAACGCGATTCAGCAGACCTCGTCGTCCATCGGCACCGCCGTCATCACGGTCATCTTCACCACCATGCTCGCCCCGCTGTCGCGGGCGATCATGCAGGCCGGAGGCGACCAGACCAAGACGATGAACGCGATGATCGAGAACGGCGTCGATGTGCGGGATCCCGCCGCGGTCGGCGCGGCAGGCCAGAACGTGATCTCCGACATCGCGTCCACGTACGGCAACACGTTCATCGTGGCGACGGCGCTGGTGGCCCTGACTCTGATCCCCGCCTTCTTCCTGCCCCGCAAGAAGATGGTCGCCGCCGACACCGAGGAGCAGCCGGTGCCGGTCGCGCTCCACTGATCGCGATCAGCCGACCGACAGTGACGCCCCCGGGAGACCGGGGGCGTCACTCGTCTGCGGACCCTGCCGGCCGATTGTCAGCCTCGACCGGCCGGCGCCCCGACTGCTGGAGGATCCAGGCCAGTTCGAAGGCGGTCTCCTCCCACTGCTTGTACCGGCCGGAGACGCCGCCGTGGCCGGCGGTCATCTCGGTCTTGAGCAGCACCGGGTTCTCCGACGTGGTGCACTCCTGCAATCGCGCCACCCACTTCGCGGCCTCGACGAAGAGGACGCGGGTGTCGTGCAGAGAGTTCTCGGCGAGGATCGCCGGATACGGCCGCGGCGCGACGTTCTCGTACGGCGAGTACGACTTCATGTACGCGTACACCTCGGGATCGTGGAGCGGATCGCCCCACTCGTCCCACTCGATCACCGTCAGCGGGAGCGACGGATCGAGGATCGAGGTGAGAGCGTCCACGAAGGGCACCGCGGCGAGTACTCCGTTGAACAGTTCGGGAGCCAGGTTCACCACGGCACCGACGAGCAGACCGCCGGCACTGCCGCCCTCTGCCACCAGGTGGTCCGGCGAGGTCCAGCCCGTGTCGATGAGGTGCCGGGCGACGTCGATGAAGTCGGTGAAGGTGTTCTTCTTGGAGAGCGTCTTGCCGTTCTCGTACCAGAGCCGTCCCATTTCGCCGCCTCCCCGCACGTGCGCGAAGGCCATGACCATTCCACGGTCGAGCATCGACAGCCGTGCCACCGAGAAACCGGGGTCCAGGCAGGTCTCGTAGGAGCCGTAGCCGTACAGCAGCATCGGCGCGGGCGCGGAGCGGTCGAGGTCGCGGCGGAACACCAGCGAGACCGGCACCCGGGTGCCGTCGCCTGCCACCGCCCACTCCCGGACCGCGGTGTAGTCGTCGGGGTCGTACCCGCCGAGCACCGGCTGCCTCCGCAGCAGTGTCCGTTCACCGGTGGCGACGTCGAGGTCGAACACCTCGGCCGGATCCACGTAGCTGGTGTACACGATCCGCAACCGGGGGGTGTCCCACTCGGCGTTGGCGCCGAGCCCTGCCGAACGCAGTTCCTGGGGGAAGGTCACCTCGACGAAGTCGTCGGGCGCCGGGATGCCGTCCACCCGCCGCAGGTCGGCGATGGCCAGTCGCGGCAGCGCGTCCGCCCGGTACGACAGCACGAGGTAGTCGCGGAAGCAGTCGACGTCCTCTAGACGGCGGCCGGGACGGTGCGGGATCAATTCCCGGCGCGCGCCGAAGTCTCCCACGGGAACGAGGTCGACCGCGAAGTCGATCGCCTTGACGCCGTCGCGCTCGCCGTTGTGGACGATGACGAACCAGTCCTGGCCCGCGATCCGCGCGTGCTCGACCGAGTAGTCGACTCCGTCGGTACGCCCCGCCACGGACACGAACTCGCCCGTCGGATCGTCCGCACTCAGGACCAGCGCCTCGGACGTCACCTTGGAGCCCACGCTCAGCACGAGGTAGTCCTCGCTCTGCGTGGTGCCGATGCCCACCCAGTAGCGCTCATCGGGTTCGTGGAACACCTGCACGTCCGGCTCCGCCGATCCCACCTCGTGGCGCCAGACGGTGTCGGGACGCCAGGCGTCGTCGACCGTGGAGTAGAAGACGTACCTCGCATCGCGCGACCAGGTCGCGCCGGCCGCGATGCCGGCGATCGTGTCCGGGAGGAGTTCCCCGGTCACCAGATTCCTGATGCGGAGGGTGTAGCGTTCGTCGCCCTTGACGTCGGTGCTGTAGGCGAGCCAGTCGCCGTCGTGGCTCACGGACGTGGCGCCCAAGCTGAAGAAGTCGTGACCCCTCGCCTCGGCGTTGGCGTCGAAGACGATCTCCTCGCCGGGCAGCGCGACGCCCGGAGTCACCTCGGGCGGCGTCCAGTCGTCGGGCGAGGCGATCGGGCAGCGGCAGCTGACGGCGTACTGCTGTCCTTCGGTGGTCCGGGTGAAGTACCAGAAGCGTCCGCTGCGCGTCGGCACGCTCATGTCGGTCTCCTGGACGCGCGACTTGATCTCGCCGAAGATGTCGCGCCTGAGCTGCGCCAGGTGCGCGGTCTCCTGCTCGACGAACGCGTTCTGGGCTTCCAGGTAGGCGATGACCTCCGGGTCATCCTTGTCGCGCATCCACTCGTAATCGTCGACGACGACGTCACCGTGGTGGACGCGCGGCGTCGGAACCTTCTTCGCGACCGGCGGGGCCACCCGATCAGCCATGCTGGGCGTCCGGCCAATCGGCGAAACTCTGCTGCGAGATCCGTTCGTACGCCTCGATGTACCGCGCCCGAGTCCGCTCGACGACGTCGGCGGGCAGGGCCGGCGGCCGCTGTTCGCCCGTGCGGTCCCAACCCGAATCCGGTCCGGTGAGCCAGTTGCGGACGATCTGTTTGTCGAAGCTCGGCTGCACTCTGCCCGGCTCGTAGGTCGCGGCGTCCCAGTAGCGGGAGGAATCGGGGGTCAGCACTTCGTCGGCGAGGATCAGTGAACCGTCGGCCGCTTGTCCGAACTCGAACTTGGTGTCCGCGAGGATGATTCCGCGCTCAGCGGCCAGCTGGGATCCGCGGCCGTAGATGTCGAGCGTCGCGTCGCGCAGCCGTTCCGCCAGGTCGGCGCCGACCGTCTCGGCCACCTGGTCGAAGCTGACGTTCTCGTCGTGGTCACCCACGGCCGCCTTGGTGGCCGGGGTGAAGATCGGTTCCGGGAGCTTGTCGGCCTCACCGAGCCCGGCGGGCAGCCGCACGCCGCAGACGGCGCCGGTGGCCTGATAGTCGGCCAGGCCCGAACCGGTCAGATAGCCGCGAGCGACGCACTCCACCTGCACCATCGGCAGCTTCTTGACGACCATCGACCGGCCGACGAGTTCGGCCGGGATGCGTTCGTCGGCGGGACCGCCGTCGAGATGGTTCGGCACCCCGAGGTGCTCGAACCAGAAGAAGCTGGCCGCCGTGAGAATCCGGCCCTTGTCCGGGATCGGGGTGTCGAGGATGAAGTCGTACGCCGAGATGCGATCGGAGGTGACCATCAGCAGCGTGGCGTCGTCGATCTGGTAGATGTCACGGACCTTGCCCGACGCGATGTGCCGGTAGTCGGCGAGGGTGGGACGCATGCGGGGCTCCTAGAGAATCGGGGCGGGCGTGTACGCCGCGGCGGCGGGGTTCGCGTCGATCCAGGCCGCGGCATTCGCGATCACCTGGGCGACCTGTGCCTCCGCGGCACCGACGAAGGCGGACTTGTCGGCGATGAGCTCGTCGAGTGCCGCGCGGTCGAGGGGGATCCGGTCGTCGGCGGCCAGCCGGTCGAGGAGATCCGGTTCGCGGCCCTCCTCGCGCATGGCGAGTGCCACGGCGACGGCGTTCTCCTTGATCGCCTCGTGCGCCGTCTCGCGGCCGACGCCCGCGCGCACCGACGCCATCAGCACCTTGGTGGTCGCGAGGAACGGCAGGTACCGGTCCAATTCGTTGGCGATCACCTCGGGGTACGCGCCGAACTCCGCGAGGACCGTCAGGAAGGTCTCCATCAGCCCGTCGATCGCGAAGAAGGCGTCCGGCAGCGCCACACGGCGGACCACCGAGCAGAAGACGTCGCCCTCATTCCACTGGTTGCCCGCGAGTTCGCCGGTCATGGACGCGTAGCCGCGGAGGATCACCGTGAGACCGTTGACGCGCTCGCAGCTGCGGGTGTTCATCTTGTGCGGCATCGCCGAACTGCCCACCTGGCCGGGCTGGAAGCCCTCGGTGACCAGTTCGTGGCCGGCCATCAAGCGGATGGTGGTGGCCAGCGACGACGGCCCGGCCGCCAGTTGCACGAGCGCGGAGACGACGTCGTAGTCGAGCGAACGCGGGTACACCTGGCCCACCGAGGTGAAGGCGTTCGCGAAGCCGAGATGCCGGGCCACCTCCCCTTCGAGCCGGGCGAGCTTGGCGGCGTCGCCGTCGAGCAGATCGAGCATGTCCTGGCTGGTACCCATCGGGCCCTTGATTCCGCGCAGCGGGTACCGCGCGATCAGCTCGTCCAGGCGGGTCAGCGCGGTCATCAGCTCGTCCGCGGCACTGGCGAACCGCTTGCCGAGGGTGGTGGCCTGCGCGGCGACGTTGTGGCTGCGGCCGGCCATCACGATCGACGAGTACTGCGCGGCCCGCTCGGTGATGCGCGCGAGGGTGGCGACGGCGTGGTCGCGGACGTGGCGCAGCGAGACGAGCACCTGCAGCTGCTCCACGTTCTCGGTGAGGTCGCGGCTGGTCATGCCCTTGTGGATCTGCTCGTGACCGGCGAGCGCGTTGAACTCCTCGATCCGCGCCTTCACGTCATGGCGGGTCACCCGCTCGCGGTCGGCGATCGAATCGAGGTCGACGTCGCCGACCACTCGTTCGTAGTCGGCGATCGCCTCGGCGGGGACGTCGATCCCGAGGTCGCGCTGCGCCTTCATCACGGCGATCCAGAGGCGGCGCTCGAGAACGATCTTGTTGCGCGGCGACCAGATCTCGGCGAGGTCCGCAGACGCGTAACGGTTGGCCAGGACATTGCTGATGGCAGGTTTACCCACGTCTACGCAGTGTAGTGCCCGGACGGGCGCCCCCGGAAAACGACAGTGCACGACAGATACCCCTCGGGGTATGCTGGAGACCGTACTCAACCGGACTCCAGGAGAACAGCATGCGCAGTGACGACGAGTCGACCACGGCCGTACTGAACCGGCTGCGCCGCGCGCAGGGACAGTTGGGCGGCGTGATCGCGATGATCGAGGACGGGCGCGATTGCAAGGACATCGTCACGCAACTCGCAGCGGTGTCCCGCGCCCTCGACCGCGCCGGTTTCAAGATCATCGCCACCAACCTGCGCGAGTGCCTGAGCGACCAGAACGACGACGCTCCCGACATGGAGACCCTCGAGAAGCTCTTCCTCACCCTCGCCTGAACTACCCGCCCTGCCCCGACCGCACCGACCGAACCCCGGAGGAAGACATGAAACTCGCCATCTCCACCACCGTCGACGCCCCGCTCGACGAGGCCGTCGCCCGAACGCGCGAAGCGTTGTCCGCCCAGGGCTTCGGCGTCCTCACCGAGATCGACATGGCGGCTACCCTCAAGACGAAGATCGGCGCGGAGATGGAGGATTACGTGATCCTCGGCGCGTGCAACCCTCCCCTCGCCCACCGAGCGGTGACCGCCGAGCGGCAGATCGGGCTCCTCCTGCCCTGTAACGTCGTCGTCCGCGCCGACACCGACGATCCGGGACGCAGCATCGTCGAGGCGATGAACCCGCAACTGATGGTGACCGTGGTCGACAACCCCGGCCTCGCCGACGTTGCGGACGAGGCGACCGCCAGGCTCACCGCCGCCGTCGAATCGCTGTCGGCCGGCGCCTGAACGAGCAGTAGTCAACGATCAGCAGACACCCCCTGAAAGGACTCGACATGTGCTTCCCCGTCACCTGCGGTAAGTGCGGAAAGATCACTTGGGACGGCTGTGGTGAACACGTCGCCGACGTGATGGGCCCGGTCCCCGCCGACCGCCGCTGCACCTGCCCCGATCCGCGGTCGGCCGCTCACTGAGCCGGCCCGCGTCCGAGCGCCGAGGGCTGGGAGGGACCGCTCGTACGTCGTCGGAACCGAGTCGCCCCACGCGGTAGACTCGCTTCCCGACATGGTCTTGCGCGATCCCTCCCGCCAATCCGCCGCGACTGTCGCCGACGATTCGGCGACTTCGCGGCGTGCGCTGTCCCGGCGTTCGCTGCTGACCGGGGTCGCCGGGCTGGCCGCGCTCGGCGGGGTCGCGGCCTGCAGCACCTCCGATCCGCTGGTCCCTCGCGACGCCGCGAACGTCGGCGGCGACGACCGACTTCCGGTGCAGACCGATCCCCCGGAGATCCCGAACGATCCGCCCGTACTGACCGGCAGCTTCGTCTCGACGAAGATGGCCGGCCGCGACACCCGGTGGGCGGTGAGCCGCCCCAACGGTGTGACCGGCGAACTCCCGGTGGTCATAGTGGCCCACGCGCTGAACACCGACGAGCGCAGCATCTTCAGCAAGGCGCTCAACATCCAGGGCGTGGTTCAGCAGTACGTGGACGCGGGGAACCCGCCGTTCGCGGTGGCGAGCGTCGACGTGGCACGCAACTATTTCCACGCTCGCACCGACGGCACCGACGGCGCCGCGATGATCGTCGACGAGTTCATTCCGATGCTGGACGGCGACCAGCGGCTGAACCTCCGGACCGACCGCATCGGTCTCTACGGCTGGTCGATGGGCGGATACGGCGCGCTCCGACTCGGCGCTCTCATCGGCGCACCGCGGGTCGCGGCGATCGCCGTGAGTTCCCCGGCGATGTGGGCCGACCCCGCGAACTTCCCGCCCCGGGCGTTCGATTCCTACGCCGACTACCAGGCCAATTCGTTGTTCGGGCAGCAACACGCGTTCAGCAAGATCCCGCTGATGATCTCGATCGGCATGGCCGACCAGTTCTACACCTACACCCGGCAATGGGCCGCGGACCTGCATCCTCCCGCCGCCTTCTCCACCACGCCCGGCGGACACACCAACCGGTTCTGGCGGTCGGTGCTGCCCGATCAGGTGGAGTTCCTCGGCCGCAATCTCGCGCGCTGATCGAGATCGACGAGCGGCCCCGGCGTCAGACCGAGGGCGGGAACTGGCCGCTTCGAACCACTGCCCCGCCGGACAGTGTCGCGGTCACATCGGTCGGACCGCCCTGCGGGCAGCAGAACGGATCGTCGTCGCGCAGCCACCGGTACCGGACGGTGACCGAGTTCAGGGTGTCGCCGGCGACCGAGGTGTACGAGTACTCGTGCGGCTCCACGGTCCCCAGATACTGGCCGCCGGCGAACAGCAGAACCCTCGAGGTGTAGGTGGCGTCGTTGAATCCGCTGCCGTCCACGAGCATCCAGTCCAGTCCGCAGCCGTGCGCCAGCGGGTGCTCGCTGGCACCCCGCGGCACCCACGATCCGCCGTTCGAGTCCGGTCCCAGCGTCGCGATCGCATCCCGGGCGAGCGCCGAGTTCAGGTCGAAGCACAGCCCGTGACCACTGCCCGGCCGGCCGGCGTCGGTATCGGAATCGGTATCGGCGACCGATGTGGTCTGGGCGACGGGCGTGCTCCGGACGTCCCGGTCGGGCGCCGCCGGCGGCTGCACACCGGGTTCGTCGACCGTCTCCTGCTGCTGTGCGGTCGGCTGCTGTGCATCCGGCTTCGGGTCGGAACCGTGTCGCGACTGGCTCGGCACCGTCGACTCCGCGGTGGTCGCAGAGCGTGCCGCGTCGGTCGCCGTGCCGGCGGTGGTGCATGCGGTCAATGCCAGACCGAGCGCCGCCACCGCGGTCACCCCTCGCACCGATTGACTGATCCTCATCGTCGCCTCCCTCGAATCTCCCGACCTCACGGGATAGATCGACGGCATGCGAAGCGGCGTGACCCCGCGTCATTCGGGCGGAGGACGCGCGCGATCAGATGGAGATGAGTCCGTCTTCGGCGGCCTTGCCGATGTCGGTCCGGAAATGCGCGCCCGGCAGCCGCACTCCGGCCAGCCGCTCGTAGGCCTGCGCCCGCGCGGACGCCAGATCGGCGCCGCGGCCGACCACCGACAGCACACGCCCCCCGGAGGAGACGATCCGGCCGTCGGCGGCGACCGCTGTTCCCGCATGCAGTACGCCTTCGGCTGTGGCGCCGGTGATCGCGTCGCCGGTCCGGGGACGGCCCGGGTAGTTCTCCGCCGCGAGGACCACCACCACGGCCGCACCGTCATGCCACCGCAGCGGCGGCAGATCGGCGAGCGTACCGCGAGCGGTCGCGGCCAGCGCCTCGCCCAGCGGCGATTCGAGCAGTTCGAGCACCGCCTGTGTCTCGGGGTCGCCGAAGCGGCAGTTGAACTCGACCACTGCGGGCCCGTCGGAGCCGATCGCCAGGCCGGCGTACAGCAGACCGGAGAACGGCGTGCCCCTCCGGACCAGTTCCGCGGCGACGGGTTCGCACACCTCGTCGACGATCCGATCGACCATCGACTGCGGCAGCCACGGAAGCGGCGTGTACGCGCCCATTCCGCCGGTGTTGGGTCCGGCGTCGCCGTCGCCGACGCGCTTGTGATCCTGCGCGGGCAGCAGCGGGACCACCGTCTCACCGTCCACCAGGCAGAACAGCGACACCTCGGGACCGTCGAGGAAACTCTCGAGCAGCACCGGATGTCCGTGTTCGAGGCAGTCGGCCGCGTGGGCACGCGCCGCATCGCGGTCGGAGGTCACCACGACGCCCTTGCCTGCGGCCAGACCGTCGTCCTTCACCACCCAGGTGGGACCGAAGCGGTCCAGCGCGGCATCCAGGTCGGCGGGGTTGTCGACGATCTCCGCTCGGGCGGTGCGCACGCCCGCCGCGGCCATCACGTCCTTGGCGAAGGCCTTGGACCCCTCGATCTGCGCGGCCGCGGCACTCGGACCGAAGGTGTCGAAGCCTGCTTCGCGCAGGGCATCGGCCACCCCGAGGACCAACGGGACCTCGGGGCCGATCACCACCAGATCCGCGTCGATCTCCCGAGCCAGTGCCACGACGGCGTCGGCCGACGCGACGTCGACGGAGTGGTTGGTGGCCAGCGCGGCCGTACCGGCGTTGCCGGGCGCCGCATGCAACTGCGTCACCGACGGATCGCGGTCGAGTCCGAGGAGAAGGGCATGTTCGCGGCCGCCCGAGCCGATCACGAGTACGCGCACGCCGTTCAGGGTAGTGGGTCCGGCCCGACGGCGATGCCACCGCCCGGCGACGGGGGCGCGATGCCGTCGACCGGGTGGATCAGCGTCGGCGAGCCGACGCCTCCACCAACAGCAACGGCAGGACCGGAGTCAGGCACCCGACCACCACGCAGGCGAGCAACCCCACGCCGGACACGGCCAGCACCCCGCCGGCGATGAGCGGCACCGACGCCGCGAGGAACAGCGGGATCAGCAGCCGGTCGGCGCCTGCCAGCAGATAGAACATGACGATCGTACCCAGGCAGAACACCGCCAACGGCACCGCGACGGCACCGTAGACCGCAGCTTGGGAGATCTCGGCCTCACCCTCCAGCCACATCGCCACCACGTGCAGGCCGGCGCCGACGGCCGCGCAGCCGATGACGATCGGCATGCTGCCGTAGCCGAAAACGAAGGCCATTCCCGGCCGCGCCGCCAGCGGGCGCCCCACCTCGAGTTGGAAGTACAGCCACCACATGGCGAACGTGACGCCCATCGCCGTCAGGCCGAGCACCGCGGTCTCCGTGCTCCAGCCGGTTCGCCCGATGACCGCCTGCAGCACCGCGACCGTCCCGACCACACCTTCGCCGAGGGTGATCACCACCAGCGTCGAATACCGTTCGACGATGTGCCCGGGGTGCCAGGGAGTGGCCCGGAACCGTGTCTCGGCGATCGCGGGTCCCAGCAGTTCGGCCACCATGCACACCGCGATCGCGATGAGCGTGGGCCCGAGCGTCATCGAGACCGCGGCGACCGCCACCCAGCCCACCTGCGCGACGGTCGTCATCAGCGCGTACGTCAGACACGTGGCGCGGTATTCGGGAGCCTGTACGGCCGCCCGCAGCCACTGCACGATCATTCCGGCGCGCATCACGATGTAGCCGATCACCACCACCGCGAGGTCGACGTGGCGGTTCGCGTCGATCGACGCGAACACCGGCGGCAACCCGATCGCGATGATCGCCACGCCGACCATCTGCACCAGTGTCAGCAGCCGGTACACCCAGTCGTCGGTGTCGAAGGCGGAGGAGAACCAGGCGAAGTTGATCCAGGCCCACACCGCGGCGAAGGTGGCGATGGCGTAGCCGATCACGGCCGCACGGTAGTGCCCCTCGGCGAGGTACTCCGCCAATTGGGCGCCCGCGATCGAGAAGGCGACGACGAAGACGAGGTCGTAGAAGACCTCCAGATCGCTGGCGGCCCGGCCGTCCTCGGCCGGATCGCGTCCGGACATGCGCCGGATGGTGGTCGACACGCTCACGTCGAACACCGTAGAGCCCACCGCATCGGGGGCCAAGGAACCGGCGGAGCGACTGCGCGCCGCGCGCGGTCGCCCCCGCATCCGCCGGTGGCGCTACTGCGTCACGTTCTCCTGGTACCCGGTGATCCGATCCACCAGCAGTTCGGCGAACCGGAGCAGTGGTGGGCGAGCCGCGAGCGCGGGTTCGCCCGCGGCGAGGAACACCGTGCTGCTCGGCGGGTCCCGACGGCGGTCCAGTCGCACCAGGGCCCCGCTCCGGACCTCCTCGTGAACCAGATAGCTCGGCAGGACGGTGACGCCGAGCCCGGCGAGCGCCGCGGCCTTCATCGCCACCAGATCGGGCAGGACGATCGTCGGATCGAACCGCGGATCGACTCCGAACACCGTGTTCCAATACCGCCGCAGCAGCGGGAGGTGATCGTCGTAAGCGATCAGACCGGCCGCATCCAGTTCGGCGGGCGGCTCGGTCCCGTCGGTCAGTCCCGGTGCCGCGACCAGCCAGAACCGCTCCCGGGCCACCGGCCACGCCCGGACTCCGGCTCCGCTCGGCCGGATCCCGGAGACCACCGCGAGGTCGAGCCGCCCGGCGTCGAGTTCGGCAAGCATCCGCCGCGAATCACCGAATTCGAAGGCGATTCGCGGCAGACGCGTAGTGTCGCCGGCGAGCGCCGGAAGCAACTGCTCGGTGACGAACTCGCACGGTCCGCCCAGCGAGACCATGAGACCGCCGGTCGGAGACCGACGCAGATCACCGGCGATCAGGCGGTCGATCTCGTCGAGATGCGTCGCGATCTGTGCGGCGATCTCGTGAGCCGCGACCGTCGGCACCGTGCCGTCGGCGCTCCGCTCGAACATCCGGACGCCGAAATGGTCCTCGACCAGGTGGATGTGGTTGGCGACCGTCGGTGCCGAGACCCCCAGGTGCCGAGCGGCCGCATGAAACGACCCCGACCGGTACACGGCCAGCATCGTGCGCAGGTGATCCTGCGAGAGGCGTCTGGTGGACGACACACAACCATCGTCCCACCCGGGCGAGAAGAACGACGGTGCTCCGGCGACGCGGCGTCCCCGGAGCACCATCGGTCAGTTCTTCGGCGACGTGAGGTCGTAGAGAGTCACACCGTCGACCGTCGTGGCGGTGAAGTGCTCCTTGACCCACGAACTGATCTCCGACGACGTCCCGCTCTCCCCCATGCCGGGCATTCCGCCGAAGCCCTCACCACCGCGATCACCCCGGCCGCCCGAGATGAAGTAGTGAATCCTGCCGTCGGCGACGTACTGCTTGAACTGGTCCAGGGTCGGCGACGGGTCGGTCCCGTTGAACCCGCCGATCGGCATCACCGAGTATCCGCTGGCGATCTGATAGCCGGAGGCCTCGTTGGAACCGATTGCCGCCGCGACCCACGTGTACCGATCGGCGTCGTTCCGCAGGACCGCGACCATCTCGTCAGACGGCGTGGATCCGTTCAGCAGGCCGCCCGCCGGTGAGGCTCCGGGACCTCCGCCCGCCTGGCCCGGGGCGCCCATTCCCGGCGCACCGCCCATGCCGGGGAATCCGCCACGTGCACCGGCCTGCGTCCGGCCCGCTCCCGGTGGCCCGAACGCGCCGTTGAACCGGCCGTGCCGACCGTGCCCGCCCCCCGGCCCGAATTCGCCTTCGACCTGGGGACCGGCGCTGATGATCGAGCCCTGCTTAGCCGTGGTCACCGTGTCGACCGTGTAGGCGAGCGGACCCGCCAGGCCGGCGAGAACCGCGAGCGACGCAGCGACCGCGGCGAGCACGCCACGCTGAGCCCCCAGCATCAGCGCTCCCGCGACGATCCCCACGACGAGGACGACGAACCGCAGCCACGGGACGAAATCGGCCGAGCGGTTCAGCAGCACGAATCCCCAGATCGCCGCGGTCCACGTCGCGGCGGCCAGCACCAGCCGAACCCACAACGCGGCCCGTTCGCGCCAGCACACGACCGCCGACACCGCGATCACCGCCGCCAGAGCGGGAGCGATGGCCGCCGTGTAATAGCTGTGGAAGATGCCCGCCATGAAGCTGAAGACGCCGACCATGATCAGCATCCACAGTCCGAAGACGCTCAAGTAGGCACGCCGCAGATCGGTACGTGAGGCCCGCCCGATCAGAACCAGCGCCGCCACTCCCAGAATCAGGGACGACGGGATCAGCCAGGCGATCTGACCGCCCTGCGCCGGCTCGAACATCCGGAGCCAGCCGGTGGAGCCCCACATGCCGCCGCCCGGGCCGCCGGCGCCGGGACCCCCCGGACCGCCCTGGCCGAACATCTCGGCTGCCGCGCCGCTCATCTCGCGAGCGCGTCCGCCACCGCCCACGCTGCCCTTCTCGTTCCCGTCGAGCCGGCCGAGACCGTTGTAGCCGAACGTCAGCTCGAGGATCGAGTTGTTCTGCGAACCGCCGATGTACGGACGGCTCGACGCCGGCCAGAGTTCCACGGCCAGGACCCACCAGCCGGCACTCACGATCAGCGCACCCAGTGAGGCGAACAGATGCCCGATGCGACGCAGCCACCGTCCGGGACCGAACGCCAGGTAGGTCACGGCCATCGCCGGAACGATCAGCATCACCTCCAGCTGCTTGGTGAGGAAACCGAATCCGACCGCCGTGCCTGCCGCGACCATCCACCACACGCTCTTCGCGCCGGGCTCCATCGCGCGCAGCACCGCGCCGCACGCCGCGATCATGAGCAGGATCAGCAGGGCCTCGGGGTTGTCGAACCGGAACATCATCGCGGCCACCGGGGTCAGCGCCAACACGGCGCCCGCACCGATGCCGGCCCAGTGGCCGAAGTAGCGGCGGGTGATGAAGTACAGCAGCGCCACCGACCCGACACCCATCAGCACCTCGGGGACCAGCACCGACCACGAGTTGAGGCCGAAGACTCGCACCGACAGCGCGGGGATCCACAGGGATGCGGGCGGCTTGTCGACGGTGATCGAGTTCGCCATGTCGGACGACCCGAAGAACCACGCCTTCCACGACTGCGAACCCGCCTGGATCGCAGCCGTGTAGAAGGAGTTCGCCCAACCGTTGATCGAGAGATTCCACAGGTAGAGGACGGTGGTCCCCACCAGCAGCGCCGCCAGCGACAGCCGGCGCCACAGCGCACTGCGCGTCCGGTCGGGATCATCGGGCAGGGGTTCGGCCGGTTGCGGCCGATCGAGGACGGTCGCAGTCATGCGGCACTCCGTTCGATAGAGGTCTGCTCGGCCGGCGCCGCGACGGAGGGGCGCCGGCGGAACACCCACCGCAGCCCGACGAAACGTGTCGCGGTGGCGACGAGGTTGGAGGCGACCAGTACGGTCAGTTCCAGTGCGCGGCCGGCATCCGGGTTCCAGCGGTGCAGCGCGAAGAGCGAACCCGCCGTCACCGCCCAGCCGAAGAGGAACACACCCCACCCGAACAGGTGGTGCCGCGCCCGGTCCTGGCGCCCGCGGACGCCGAAGGTGAAGCGGCGGTTGGCCGCGGTGTTCAGCACCGCGGTGATCGCCAGCGCCAGGAAGTTGGCGGCCTGTGCACCGGCCGGCCGCAACAGGAGATACAGAAGCGCGAACGCCACCGTCGACACCAGGCCGACGGCGCAGAACCGGGCCAGCTGACCGACCATTCCGTGCGGCACACCGTCGATCACCGGCCCCGGCAATCGATCCCGTCCGAGTGTCTTGCGCAGTTCGGCCACCGGGATCCGACCGGTGGCGCGCGCCCAGCCGACGCGTGCGCACCCGCGCAGATCGGCGATCGCGGTGGCGACGATGTCGACTGAACTGTCGGGATCGTCGATCCAATCCACCGGAACCTCCGCGATTCGCAGACCGACGCGTTCGGCGAGAACCAGCAGTTCGGTGTCGAAGAACCATCCGGTGTCCTCGACGTACGGCAGCAGTCCGCGGGCCACATCGGTGCGCATCGCCTTGAAGCCGCACTGCGCGTCGGAGAAGCGGGCGCCCATCGCGGTGCGCAGGATCAGGTTGTACGAGCGCGAGATGAACTCCCGCTTGGCGCCCCGGATCACCCGGGACGAGTGCGACAGCCGAGTGCCGATCGCGATGTCGGAGTGCCCCGAGATCAAGGGGGCGATGAGCGGCATCAGCGCATTGAGGTCGGTGGAGAGATCGACGTCGCAGTACGCGACGATCTGAGCGTCATTGTCGCGCCAGACGTGGTTGAGCGCCCGCCCCCGCCCCTTCAAGTCGAGGTGGACCACGCGAACGCCCGGGATCTCCGCCTGCAGTCTCAGCGCGATCGCAAGGGTCGAGTCCGTACTCGCATTGTCGGCCACAGTGATCCGCGCCGGATACGGCACGCTGTCGGCCAGATGGCGGTGCAGCCGGCGAACCGACTGCTCCAGATCGTTTTCTTCGTTGTAGACCGGCATCACCACATCGAGGACCGGTCGGTCGGGCACCGACTCGCCCTCGGTCGATGCCCGGCTCAGAACTTCTGTCATGGCTACGAGAATCGTGCGGTTCGCTCCCGCGGCCCTGGGCCACTGCTGGGAGATTCCTGTGGATGACGGAGTCGTTACAGTCCGGGAGCGGCGATACATTGGGCGCCATGGTCACGTCCCCACCGCAGCAGCTCACTCCCCCGCAGCGGGAGATCGCCGATCAGGTCATCACCTCGCTCGCCGGCCCCGACGCCCGGCTGCGGGCGGACCAGGAGACTGCGGTGGCAGCCCTGGCCGCGCCCGGCGCCCGCGTGCTCGTGGTGCAGGCCACCGGCTGGGGCAAGTCCGCCGTGTACTGGGCGGCCACGGCCGTCATCCGTGCGGCCGGCGGCGGACCGACCCTCATCGTCTCGCCACTGCTGTCGCTGATGCGCGACCAGGTGGCGGCGGCCACGCGCGGCGGACTGCGTGCTGCCACAGTGAATTCGGCGAATATCGACGAATGGTCGGCCATCGAGAGCGCGTTGCTCGACGGTTCGCTCGACGTACTGCTCGTGTCGCCCGAACGGCTCGCCAATCCGGGCTTCGGTCGCCGCGTGCTCGAAGCTCTCGCCGGGCGGCTCGGACTGGTCGTGATCGACGAGGCCCACGCCATCTCCGACTGGGGACACGACTTCCGTCCCGACTACCGGCGCGTGTCGGACGTGCTGCAGCGGCTGAATCCGCAGACCTCCGTGCTGGCGACCACTGCCACCGCCAACGCCCGCGTCACCGACGACGTCGCGGCGCAGCTCGGCGACGCCACGCTTGTCCTGCGCGGCCCGTTGGCACGGAAGTCATTGCATCTCAACGTGATCGATGGACTCGACCCACTGCAGCGGTACGCCTGGGTAGCACAGGAACTACCGATGCTTCCCGGTTCCGGAATCGTCTACGTGCTCACCGTCGCGGACGCCGATCGCCTTGTCCGGGCGATCCGCGCCGTCCACGGGGACGAACTCGCGGTCGCGGCCTACACCGGCGGACTGCCCGCCGAGGAAAGGCATCGCCTCGAAGACGATCTGCTCGCGGGCCGCGTCAAAGCTCTCATCGCGACGTCGGCGCTCGGGATGGGTTTCGACAAACCGGATCTGGGGTTCGTCGTGCATGTGGGAGCCCCGCCGTCTCCGGTCTCGTACTACCAGCAGGTGGGCCGTGCCGGCCGTGCGCTCGACGAGGCGGTGGTGATGCTCCTCGCCTCCCGGCTCGACGACGCGATCTGGGAGCATTTCGCCACCGCGACGATCCCCGACCCGGCGCGCATGGAACGACTGCTGCAGACGCTGGGCGACACCGACGGCCCGATGACGGTCCCGGGCCTGGAGTCCGCGACCGGTATCCGCCGCGGCCGTGTGGAACTGATGTGCAAACAGTTGGCGGTCGACGGAGTGGTCGAGCGATCGAGCGAGGGGTGGTCGGTCACCGGGAAGCCCTGGGTGTACGACGCCGAGCACTACGAGGGCGTCCTCGCCGTCCGGCGTCGCGAGGCCGACATCATGCGCTCGTTCATCCGCGGCGAGAAGTGCCTCATGCGTCTGCTGACCGAGTCCCTCGACGATCCTCGCTCCCAGGACTGCGGGCGCTGCTCGGTGTGCCGGGGCGAGATCACCCCCGGGCTCGCGGAGGCACCGGAGACCCGGATCGTCGCCGAGGTCGGAGCCGTGCTGCGGCGCGACGCCGAACTCCTCGAACCCCGCAAGATGTGGCCGGGCGGCGCCTTCGGCAGCCGCGGCCGGATCCCGCCCGGCGCCATGGCCGAACCGGGACGGGTGCTGGCCTTCGCCGACGCACCCCAGTGGCGCGATGTCCTCGACGCCGCGAAGGCGGGCGACTCGGAGGCGTCGAGCGCTCTCGCCGAAGCCGCCGTGACCGTGGTCGCGCAGTGGGGACGATCGTCGGGAGTGCGGCCGGACGTGATCTACTCGCTCGACCTCACGGGCGGCACGCTGGCCGCTACCCTCGCTCAACGACTGCGCGAGGTGGGCCGCCGCACCGGCGACGCGCTCCCGGTGCGGCCCGGCCCGCGGCCCGGTCGAGAGGCCACCGGCGCGGACGAGGCGGCGTACTGGCGCGACCACCTCGGGCCCATGCCCGCTGTGTCGGGCGCGGTGCTCCTGGTGATCGACGAGACCGGGTCCGGCTGGCCGGTCACCCTCGCCGCCGCGGCACTGCGCGAGTCCGGGGCCTCCGCCGTCCTGCCGCTGGTGGTCCACAAGACCGCGTGAGGCGCGGCCGCGACGGCTCAGTCCGGGACGTTCTCCCCGTAGCCGAGCGCGCGCAGGCTGACGCGAATCCGCTCGGCGGCGTCGTCGAGCGACTCCGGCGAGGGATTCTGGTCGGCCTTGGTCAGATCGAACGACTCCAGCGAGTGCGCCGGGAACACGTGGATGTGCAGGTGCGGCACTTCCAGACCGGCGATCAGCATGCCCATCCGCGGGGCGTCGAAGGCGTCCTTGACCGCTCGGCCGATCTTCTGCGACACGTCGGTCATATGCGTGAACGTGGGCGTGTCGATCTGCTCCCAGTGATCGATCTCCTTGCGCGGCACCACCAGCACGTGCCCCGGAGTGACCGGCGCGATGGTCATGAAGCCGACCGAGACGCCGTCCTTCCAGACGAAGCGGCCCGGCAGATCGCCGTTGATGATGTGCGTGAAGACCGAAGGCATGACCCGAGTGTAGGACGAGCCTCAGACCTCCGCAGGCGGGTGGTCCGGCTCGTCGGTTCCGGCGGCGCCGGCGAATCCCGCGGTGTCGATCCGGGGCAGGATGAACCAGAATCGCGCGCCCTCGCCCGGTGCGGTGTCGACCCCGACCCGGCCGCCGTGGGCGTCGACGAGCGCCGCCACGATGGAGAGGCCGAGTCCGTTCCCGGCCCCCGGGACCTCCCGGTGGCGGGAGTGATCGCCCCGGTAGAAGCGCTCGAAGACATGCTCGGCGTCCTCGGATGTCATTCCCGGTCCGTCGTCGACCACCGTGACCCGCACGTCCGACGGCGACGATTCCACGACCACCCGGATGTGCGCGTCCGGCCCCGCGTGGGCGACGGCGTTCCCGACCAGATTGCGCACCACCTGTGTCAGCCGGGCGACGTCGCCGACCACCACCGGATCGCCGGTGGCGGACGGAACGTCGAAGGCGATGTCCGATCCGGGCGCGCCGGCCCGCGCCCCTTCGACGGCGTCGGCCACCAACGGCACGATCTCCACCTCGCCGCGGTTCAGCGGGCGCTGGGCGTCGAGCCGCGCGAGGATCAGCAGGTCCTCCACGAGCAGGCTCATCCGGTCGGCCTCCGACGAGATCCGGCGGACCGCGTCGCCGGAGTCCACCGCGCCCATCGAGAGCAGCTCGGAGAACCCCTTGATGGACGTGAGCGGTGTCCGCAGCTCATGCGATGCGTCGGCGACGAACCGGCGCATCTTCTCCTCCGACCGCCGGGCCTGCTGCTCGGATCGGGCAGTCGCCGCGAAGGCCGCCTGGATCTGCGTCAGCATGGCGTTCACCGACCGGCCCAGACTGCCCACCTCGGTGTTCTCCGGGGCTTCGGCGACTCGCCGGTGCAGGTCGCCTCCCGCGATCGCGTGCGCGGTCTCCTCCACTCGGCGCAGCGGGCGCAGGCTCGACCGTACGAGCAGCGAGCTGAGCACGCCGATCACGATCACCACGACGGCGCCGATCCCCACCTGCAGCCAGATGAGACGGTTCATCGTCTCCTGGACGTCGGTGAGCGGGATCGCCACCACCGTGGACCCGAAGTCCGACTGCCGCTTGATGACCCTCCACTGCGGCCCCGGGCCGGCGGAGTCGACGGTCGTCGGCGCCGCGTCGCCGTCGGGCAGTGAACTCAGGTCCGGGCTCGACGAGAAGTCGCTGATCGTCAGGGTCATTCCGGTCGGCAGTTCCGTGGACACGTAGTACTGCGACGGCGGGCGCTTGGGGCCGGGCGGGCCGGTCCGGTGGTCGGTGGAGAGATCGCGGGGCCGGGCCCAGCCGTTGACGGCGTCGTCCAGCCCGGCGTCGGTACGCGAGATGAGGTTGCCGCGCATCGCCGAGGTGACCGCGAAACCGGAGAACACCAGACCGAGGGCGACGAGGACGGCGGTCAGCACCACCAGCGAGATCCGCAGCGGCACACCGCGGCGCCCGCCACGGTGCGGCAGGTGCGGATGCGGAGGGGGTGGGCCGGGCGGTTGCGGAGCGGGGCCGACGCCGGGCGGATTCATCGTCATTCGCGGGGCTCACGCATCACGTATCCCACGCCGCGCAGCGTGTGGATGAGCCGCTTGGGCCCGGTGTCGATCTTGCGGCGCAGGTAGGAGACGTACGATTCGACGACGTTCACGTCACCGCCGAAGTCGTAGCTCCACACGTGGTCGAGGATCCGCGGCTTCGACAGCACGGTCCCGGCGTTGACCATGAAGTACCGGAGCAGGGTGAACTCGGTCGGTGAGAGCGAGACCAGTTCACCGTTCTTGAACACCTCGTGCGTCTCGTCGTCGAGTTCCAGATCGGAGAAGACGATTCGAGTCGGTTGCGCCTCGCCTTCGCCGAAGCCGCTGCGCCGCAGCAGAACGGCCAGCCGCGCCACCACCTCCTCGAGGCTGAACGGCTTGGTGACGTAGTCGTCGCCGCCGATCGTGAGTCCGTTCACCTTGTCCTCCACCGAGTCCCGGGCCGAGAGGAACAGGGCCGGGGCGTCCACACCGTCGGCCCGCAGGCGCCGGAGCAGGCCGAACCCGTCCATCCCCGGCATCATCACATCGAGGACCAGCACGTCCGGCTTGAAGGTACGGACGACGTCGAGCGCGCGCGGTCCGTCGGCGGCGGCGACGACCTCGTATCCCTGGAATTTCAACGACACCGACAGCAGTTCCCTGATGTTCTCCTCATCGTCGACGACGAGGACCTTGGCGGGTTTGTCAGCAGAAGTCATGGTTCCAGCTTGCCTGCCCCTCCGGCGGTCCGACTGGCAAGAACCTGGGAGATCACTGTGAGGGTCGCGCCCGGCCGTGCTGCCGCATCAGCGGCGACGGGAATCCCGGCGCCGGCCGATCGTCCCCCAGCCACCGGGTGAGCTCGTCGGCCCGCTCGGCGAGCGCGTCGCGGGCCTCGGCGGGAAGGTCTTCGAGCGGAACCACCCTCACCCCCTGTTCGGTCAGCACCCAGCCGCCGACGATCCGCCCGTCCCACCAGGCCGTCTGTCCTCCGTTGCCGGTGCGGTCGAACAACTCCGGACCGTGGGATCCAAGATAGAAGTCGCGCTCCCGCCAGCCCATGGTGGCCGGGTCCAGGCCGGGCAGCAGCAGTGCCCGCGGCGGCACCGGCTCCACCTCCGCGAGATCGTCGGACATCAGATAGCCCGTGGCACTCGAGTCCAGTTCCACCTCGGTCACCGGCAGCGATGCCAGTGCGGCGCGCACCGCGGTCTTGGTGGTGCCGAGCCACCACACCAGATCGGCTTCGGTGCCCGGACCGTACCGGCGCAGCCACCGCTCCACCAGTGCGACGTGCCCCGCCGCCTCGTCGACATGCGGCAGGGGCGCCCCCAGCCACGACGACATCGACGTCCACGACGGCCGCGAGCGGTGCCAGTCGGCGGCGTTCGGGCCGCGCACCACCTCTCCCCGTGCAGCCAGATGGTTGAGCATTCGGGGCAGCATCGGCGACGGTCCGCCGTACGACTTGCCGTGGTCGCGCATGATCTCGATGTCGAACTCCGGCAACCGTCTCCGCAACTCCGGTGCCGAAAGGGCGGCCCCGTCGGAGAGCTCCGCGAGAATCGCCTCGCGCGCCCGCTCGATCCACGCCTCCGGATGGTCCGGGCCGTCGTCGCGACGCAGATCGCGAAGCATGTTCGTCCGTTCCGAAGCTGCCACCCGGGGCCCGATCGCGCCGACCGCCTCGGCGAGCACCGGCCGGGTCATCACGAACAGCGTCCGGCGCATCACGAGCTGTTTGACCACCGAGCGCTCGTCGTACAGCGCGGTCTCCACCGTCTGCGGGTCGGGCGCCGCACCCCGGGCCCACGCCGCCAGGTGGACCGTCGACGGCACGGTGGCATGAAGTCCGATGACGGCGTCGGCGACCTCGGTGACCCGGTGTCCGGCGGAGCCGTCCAGCAGATGACGACGCAGCAGCCGAGCGCGCCGCTGACCGTCGCCGACGCGCGGTCGGGCGGTCACACCGAGCCCCGCTCGACCGGGGCGTGCGGGATGTGGCCGCCCGAGACCGCGACGACCGCCTCGATCTCGACCCGCTGCCCCGGGTAGGGCAGCGCCGACACCCCGAGGACTATCGACGGCGGAGTCGCGTCGAACGCGGTGTCCAGCGCGAGCCACACGGCGCCGAGCTCGTCGGCACCGGCGGCCGCGACGTAGACGGTCAGTTTCACGATTCCCGATCGCGCGGCGCCCCGCTCCGCGAGCAGGACGTCGAGACACTCGACGGCGCGGCGGACCTGCGCCTCGGGGTCGTTCGCGCCCACGATCGCGCCGTCGGCGTCGAGTGGCGAGATTCCCGCGGTGAAGATCAGCGCTCCGGGCGCCGTCTGTGCGCCGTAGGCGAATCCGCCGTCGTGCAGGGTCGCGGACCGGAAGTACTCGGGTTCGGTCATCGGAAGCTCAGCACCTCGTCTCCCCACGCGCGCAGCGTGCTGTCGTCCAGTCCGGTCACCGGGGTGTCCTCGGTGCCGCCGATCAACAGCGAACTGTGGCGCTGCGGCACGTACGCCTCCCAGAGCGCGTCGCCGTCCTCCCCGGTGTTCGGGTAGCCGTCCGCGGCGAAACCGAGCCAGCGGTACTGCATCCGGTGCCGCACCTTCTCGCCGGTGGCCCGTCCGCCGAGCGCGTACATCGGATCACGCCGGCTCGACGCCGGGTTGCCCCACACGTACGGCACCTCGGTGGCGTGCGCGGCGCCGTAGCCGAGGACGCGGAGGAGCGGTGTGGCCCAATCGAACCGGTACAGGTACACCGGCGCCACCTGGGCGTGCGACTCCGCGATCCACACCGCGGGCATCCGGAATCCGATGTCGCGGGAGATGGCCATACTGCGCACTCCCGAGGGCACGTGACGGTAGGAGGAGTCGAGGCGGTCGGGTTCGGGGACACGCAGCGTCGGCCGCTCGGTGCCGATCAGGGTGAACATCGCGTCCACACCGTCGTTCTTCACCGGAAGCAGCGGCGTCGACATCCAGCGGAACAGCGAGGTCTCGTGCCGGTTGGTTCCGATGAGCAGCGGGACCCGGTGCGCCTCGCCCGAGACGATGGCCTCCATCGGATCCAGCGGCACCAGATCGCCGTCCACCACGGGGGCGAACGCGATGGTGCCGGGGAACCGGTTGGGTACCAGGTTGAAGATCGCCGACGACGCGTTCACCAGATCCAGCGCAGGCGTCCGGCGCAGTTCGCTCGGCCGCACGTACTCGGGCGGGAGCTCGGCCAGCAGCATGTTCGCGTAGCGCTCGGCACGCTCGGCGTCGTACACGGTGGTGGCCGGGGAACTCTGGGCGATCGCCCGATGGAACAGTCCCTTCGCCGCGGGCGAGGCCAGCAACGTGGTCACCACACCGGCGCCGGCCGATTCGCCGAACAGCGTGACGTTGCCCGGATCTCCGCCGAAACGCTCGATGTTGTCGCGCACCCAGCCCAGCGCGGCGAGCACGTCCGAGAGACCGCAATTGGCCTGGAAGGTCTCGTCGCCGGACGAGAGATGACGCAGATCGGCGAACCCGAACGCGCCCATCCGGTAGTTGAGGGTGACGATGACCGTCGGCGTCCCGCGGGTGACGGACGACTGCACCAGGGACCCCGGGTCGTACAGCGGCTGCGACCCCGATCCGCAGAGGTAGGCGCCGCCGTGGACCCACACCATCACCGGCAGGCGTGCGTCGGTGCCGGCCACACCGCGCGGCGTCCCGACATTCAGATACAGGCAGTCCTCGTTGGCGAAGGCCTCCGGCCCGAGATCGATCACCTGCATCACCGGCTGCGGGCACACCGGGCCGAAGTTGCGGGCGTCGATGACCTCGCTGCGCTCACGGGGCGGCTGCGCGTGCAGCCAGCGTCGCGGCCCGGTCGGACGAGCCGCGTACGCGACTCCCAGCCACAGGTCGGCCGATGGTGTGCTGGTGCCCCGCAGCGGACCGTAGACGGTGTCGACGACGTGAACGGTGTCAGTCACGCCTCCATCTTGCCGGGCGATGGACCGGTGTGCAGCATGTGCCGACTCCGGGCCGCGCGGCCGTAGCATGGATTCATGACCAGTTCACTGCCCCTGATCCTGCGCGAAGAGCCGTTCTTCGAAGCCACCGAGGTGTCCCTGCCGGACGCGGTGCGGGTGGTGACCATGGAATTTCCCGAGGTCCGCATGGACGACCTGCCGGAGATCTTCGACGGCCATTTCCACCTGCTGGCGCAGGCTCGGCCGATCGGACCGGGCTTCGCCGTCTACGAGGGCGACGTCACCGACGAGTTCGACGTCACGATCGGTTTCCCCGTAGCCGAGCCCACCGACCTCGAGGGCATCGACAACGGGACCTTCCCCACCGGCCGCGCCCTGGTGATGTCGCACCTCGGCGGCTTCGACGGTCTCGGGTCGGCGTGGGAGCTGCTCATGGAGACCCATTTCGCCAAAGGGGGTGCGGTGCCCCGCGCGGTGGTCGAGATCTACGTGACCGATCCCAGCGTCGTCGCACACGACGACCTGCGGACCGATCTGCTGGTCCTCCTCTGAGGACCGCACCGCCGGGAGAGTGGAGCGGGCCCGACGCATCGGATGCGTCAGGCCCGCGGCGGAGCCCCCTGTCAGGATTGAACTGACGACCGCTCGCTTACAAGGCGAGTGCTCTACCACTGAGCTAAGGAGGCCTGCGGCGGAAGTATATAGGGTCACACCGCGAACCAGTAACGCCCGGTCCCCGGGCCGACGACTTACCTCGGGCACCTCCGCGGGACAACCCTCGCGGGCCGGTGCGTGCGATGCCACGATCGAAGGCGGCGGCCCCACCGGACCGCCTCCGCGACTGACCTGTGAGGAGGCAGGGTGCGTGTGAAAGCGATGTTCCGTCAGGGACTCGACAAGATTCTCGGCGACGCCACGGCCACGATCGACACGATCGAGCCGGGCAGCATCGTCGTCGCACCCCGCAAACCGATCCCGCTCGACGACGAGGCCGCGATCACCGAAGTCCTCGATCTCGCCGCACGTATCGGCGCGGTGCTCCTCGACTCGGGTACCGGCGCCATCGACACCGGCAACCAGATCGCTTTCGTCGCAAGCATTTACGGTCTCGAGGATGTCGTCGTGGACGTCACGTTCAACCGCATCCTGGTGAGCGCCCGGCGGGGCCCCACTCTGCCGCCGGTCACCACCGTGCGCACGGTCCACTACCGGTCGCTCGACTTCACCCGGCTCGCGCACGTCGACCGCCTGGTGCGGCGCATCCGGCAGTTGGCCATCACCCCCGGAACCGCGCACCGGATCGTCGACGGCATCGTCAGCGCCCCTCACCCCTACCCGTACTGGCTCGCGAATCTGGCCTGGGGCGTTCTGGCGCTGGGTATCTCGATCCTTCTCGGCGGTACCACGCTGGTGGTGCTGACGGCTTTCCTGACCACCGTCGTCATCGTCGCTCTCAACCGGCGGCTGGCCCGCATCGGAACCCCGATCTTCTTCCAGCAGATGCTCGGCGGGTTCATCGCCGTGCTCCCCGCGGCCGGCCTGTACCACTGGCGCGAGGCGCTCGACGTGAGTTTCGCGCCGTCGCAGATCATCGCGGCGGGGATCGTGGCACTGTTGTCGGGACTATCGCTGGTCGGATCGGTGCAGGACGCGATCACCGGGGCGCCGATCACCGGCACCGCCCGATTCTCCGAGGTCGTGCTGATGACCGGCGGGATCCTGGCGGGCGTCGCCATGGCGATCCGGCTGGTCGAGTCGCTGGGCGGGAGTCTGCCGGGCCTGACGACGACGTCTCCGTTCGGACCGTCGGACGTGGCCGCGACCGTGATCGGCGGAGCGATCGCCGCGGGCGCCTTCGCACTCGCCAGCTACGCCGAGCGTCGCGCGATCCCGGTCGCGCTCGGCGCGGGCGTGCTGGCCTCCGGGGTGATCAGCGGGCTCTCGCTCACGGACGCGGGAGCCATCGTCTCGGGTGCGGTCGCCGCGATCGTCGTCGGCCTCATCGGTGGTCTCGCCGCTCGTCGAGCCCTCGTCCCGCCACTCGTGGTCGCCGTCGCCGGCATCACCCCGCTGCTGCCCGGTCTGGCGATGTACCGCGGTCTCTACGGTGTGATGAGCGGCGAGACGCTGGCCGGCTTCGGCGAACTGGCCACAGCCATCGCGGTCGGCTGCTCCATCGCCGCCGGAGTCACCCTCGGCGAATTCATCGCACGCACGCTCAAACGGCCCCGGCTACCCGCGGCGCTCGCGCGCCAACGCGACGCGCTGCGCGACGGCCGGCCGCACGGCTTGACCCTCACGCGACGTAAGCCTCCACGCTGGAATCCATGACGGCGACGAACGGGGCCGACGGCACGGGGACGACCACCTGGACGGTGGGACGTCTGGCCGATCTGACCGGAGTCACGGTGCGCACTCTGCACCACTACGACCGGATCGGACTGCTGTCGCCCGCCAAGCGCACCGGAGCCGGCTACCGCCTCTACACCGAGGCGGACCTCGACCGGCTCTGGCGCATCGTCCTCTACCGGCGGCTGGAGATGCCGCTGGACGAGATCGCGGCACTGCTCGACGGCGACGGCGACCCAGTCGATCACCTGCGCAGGCGACGCGAGGCCGTCGTGTCCAGGCTGGGCGAGTTGACCGAACTCGTCGCAGCCATCGATCGAGCGATGGAGACGCAGATGCAGCAACGACCAGCGACCGCCGACGAGATGCGAGAGATCTTCGGCGACGGATTCCGCGACGAGTACCAGGCCGAAGCCGAGGAGCGGTGGGGGCAGACCGACGCGTGGAAGCAGTCGGCCCGCCGCACTCGCGACTACACCAAGGCCGACTGGGAACAGATCAAGGCGGAGACCGACGCGATCCACGCGGCGTTCGCCGCGGCCATGCGGGCGGGCGAACCCGCCGACAGCACGGCCGCCATGGACGCCGCAGAACGGGCGCGCAAGCACATCGACGAGCGCTTCTACGAGTGCAGCCACGAGTTCCACACCTGCCTCGGCGAGATGTACGTGAGCGACCCGCGGTTCACCGCCTCGTACGAGGAGATCGAGCCCGGACTGGCTCGGTACGTACGGGATGCGATCGTCGCGAACGCCGACCGGCACCGCTGATCGGCTCGGGTAGAATCCCGGCCATGGCAGCTAAGACGACCGACGACATCGCCGATGACGAACTGGAGCCGGTGACCGACGAGACCGCACACAAGGCCCGCCGCGTGGTGGCCGCTTACGCCACCGACGCCGACGAATGCCGCATGCTGCTGTCGATGCTCGGAATCGCTCCCGGCGAGTCCGCCTGACGCGGATGACGGCCCCCGGGCACCCTGCGACGGGTGCGGATTTCGTCGTCGTCGCAAATCGTCTTCCGGTCGACAAGAAGGTCCGGCCCGACGGCTCCGTGGTCTGGAAGCGTTCGCCGGGCGGACTCGTGACGGCACTGACCCCCACCCTGGAGACCCGGTCGGGCGCCTGGGTGGGGTGGTCGGGCAGCGCGTCGCAGGACGGGTCCCCCGAGGAGAAGCCCGACGTCGAGGGCATCGACATCCACCCGGTGCCGCTGAGCGCCGCAGAGGTCGAGGACTACTACGAGGGGTTCTCGAACGCCACTCTGTGGCCGCTGTTCCACGATCTACTCGTCAAGCCCGAGTATCGGCATGACTGGTGGGAGGCGTACGTCCGGGTGAACCGCCGGTTCGCGGAGACCGCCGCGAGTGCTGCGGCCCCGAATGCGATGGTCTGGGTTCAGGACTATCAGCTGCTCCTGGTCCCCGCGATGCTGCGCGAGACGCGTCCCGACCTGCGGATCGGGTTCTTCCTGCACATCCCCTTCCCGCCGACCGAGCTGTTCAGCCAGCTCCCCTGGCGCACCGATCTTCTCGAGGGCCTGCTGGGCGCCGACCTGCTCGGCTTCCACCTGCCCGGAGGCGCAGAGAACTTCCTGACACTCGCGCGCCGGCTCCTCGGCACTCGCACCTCGAACGGCCCGATCACCGCGCGGGAGGATTTCGGAGCGGTGGAGTACGACGGCCGCACCGTCAAGGTCGGCTCGTTCCCCATCTCCATCGATTCGGCCGATGTAGCGGCGCAGGCCACGGCCGCCGCCGACCGCGCGGTCGCGATCCGCGCCGAACTCGGTGACCCCGAGGTGCTCCTGCTCGGCGTCGACCGGCTCGATTACACCAAGGGAATCGACGTCCGGCTGGCCTCGCTGGAGCGGCTGTTCGCTTCCGGCCGGCTCGATCCCGCGAAGACGGTGATGGTGCAGCTCGCCAGCCCCAGCCGCGAGCGCGTCGACAGTTACATCGACATGCGCAATCGCATCGAGCAGATGGTCGGTCACCTCAATGGCAAATACGGGACCGTCGCGCGCCCGCCGATCCGCTACCTGCTGCAGCCGGTGGCCCGCGACGAGTTGCTCGCCTATTTCCGCGCGGCCGACGTCATGCTCGTGACCCCGATGCGCGATGGGATGAACCTTGTCGCCAAGGAGTACCTCGCCGCGCGCGCGGATCTCGGCGGCGCCCTCGTCCTGAGCGAGTTCACCGGCGCCGCAGCCGAACTCGGCGAGGCCTACCTGCTGAATCCGTACGACGACCGCGACGTCGACGACGCGATCGAGGCCGCCGTCACCGATCCCGCCGAGGCCCGCCGTGAGCGGATGCGCATCCTCCACGATCAGGTGATGACCAACGACGTGGATCTGTGGGCCACCAGCTTCCTCGACACCCTCGCCGCCGACGCATGACCGAGACGATGCTCGACGACGCCCTGCGGGCCGCGCTCGAAGCGTTCGCCGCCCGTCCGCGGGTGCTCGTCGCCTCCGACTACGACGGGTGCGTCTCACCCATCGTGGCGCGGCCCGAGGACGCCGTCCCCGAACCGCGCTCGATGGCCGCGCTGGAGCAGTGCGCCGCGGCGCCGCGGACCGCGGCGGCACTGGTGTCCGGCCGGGCCCGCGCCGACCTGCGCGCGCTCTCCGGAGCAAGTGAGAACATCACGCTGGTCGGCAGCCACGGCGCCGAGTTCGCCGAAGGCTTCGACGATCCGGTCACCGACGGACAACGCGAACTGCTGCGGCGGATCGTCGCCGAGTTCCGCGGTCTGAGTGCCCGGTTCCCCGGCACCTCGGTGGAGGTGAAGCCGGTCAGCACCACCCTTCATGTGCGCAACGCCTCCCCCGCCGACGCCGACGCCGCGCTCGCTCTCGCCGAGTCCGGTCCGGCGTCGTGGGACGGGGTGCAGGTGACCCACGGCAAAGCGGTCATCGAACTCGCGGTGATCGAGACCAGTAAAGGACACGCCCTCGACCGCCTGCGCGCGGCGCTCGAGGTGGACGCCGTGCTCTACCTCGGCGACGACGTGACCGACGAGAAGGCCTTCGCGCGCCTCGGTCCGGACGATGTGGGAGTCAAGGTCGGAGACGGCCCGACGGCGGCGCACTTCCGCGTCGCGGATCCGAACGGGGTCGCGACAGTCCTGGAGACCGTGGCCGCTCTGCGCCGCTGACGGTCGTGCGAAGGCGCACTGAGCGCCCCTCCCCCAGGCTGGTTGAGCGAGCGCAGCGAGTCGAAACCCCAAACAGGCGGTCTCGATACGGCATGCTCGCTACGCTCACAGGCCTACTCGACAACCCTGAAACAGACCACCGAGCGACCCTCCAGGCTCGTTGAGCGAGCGCAGCGAGTCGAAACTCCAGACAGGCAGTCTCGACACGGCATGCTCGCTACGCTCACACGCCTACTCGACAACCCTGAAACAGACCACCGAGCGACCACTCAGGCTCGTTGAGCGAGCGCAGCGAGTCGAAACCTCAAACAGGCAGTCTCGATACGGCAACCCTGAAACAGCTGCCGAGCGACCCTCCAGGCTCGTTGAGCGAGCGCAGCGAGTCGAAACCCCACACAGGCGGTCTCGATACGGCAACCCTGAAACAGCTGCCGAGCGACCCTCCAGGCCCGTTGAGCGAGCGCAGCGAGTCGAAACTCCAGACAGGCAGTCTCGACACGGCATGCTCGCTGCGCTCACAGGCCTACTCGACAACCCTGAAACAGACCACCGAGCGACCCTCCAAGTCTCGATACGGCCTACTCGACGAGCCGGATGAATTCAGCCGCCGACGACACCCAGTGGATCGGCGTACACCGCGGAGAGCGCCACGGCCACGGCCGCCGCCTCGGGTACGTGCACTCCGAAGCAGGTCGGGACGATCTCCAGCGGTCTCGGCAACAGGCTGGCCGCGTCGAACGCCGCCTGCACCGGAGCCAGCCCGTGCGGATGGGCCGAGAAGGCATCGCCGGCGACCGTGATCGCATCGGGATTCAACACATCACGCATCATCGCCACCGCCTCGCCGAGCACACGCGCGCGATCGTCGGCGACCACGCCGGCCGACTCGTCCACGTCCAGCCGGGCGGCCGCGGCCTTGACCGCCGCCGTGCCGATCACCGACTGCAACGGCGCCACCGGCTCGACGGCCAGCACCCCCGGTTCCACCCGGAGCCCGGCGATGGTCCCCGCGCCGTGCGCGGGCTGGTGTACTTCGCCGTCGATGATCAGGGCCATGCCGACCGTCTCACGGGCGTAGAAGAACAGGCTCGATCCGCTGCGCTGAACGGTCGACGCCAACAGTAATTCCGCGGCCGCCATCGCCTGAACGTGTTCGGCCACCGACACCGGCACGCCGAGGGCCGCGTGCAGACGCTCCCCCAGCGGCTGCCGATGCCAGCGCAGGATCGTATGGTCGACGAGGCCGGTGGCGTCGTCGACCACCCCACCGAGCGCTGCGCCCGCCCAGAGGACCCGCCGACCGGAGAAACGCCCCGCGAGTTCGGCGAGCAGTTCGCACAATCTATCGACGGCCGACGCGGCGTCGGCGTTCGCGAGTTCCTTCGTACGGATCGCGTGACTGTACAGCGTGCGGCCTCCGACGTCGGCGATGACGAGCGCCGTCCGACGGGCACCGATGTGCATGCCCGCGACGCAGAACCGGTCGGGGTCCAGGGTCAGTGGCAGCTTGGGCCGTCCGACTCCGCTGTGCCCGAGCAGATCGGGTCGCTCGATCACCAGGCCCGCCTCCAGGAGTGCGTTCACCTGCCGGTTGACGGTGGCGGCCGAGAGCCCGGTGTCAGCGACAAGTCGGTCCCGGGTCGCCGGAGCACTGATACGGACAGCGTTGAGAACGGCGGCGGCAGGGCCGGATCCGAAACGAAGTGGCGCGGCCACCACGCCGGCGATGGTCATGCGTCGAACCTATCAGCAGACGAGTTCGGGGCCCGCGGACTCCGGGCATCGCCGGCACCCGCCGCCACTAGACTCGATGCCATGACTAGCTCCGAGAGTTCCAGCAGCAAGGGCAAGATCGCGGTCGTCACGGGGGCGAGTTCGGGTATCGGTGCGGCGACGGCGCGCAGCCTGGCCCGCGATGGCTACACCGTGGTGCTGGGCGCGCGGCGCGTCGACCGCATCGACGCGCTCGCCCAGGAGATCGGCGGCCGCGCCAGGTACCTCGACGTCACCGACGCCGCCTCGGTGGAACGCTTCGCCGCGACGCTCGACCGCGTGGACGTTCTGGTCAACAATGCGGGCGGTGCCAAGGGCCTGGCCCCGGTGGCGGAGGCGGACCTCGAGGACTGGCGCTGGATGTGGGAGACCAACGTGGTCGGCACACTGCGCGTCACCAAGGCCCTGCTTCCGAAGATCGAGGCATCGGGCGACGGTCTCATCATCACGATCACCTCCACCGCGGCACTCGAAGCGTACGACAACGGCGCGGGCTACACCTCTGCGAAGCACGCGCAGGGCGTCCTTCACCGGACGCTGCGCCTGGAACTGCTCGGCAAGCCCATCCGGCTGACCGAGATCTGCCCCGGGATGGTCGAGACCGAGTTCTCCCTCGTCCGCTTCGGCGGCGACGCCGCGAAGGCCGAGTCGGTGTACGAGGGGCTGACGCCGATGGTCGCCGAGGACATCGCCGAAATCGTGTCCTTCACCGCGTCCCGGCCGTCGCACGTCGACCTCGATCAGATCGTCGTCCGCCCCCGCGATCAGGCCACCTCGCGCCGCAACATCAAGACCGGATAGGCGCCGGGAGTCGCGGACTACTGGAAGACGACCGTCTTGCGGTCGTGCACCAGCACGCGGTGCTCCAGGTGCCAGCGCACGCCGCGGGCGAGCACGAGCGTCTCGATGTCTCGGCCCTGACGCACCATGTCGGCCGCCGAGTACTCGTGGTTGATCCGGCTGACGTCCTGCTCGATGATCGGGCCGGCGTCGAGATCGGCGGTGACGTAGTGGCAGGTGGCGCCGATCAGCTTCACCCCGCGGTCGAACGCCTGATGATACGGCCGGGCCCCCACGAAGCTCGGCAGGAAACTGTGGTGGATGTTGATGGCCTTGCCGGCCCAGGCTTCGCACAGGTCGGCGGGCAGGATCTGCATGAAGCGCGCGAGCACGATCGCGTCGGGGTCGTAACCGTCGACGATCGCCCGCACGTCCGCGAACGCCTCTTCCTTGCCACCGGCGGGAAAGGGCACGTGGTGGAACGGAACACCGAATCGCGTGGTCATGGTCTCCAGGTCCCGATGATTTCCGACCACCGCACTGACCCGAGCCGGGAACTCGCCGCGCTCGGCACGCGACAGGAGATCGGTGAGACAGTGACTGTCCTTGCTGACCAGCAGCACCACTGATTTCTCGGCCCCGGTGTCGGACACCTGCCATTCGGCCTCGGGCCCGAACATCGCGGCCACCTCGGCGAAACGGCTGCGGAACTCCTCCACCGGCATCCCGATCGAATCGGCACGGACGGCCTGCCGGGTGAAGAACCAGCCGGTGGTCTGATCCGAGTGGTACGCCGCCTCGGTGATCCACCCGCCCACGCCGGCGAGGAAGCCGGAGAGGGCCGCAACGATGCCGGTGCGGTCGGGGCAGCCGAGGGTCAGGACGAAGCGACGGTCGTCGCCGGAGGAGATCTGCGAGTTGCTCACAGTTCTCAGTGTGCCAAGCTCGATTCCGTGACGAACACCAACCTGACCCGAGCGGATGTCGCAGCGATGGTCGACCACACGCTGCTGAAGCCCGAAGCGACCCGGGCCGATGCGCAGACCACCATCATCGACGGTCTGGAGCTCGGCGTGTACTCGATCTGCCTGTCACCGTCGATGCTGCCCATCGACACCGGGTCCGCGCGCACCTGCGTCGTGGCGGGATTCCCGTCGGGCAAGCATCACTCGCTGGTGAAGGCATCCGAGGCACGCCTCGCTGTGGATTCCGGTGCGGATGAGATCGACATGGTGATCGACGTCGGCGCCGCGGTCGACGGCCGGTACGACGAGGTCTTCGCGGACGTCCTGACCGTCCGCGAAGCGATCGGCCGCGACCGGGTGCTCAAGGTGATCGTCGAGTCCGCGGTCCTGCTCGACGCGGTCGGCGACGACTGTCTCGTGCAGGTCTGCCGGCGCGCCGTCGAAGCGGGCGCCGACTTCGTCAAGACCTCGACCGGTTTCCATCCGGCGGGCGGTGCGAGCGTCCGCGCGGTCGAGTTGATGCGAGCGACAGTCGGCGACGGCGTCGGTGTCAAAGCCAGCGGCGGCATCCGGACGGCGGCAGCAGCCGCCGACCTCATCGCCGCGGGCGCGAATCGCCTCGGGCTGTCGGGCACCCGCGCGGTGCTGGACGGCTTCCCCGAGTAGGCCGCAGCAGAACGGCTGCCGAGCGGCACGGCTAGACCGCGCAGCCTCCGGAACCGCTGGACGCGTTGGTCGACTCCGCGGCCGACTTCAGGTTCACATCGTCGCCGGCGAAGGCGAAGTCGATGCCCGACTTGCCGACGTCGAGCTTGGTGACGTGGATCTGCTTGAACAGCGGACCGAACATCGCCGCGGTGACCTGATCGACGATCGGCTGAGCGAAGTCGGACGGGAGACCGAACATCAGCGCCGTCGCGTCCTTCACCTCGAACGAGACCGCACCGTCCTTCACCACCGGCTTGAGCGTCACGGTGGCGGGGATCGGGATGATCGTGATGTTGACCGTCGTGGAGATCTTGATGGTCCCCGCAGACGGATCGGCGCTGATGGACTCGATGGTCGGGCTGCCGTTCTGGCCCTCCTGGCTCATCGTCTGAATGCGCTCGTAGGGAAGGAACCCGTTGCCCTGCAGCGACTGCACGGTGCCGCCGTCGGTGCTGATCCCCTCGGCCCGGGCGTGCAGTTGCATGGTGGAGTCGCCGCCACCGGTGGTGTCTACCTGGACCCACGGGACGTCGCCGTCGACCACCGACATGAGCATCGGTCGCCGAGACACCGAGACGTCGGTTCCGGTTCCGGTCAGGTTCTCGAAGGAGGTCTGCAGACAGCTGGTGACCTTGTGCCGGACGTACAGTTCGGATCCGACGCCGGCGATCACCACGAGCAGTACCACGGCGGCCACGATGAGGCCGATCGTCCGGCCGCGTCCGCGCTTGGCCGACGGCGACGTCATCACCGGCGCACCGGACGACGGCGGCGGCGGTGGCGGCGGAGCTGCCGCGACCGGAGTGAACGCCCCCGAGTCGAGTGCGTCCATCTGCTTGGTCGGCGGCTTGCCGGACTCCGAGTAGGCGTGTGTGGCCGGGTCCGAGGTGTAGCGAATCGGCCCGGTGATGACTTCCCCGGTCGGGGTGTCGTCGGGAAGAGCGCCGTCGGTGTCCGGGACGCTGTGCTTGCCCGTCGCCGCGGGCTCCTCGGACCCTGTGGACTCGTCGGACCCCGCGGCCTGGGCGGGCTCCCCCGCCGCATCCGACTCCGGAGCGACGTGCTCCCGGGTCTCGGATTCGCCGACGGCGGCCTCGTCGGAGGCTTCGTCGTCGGAGGAATGCGACGAGCGCGGAGAGTCAGTCATGCGGGTTCGTCCGATCCAGGCGGGGAATGTCACGGGCATTGGCCAGCACGGCCAACGCGCTGCGCGCCTTGTCTGTCAGGGCGAGATCGATGTCATGGACACCCATCTGCACCGCGGAGTCATAGTCGGCGATCACGCTACCGAATGGATCTGAGAGTCGGCTATGACCTATCCCGGTGGGAGCCAAGGAGTCTCTGATGGCGGGGTCGGAGGGTTCGGCCTGGCCGACGCCCGCGACGTAGGCGGTGGAGTCCAGCGCCCGAGCGCGAGTCAGGATCTCCCACTGCTCGAGTTTGCCGGGTCCCGAACCCCACGACGTGGGGACCACGATCATCTGTGCTCCGCGTCGGGCGAGTTCGGTGAACAGCGCGGGAAACCGGATGTCGTAGCAGGTGGCGACGCCGACCGTGCAGTCACCGACGTCGAAGACGAGCGGCCGGTGTCCCGGCGCCACGGTCCGCGACTCGGCGAAGCCGAAGGCGTCGTACAGGTGGATCTTGTCGTAAGCGAGGGGTGCGCGTCCGGGTCGTGCCACCAGGACCGTGTTGCGGATCCGGCCGTCGGGCGCGGGCGTGAACATCCCCGCCGCCACCGCGACTCCGTGAGCGTCCGCGGCGGCCGCGACCGCCGATGCCCACGGGCCGTCGAGTGACTGCGCCACATCGCGGAGGGAGACTCCGAACCGGCACATGGCCGCTTCTGGAAACACCACCAGGTCGGCTCCGGCCGCGGAGGCGTCCCGCACGCCGTCGAGCACGATCTCCAGATTGGCGTCCGGGCTGTCGGTGGAACTCATCTGGGCCATCGCCAGTCGCATGCAGTCTCCCTCGGGCACGAGAACATCACTTCTGATAAAGCGTAGATCCCTCCGGCCCGCGGCTGCTGCTGATGAGCTTGGCGAAGCAGTGGTCCTTGTCGAGCCCGTTTCCGCGGCACCAGGCCAGTGCGTCGTCCGCGCTCGCGAAGCCCTGGGCCGACACCGTCACCCACCAGCCGCTTTCGGAGAACACCGGCCACTCACTCGAGTCGAGCAGCCGCACCTGCGGGTACCGGGACCGAGACGACTCGAACTCCGCCAGGATGGTCTGGTTGTCCCAAGTACGGCCGTCGGCGTACAGGCCCGGGCGCTTCGCACTGATCTGCGCAGCCCAGCGATCGGCGAGGGCACCGCGGAAATCGGCGGCGTCGGCCGTCGCCTGATCGCGCAGGCGCCCGGCGGCATCGGTCTCCGGATCGGCCACCACCGATGTCACGGTGTGCGTGGGAGGCGCCTGCGTGACGACCGTCGGGGCCGGGTCCGCGGTCTTCTCGTCGGGGGCGTTCACGACCTTCATCCAGACGACGACGGCGGCCACCGCCAGACCTATCACGCAGGCGATCGCCAGACCGAGAAGGACCGCACGGCCCGCCCCGCCGGCCGGTGCCGGTCCGTAGCCGGGCGGCGGATACGGGCCGCTCGGATACTGCGTCGGAGCGTAGAGCGGTCCCGAGGATGCGGGGCCGGCGTAGTGCGGACCCGAGCGGTACGGGTCCTCGAGACCGGGGGTGTCGTAGGTTCTGGTCGGCTCCCGCAGCGGCGGCACCGACGGAGGGTCGGGCACCGGCCGCGACATCGTCTCGGCGTAGTGATCGACGTCGGGCGCAGTCTGTGCGGTGTCATTCCGTGCGGTGTCATTCCGTGCGGGGTCATTCCGTGCGGGGTCATCCGGCCGGCCATCTGTGGACATGCCGGAAGCGTATCGGCGAACTCCGACATCTTCGGGAAACCCGACCGAACGGACGACAGTCGCAGCGCGTGGCCTCGGGGCTTCCGCCGCGTGCGGAACTCGTCAGGTCAAGCGGGAGCGACGGCGCCCCACGGCACGGTCAGCAGGTTGTCCACGCGACGGCCGCGAGGCACGCGGACGTCGACCCCCGAGTCCCGGAGCATGTCACGCGCGTACCGCCAGCGGTCGCGCGGGCCGAAGACCTCGCGCCCGGCCGCCCGGTCCCAGCACTGATCGGCGGTCTCCAGGAGCCGATGGATCGCCTCACCGTCCACGTTGCGGTGGATCAGTGCCTTCGGCAGCCGTTCGGCCAGCTCCGACGGGCGGCGGGTGTGTGCGGGCGACCACGCGAGAGTCAGTTCGATCGGTCCGTCGCGGTCGAGGAGGATCCAGCAGCATCGGCGGCCGATCTCGTCGCAGGTGCCCTCCACGATCAGGCCGCCCGGGGCCAGCGCGCTCCGCATCTGCGCCCACGCCGCATGCACCTCGTCCTCGCCGTACTGCCTGAGCACGTTGAACGCCCGAACCAGATGCGGCCGCATACCCGCGAGTTCGAAGCCGCCGAGCGCGAAGCGCACCCCGTGACGCGGTTCCACGATCCGGGCGGGGTCGATCTCCAGGCCGACGAGGTCCAGGTCGGGTATCACCCGGCGCAGCCGGATCGCCATCTCCACCGCGGTGTCGGGGCGGCCGCCGTATCCGAGGTCGACGGCCAGCGGCCGCGGAACGTCGCAGGCGGCACGGACACGGGGGTCGGCGGCCATCGCGCGGTCGACGCGACGGAGCCGATTGATGTTCGTGGTACCGCGGGTGATGCGCCCGCTGGGCCGTCCGGCCGCGAGGCCGGCGCCTCTCACGCGAGGTTGTCCTCGACCCAGGTCGACGTGAACTCGGCTTCGCCGCGGAACAGGTCCACCAGATTCACCAGCATCAGCTGTTCGAGCTTGGCGTTGACGAACGGGATGTACACCTTCACCTCGGTCGTCTTGCGGATGGTGCACCCGGTGTCGGTCGGGAACAGTTCCTGACGCCCGGTGAGCGAACCCGGACCGGCCGGGATGGACGCGCTGTAGCTGCCGTCGGTGTTCACCGGATCGAACACGCCGTAGTTCTCCGTGCGCGTGATCATCATGTCCTTGAGCATGACGGTCTGGGCGATGGGCGGCAGCATGTCCCGCGTGATGGTCTGCTGCAGGACCACGCGGATCCCGTCGTCACCGGTCTCGAACTCCTCGACGTTCGAGATCGGGGTCAGCTCGCGGAACTCGACCATGAGATCTTCCCAGTACTTCTTCTGCGACAGTGCCTGGTAGATCTTCTCGGCCGAGTGCGGGTACCGAGCTGAGTAGCTGAGCCGTCGTGCCATGTGGGACAGCGTAACGTCAGATTCAACCCTGCCGAAATTCGACGGATGCGTCACGTTCGGCGTCGAGCAGCAGTCCGACCTGCTCGATGATCGCCTTCTCGATCTTGCCGCCGACGAACGGGATCGAGACATCGGCCTGTCCGGAATACCGCGCGACCGCCGGGTCCCCGCTGATGACGATGTCACCGTGGATCTTCGCCGGAGCACCGGAGACCGCCGCCTCCATCGAGCCGGTGATCTGCTCTCCGGCCAGCCGGAACACGCTGGTCCGCGGGATCTCCAGGTCGCCGGGCCGGACTGCGGTCACGACGGACGGCAGGTTCTCCGCACCGACGCCCTGCTTGCTCACCACCGTCACCTGATCGCCGTCGAGTGCGAACGACTCGATCGAGCCGTGCCCGGCGTTGGTCGCCTGCACCAGGTCCCGCCAGTACTGTTCGGTGCTGATCAGCGACCACAGTGCGGACACGGAGAACGGATAGCTGACCGAATGCTCGAACTTGCTCGACATGGCAGCCAGGTTACCGTTACTGACGTGACCGACCCACAGCAGACCACCCGTGTGCGCGACGCCTCGAGCGTCCTCTTGGCCGACTTCACCACCCTGCGGCTGGGTGGACCCGCACGCGCCGTCGTCCGGTGCGAGACGACCGACTCACTGGTCGCGACGGTCGCCGGTCTCGACGCCCGGCGCGAGCCGGTGCTGCTGATCGGTGGCGGCTCCAACCTCGTGATCGGCGACGACGGTTTCGAGGGCACCGCGGTCGTCATCGCGAGCGCCGGAATCGAGTACGGAGACGAGGACGGACGGCCGTACGTGACGGCTGAGGCCGGAACCGATTGGGACGCCCTGGTCGCCGACACCGTCGCCGCGGGCTTCGGCGGGCTGGAGTGCCTCTCGGGCATCCCCGGCGCCGCAGGCACCACACCGGTTCAGAACGTCGGCGCTTACGGCGTCGAGGTCGCCGACGTTCTGCGGAGCGTGCGATTGCTCGACCGCGCCACCGGAGACATCCGCTGGGCTGCGCCCGACACACTGGGCCTGGCCTACCGGACGAGCGACTTGAAGGGCCGCCACGATCAGGTGGTGCTGGCCGTCTCGTTCTGGCTCAATCCGGGCGGCGTGTCGGCGCCGATCCGGTACCGCGAACTCGCCCGCACGCTCGGCGTGGACGAGGGCGGCACCGCCGGCGCCCGCGACGTGCGCGACCGGGTGCTCGGGCTCCGCGCCGCGAAGGGCATGGTGCTCGACCCCGCCGATCACGACACCTGGAGCGCGGGATCGTTCTTCACCAACCCGATCGTTCCCGAAGAGCGTGTGGAGGCGACTCTCGAGCGCATCGCGGCGCACGCCGGCGCCGACGTCGCGGTCCCCCGCTATCCGGCGGACGCCGGTGTGAAGCTGTCGGCGGGGTGGCTGATCGAACGCGCCGGTTTCACCAAGGGCTTCCCGGGCGACGGAGCGCCCGTCCGGCTGTCGACCAAGCACACGCTGGCGCTGACCAACCGCGGCGGAGCCGACACGGCGGACCTACTCGAACTCGCCGGGCGGGTGCGGGACGGGGTGCGGGACGTCTTCGGCGTCGAACTGCACCCCGAACCCGTCTTCGTCAACTGCCGGTTGCCGCGCTGACTCCGGAGAGCAGATCGTCGAGCAGTGCGTCGAACTCGGCGGACCGCTCGTAGGGAACCATGTGTCCCGCACCCTCGTACACGTTGTACGAGTACAGGAAACCGCGTCGGCTCAGCACCTTGGCCATCTCCTGGGCGTGTTCCACCGGCGTCAGGAGGTCGGCGCTGCCGACGACCACCGCCGTCGGGACCGTCACCTTGTCGAGTCCGGACAGCACGTCGAGCGAGTACATCGCCGAGCCCCACGCACCGCGCGCCTTCGGCGAGCAGGAAGCGATCATCTCGTCGGTGAAGTCGACGTGGGCCTGGCGGGCGACGGGACCGGTCGTCACATAGTGGGAGAACTTCTCGGTCAACGAGTTGCTCGGCAGGGGCAGCCTAGAGGAGGTGAAGGTCCGCTCCAGCACTCGCTTGCCCGGACCGGCCACGGCCGGCATGTCCTCGGGGATCAGATGCTGTCGCTGCACCACTCCGCGTGCAGCCGTGGAACACAGGACGATGGCCGAGACCCGGTCCTCCATGCCCGCACCGAACTGCTTGGCCCACGACATGATCGTCATGCCGCCCATGCTGTGTCCCACCAGCACCGCGCGCTTGCCCTCGGGGATCATCGCTTCGAGGACCGCCTGCAGGTCCTGACCCAGCATCTCGATGGTCGCCGCGGCCGTTCCCATCTCCGAGAGGCCGTGGCCGCGCTGGTCGTAGGCCACCATCGGGCGGCCGCTGCCGAAGTGGTTGAACTGTGCGTTCCAGAATCCGGTGTTGCAGGTCCAGCCGTGAATCAGCACGACGATCTCGTCGGCGTCCTCGACGTCACCGGAGGCCACCACGTGCAGCAGCGTGCCGTCCGGGGTGCCGACCACCGACGACCGCATGGGGTGCGTCGGCGGAGCGAGCATCGGGTCGGGGCCGTCCTGAACGGGATCGGGGTACTTGAACACCTCGCGGACCATGAATCCGCCGGCGACCGCCAGTTCGGCAGCCGCCACTCCAGCGGCGCCCACCGCGCCGATCGTCGCCCAACGGCGCGCTCGCGTCCATGTGTTCTTCGTCGTCATTCGTCGACCTCCGTCTGGCCGCCGGTCGCCCGGCTGCTCTGCGCAGACTGCTGCTGCGTCGCATCGAAATAGGTACTGGCCTCGCCGATCGCCCGCGAGATCTCCTTGTCGAGAGCCCGGCTGAAGGTGGTCTCGACGATCTCGTGGGCCATCGGCCGAACGGTCTGGATCAGCTCGGCCATCTTCGCCAGCTTCTCCTCGCCGAGGTTCGGCAGATTCTCGTCGAAGTACTTGTCGGTGATGATGGATACGAAGCTCCGAGCGACATCGGTCAGATCCGACTCGACTCGCATCCATCGATCGAGCAGGTCATCGATGTCGATGCCGCCCTTCACCAGCACTTCGGCGCCTTCGAGCAGCTCCGGATTGCGGATTGCGTAGTGGGCGCCGTCCTTCGTGAGCAGTCCCAGCTTCTGACTGAGATTGATCGACCGCTCGTCGGCGCCCAGCGTCTTCTTCAATTCGGTGAAGGTGATGGTGGCGGCCCGCTTGATGTTGCGGAACCTTCCGCCCTTCGGAGCCGCGCGCAGCACGTGCTCCACCTTCATTCCGTAATGCGCGGCGTGCAGGAGTTCGCTGATCGTCGCGAACGTGTAGCCGCGTTCCAGCATGCGTGAGATCAGGTTGAGCCGGACGAGGTGCTCGTCGGAGTACCAGCCGGTGCGCCCGCGGATCGTCGGCGGCGGGAGCAGTCCCCGGTCCTGATAGACGCGGATGTTCCGGACGCTGACTCCGGAGACCTGCGCGAGGTCGTTGATGCGGTATTCGCTCACCGGTGGGGTCCCCGCGTCCCTACGCGTTCTTCCGGAACCACGAGCGGCCCAGGATCTCGTCGGTCCGAACCCGGACGTCGACGACGTAGACGAGGACCGCGGTGATCGCGGCGAGGAAGAACATCAGTCCGAAGCCGAGCGATGCCTGCACCAGCCAGATCAGCAGCGTCGACACGGCGAGGACGGCCACCCAGAAGGTCTTCGTCTGCGCGTCGACGGCGGTGAAGGCGTCGGGTCGCGTGATCGCGGCGTGCACCAGGGCCACGGCCGCGGTGACGCCCGCGATGACGGTGATGGCCAGCAGGATGTACTGCTGGGCGTAGATGACGAAACTCGCTGCGCTCACGACTCCACCTTAATCACGCGCCGGCTCGGCCGAATCGGCCCGGAGGACGTCGACCGTGCCGGCCGCGGACGCTCCGTCCGACTGCTCGCTCGCTCCGTTCTCTCGGCGGAACGAATCGTAGATCTCCAGCAGCATCTGCTTCTGCCGCTCGCTGATGGAGCTGTCGGCGAGCAGTGCGTCGCGCACCGGGCTCGCCGGCCGCGCCTCCAGGATTCCGGCGCGCACGTAGAGCACTTCCGCGGAGACGCGGAGTCCCTTGGCGATCTGCGAGAGCACGTCGGCCGACGGCTTGCGCAGCCCGCGCTCGATCTGAGAGAGGTACGGGTTGCTGACGCCCGCTCGCTCGGCCAGCTGCCGGAGTGAGACCTTGGCGGACAACCGCTGACTGCGGATGAACTCGCCGATGTCCTGCGCAGCGGTGGCCATGGCCTCGACGGTTCCCGTCTCGGACTGGCCGTCCTGGTGATCATGCTCGGATGTCATACGAAACTCGTGCCTCCCGGATTCCATTATCCGCACCGGGCGCTAACAAGTGCAAGCGCGTCAGGGGAACAGCAGAACCGAGACCGTGTAAATGGCCAGGCCGGCCAGCGATCCGACCACCGTGCCGTTGATGCGGATGAATTGCAGATCACGCCCGACCTGCAGTTCGATCTTGCGACTGGTCTCCGCGGCATCCCATCCCCGGACCGTCTCGGTGATCACCGAGATGATCTCCGCCGAGTAGTTGTCGGCCACGTGACGGGCCGCCCGCACCGCCCAGCCGTTGAGCTTGGCCTGCAGCGGTTCGTCGTCGCGGATCCGTTCCGCCAACTGCACCACCGCGTCGGAGAGCGAGGTACGCAGCGTCGACTCCGGGTCGTCGAGCATCTGCTCGATGACCGCCTTGCCCGCCTGCCACGCGGTCGACGCCGCTCCGGTCACCTCGTCTCGTCCGAGGAGTTCCTCTTTGAGGTTCTCGAACTTGGCGATCGTCGCCTCGTCCTCCTGCAGTTCCCGGGCGAAGTCCTCGACGAAATCGTGCATGGCGATCCGCAGCTCATGCTGCGGATCGGCGCGGACCTTGTAGGTGAACTCGGTCAGTTCGCGGTAGATCCGGTCGCCGACGAGATGGGTCACGAAGCGCGGTGCCCACGCCGGACCGTCGCGGTCCACCACGCGGTCGATGAGCGGCTGACTGCCCAGCGCCCACTCGTGCGCGCGGTCGCAGGCGAGTTGGATCACCGGTTCGAGACGGTTCTCGGCGACGAGCTGCTCGAGGATGCGCCCGGCGGGCGGTGCCCACAGCGGTTCCGCCGCCCATTTGAGGGCGGCCTGTATGAGGCGTTCGACGTCCTCGTCGCGCAGCATCTCCGAGCAGAGCTTGAAGATCCTCGAGACCTCGTCGTTCACCCGCGGCTTGTTCGCCGGGTCGGCGAACCACGTGGAGACTCTGCGCGGCAGGTCGAGCGAGGCGACACGATCCTCGATCACCTCGCGGGTCATGAAGTTCTCCTGGACGAAGCCGCCGAGCTGGTCGCCGATCTGGTCCTTCTTCCGCGGGATGAGCGCGGTGTGCGGAATCGGCAGTCCGAGCGGCTGACGGAACAGCGCGGTGACCGCGAACCAGTCGGCCAACGCACCGACCATTCCGGCCTCGGATGCGGCGCGGACGAATCCGACCCACGCGGCCACGTCCGCTCCGTCCCGGTGTTCGAGCCAGCGCATGCAGAAGTAGATCACCGCGGCGCCGACCAGCAGGCCGGTCGCCACGATCTTCATCCGCCGCAGGTCGTGGGCTCGTTTCGCGTCCGCCTGCGTCAGTCCCGCGGGCACCGCTGGAGACTTCGGGGTGCGCTGTCGATGGTCCAAGGTTGACGACACTCGTCCAGTGTTCCGTACGAGCTACTAGGGTTTCCAGGTGATGCCGAACCCTCCGATACCCACGAGTGCCGCGCGCGCCGCCGTCAACGCGGCGGCGACGCTGACGCGCGAGCTCGAACAACGCATCCTGACGCCTGCGGTGGAAGCCGTCGCCTCCGACGGCCGTAAGCAGCGCTGGGAGAAGCACAAGCAGGAGCGACGCGCCGAGCTGACCGCGGGCACGGTGGAAGCGATCCGGGCTCTCGGCCCGGAGGTCGGAATGGACGACATCGCCCGCCACATCGGGGTGTCGAAGACCGTGCTCTACCGGTACTTCGCCGACAAGAACGACCTCGCCGCCGCCGTCACGCTCTGGTATGTGGAGACGACCGTGATGCCGCGACTCATCGACGCGCTGTCGGGCGACATCGGCGACTACCGCCTGGTTCAGGCCGTCATCAGCGTGTACGTGGAGACGGTGTCGTCGGATCCCAATGTCTACCGGTTCACGATGGCGCGGCCGTCGGGCAGCCGTCCGGTCGCCGCCGAGGCCGAGAAGATCTTCGCGGGGGCCCTCGAATCGACGCTCGAGGCGCGATTCGCGGCCCGCGGCGCCCAGACTCGCGGCGCCCGCACTTGGGCACGCGCGATGGTCGGGGCCACCACCGTCGCCGTTGAGGAGTGGATCGCCGTCCCGGACCGGACCTCGCAGGATCTGGCCGAGGAACTGACGATGCTCGTCTGGGGCGGCATCGTCGGCGTGGTGGGCGCGGGTGGCGATCCGGCCTGCTTCGCAGCCGATCCGCCACAGCTCCCTCCGGACGAAGGGCCGACGCCCGCCGGGTGACCGGGCACAGACCGGGAGGCTCTCCGCGACCACGGCTCAGGCCGCCGCGTGTCCCGGCCGGGACTCGCGATCGGGTCGGGCCGCGGCCTCCGGCGGAGGATGCTCGCGGCGATGCGGAACGGGAACTTGTTGATCTTCTCGTGGGTGCAGGTGCCGTGCTTGTCCGGCGTGGTGGATGGGGTTCAGGCGCCAGGGTTGGTCGGTGGTGGCTGGTCGCCAAGCCATGCGTCCGGTGTGGGGTCCGTCGGTGAGGATGGTGGTCTCCCATTGGCCGCGGTTGGTGCCGACGGCGCGGTTGTGGCGCCCGCACGCGGCGCCGAGAGCGTCGATGTCGGTGCGCCCTCCCGGGGTGATCCAGTCCGGTGCGTGGTGGGCCTGAGTTTGCGCGAAGGGGCGATCGCAGCCGGGGGCGGTGCAACCGCGGTCGCGGGCGAACAACGCCAATCGCTGCGCCTTACTCGCAAACCGAGCCCCACGGCCCTGGTAGAGGACCTCGCTGGTGTGATTCCGGAAGACCGCCAGATGAGGCACGGCGTCGGCAGCGAGCCGGACCAACTCGCCGATCGGAACACGGGTGCCGGTGGCGGTCAACGCGATTCCGGCGTGGGCGGCGAGTTCTTGATCGGTGACGGTGATGACGAGCTCCGCCGGTATCCGGCTCGGTGCACCGAGCCCGCCGTGGGCGAGAACGCAATCACACAACGCCAGCAACGCATCGTGCGTGCGCTGAGCGGCACTGCGCAGATCCCGACCCCGCGCCGCCGCCAAAGCCTCGGCGTCGATGCCGTCGGCGTCAATGGTTCCGGT
>NZ_BAAARB010000020.1:0-75112 GCF_039531975.1 Gordonia cholesterolivorans | reverse complement strand
CACCGCGGCGGCCTTCTCCTCGACCGAGTAGCGACGAGTCGTCGGCTTCCCATTCGCCAGTTCCTTCGGCATAACTCCATCCTCGTTTCCAAGGTCAGGAGCCTCCAACAAACCCAGGGCGCTTCAGAGGGAGCCTTCATGCCGAGTTTCCTTGAGGCTCGCGGGATCCGGCGCGCCTCCCAGGCGAGCACTTCGTCGCGGCCGACTCTGCGGCCATCGATCACGGCTGTGATCGTCACATCGTTCTCGTTCACTCGAAAGCTCCGTCCGTCGGTCGCCACTGGAATCTAAAGCAACTATAGTTGCGTTTGTTCGGGTTCGACGAGTGCGGCGATGAAAGGGACTGAGCGGAGATGACCGGCGATGCGGTATCCGAACGTCGACGTCCGGGCGGTCGTTCCGCCCGGGTGGTCGCAGCGGTTCACGAGGCGACGCTCGAGATCCTCGCGGAAGTCGGGTACGCGGGACTGCAACTCACCGACGTGGCGGATCGCGCTGGTGTCAACAAGACGACCGTCTACCGCCGATGGTCGACGAAAGCGGCACTCATCGGCGACATCCTGACTCGGTTCGCTCGCACGAACGTCGCGACGCCCGACACCGGCTCGTTGCGAGGCGACCTCGAACTGCTCCTGTCGGGCATCGTCGAGGCGCTGGGGGACCGCGCGATTCGCGCGGTCGTGCAGGCAGCGGTGATGGTGGACGTGGCAGAGGACGACGTACGCCGCGCTCGCGCCGCCTTCTGGGATGAGCGGTTCCTGCGCAGCGGTGTCATCGTCGAGCGCGCTGTCGCTCGAGGGGAACTCCCGTCGACTACCGATGTGCGGGAGTTTCTGGAGACCGCCGCGAGTCCGCTCTACTTCCGGATCCTGATGACTGACGACGTCGCCGATGCCGCGTACGTCGCGGCTGTGGCGGAGCGGACTGTCCGGGCGTTCGCCGGGGTGTGAGCCGCAGGCGCTGAATGAAATGGCGCCCGCCTCCGGGGTGATTCGGAGGCGGGCGCCGGCTCTTGGGAGGGAGCGCTACGAGGTGTAACCCATCGGCATGAGGATGGCCTTGTGCTCGAGGTAGCTCTCGAGTCCTTCGCGGCCGTTCTCTCGGCCGATGCCGGACTTCTTGTAGCCGCCGAAGGGCGACGACGGGTCGATCGCGTACCAGTTGATGCCCATCGTTCCGGTGCGGATCTGCTTGGCGACCTCGACACCCTTGTCGATGTCGGTGGTCCAGACCGAGCCCGCGAGGCCGTAGTCGGAGTCGTTGGCGATGGCGATGGCCTCGTCGAGATCGTCGTAGGCGATCACGCTGATCACCGGACCGAAGATCTCTTCGCGGGCGATCGTCATGTCGTTGGTGACGCCGGTGAAGATGGTGGGACCGACGAAGTTGCCGGTGCCGATCTCCGGTGCGGGCACCTCGAGAACGGCGGTGGCCCCCTCCGACTTGCCCTTGGCGATGTAGCCGGTGATCTTGGCGTGCTGCTTGTCGTTGATGATCGGGCCGACCTTCGTCTCCGGGTCGTCGGGCAGTCCCGGGGTGAAGGTGGAGGCAACCGCGACCATCGCGTCGACCACCTCGTCGTGCTTGCTGCGGGGGACCAGCACGCGCGTCTGTGCGACGCAGGCCTGACCGGAGTTCAGGATGCCCGAGAAGACGAGCATCGGCGCGCTGGCGGCGATGTCGGCGTCTTCGAGGACGATGGCCGCGGACTTGCCGCCCAGTTCCAGCGAGCAGCGCTTGAGCTGGTCACCGCAGCGTGCGGCGATGGCGCGGCCCGCCGCGGTGGAGCCGGTGAACGTGATCTTGTCGACGTCGGGGTGATCGACGAGCGCCTGGCCGGTCTCGATGCCGCCGGGTACCACGGAGATCACGCCCTCCGGAATGCCCGCCTCGGTGAAGATCTCCGCCAGGAGATTCGCGTTCAGCGGCGTCTCGGGGGCGGGCTTGAGCACGATGGAGCAGCCGGCCGCCAGAGCGGGGCCGAACTTGTTGCAGAAAAGGAACAGCGGGACGTTCCACGCGATGATCGCACCGACCACCCCGACGGGCTCGCGGACCACGAGGCTCTCGCCGAACAGGCCGGTCCGCTTCTCCTCCCATTCGTATGCGTCGGCGGCGTCCGCATAGGCGTTCAGGACCCCGGTCCCGGCCAGCTGCTGCAGGGTCGCGACGTCGCCGGGAGTGGCGCCCATCTCGGCCGAGACGAGGGCGCCGATCTCGCCGCCGCGCTCATTGATCAGCTCCGCTGCCCGACGGATCACCGCAGCTCGCTGGGCCGGCGGCGTGTTGCGCCACACGCCGGAGTCGAACGCTTCGCGGGCGGCGCGGACGGCGTTGTCAACGTCGACCTCGTCGGCCAGCGGGACCGAGCCCACCTTCTCGCCGGTGGCGGGCGAGAACACCTCGAGAATCTGCGAGGAATGCGGTGCGACCCACTTCCCGCCGATGTAGAGCTGGGTGGTCTCGATGGGCTCGGTCATACGTGCTCCTAGTATCGGGAAACCTTATTTCCTCGATACTAGAACACGTTCTAAATCACTGCCAGCGTCTTGGCGCGAAAGACGTGTGCGTGATGATCCGTCAGGACTTCGGCTCGACGTCGATCACGACCTCGAACTCGAGGAGGTCGGCACCGGTGGCGACGGGTTTGCGGTCGCTCTTGTGCGCGGCGCGGGCATCGCCACCGGCCCACGCCTGGTAGCTCGCGTCGTCCTTCCAATGCGTGACGACGAAGTACCGGTCCTCGCCCTTGACCGGACGCAGCAGCTGGAAACCGAGGAATCCCTCGGCCTCGTCCACCACTCCCGCACGCGCGGCGAAGCGCTTCTCCAGTTCGGGGCCGGCGCCTTCGGGAATCTTGATCGCGTTGATCTTCACAATTGCCATGCCGTCCAGCCTACTGACGAACCGCCCGCCGGATTAGGGTCGAGAGTCGTGAATGGACTCCTTGACTACGGCGGCCTCGACAGGGACGAGGGCGGGCTCGGGGCGATCGTTCTGCTGCACGGACTGATGGGCCGCGGACGCACCTGGAGCCGGCAGATTCCCTGGCTGCGCCGCTACGGACGAGTGTTCACCTTCGACGCCGCCTACCATCAGGGCCGGTTCGACGATTCGCGCCCGCCCGCGCCTGAGGACATCGCCACCGAGCGGTTCGTCGCGGACGTCGGAGAGGTGATCACCTGGATCGACCGCGGACCCGCGGTACTCGTGGGTCACTCGATGGGCGGGCTGCACGCGTGGTGCGCGGCAGCCGAGTTCCCCGAACTGGTGAGCGCGATCGTGGTCGAGGACATGGCGCCGGATTTCCGCGGCCGCACCACCGGCGACTGGGCCCCGTGGTTCGACAGCTGGCCCGAACGATTCGCCGGGCTCGACGAGGCGGTCGCGATGTTCGGAGACGTCGCCGGCCGGTACTTCTACGAGGCCTTCGACGACGGTCGCCTCCACGGCAGCATCCCCGTCTGGGCGGCGATAGCCGAGGAGTGGGGCACCAGAGACTTCTGGGCGCAGTGGGAGGCGGTCGACGTGCCCGCGCTGCTGGTGGAGGCGGAGCACTCCGTGACGCCGCCCGGGCAGATGGCAGACATGGCCGTCCGCGGCGGTCAGGCGCGGTACCCGCAGTCGGCCTATCTGCGAGTTCCCGGCGCCGGGCACCTGGTTCACGACGACCGCCCCGGCGTGTACCGGGGCGCGGTGGAGGCCTTCCTGTCAGGCCTCGCCGGCTAGGCAGAACAATCCGTCGTCGTTCACCTCGATGAGCCCGTCGACGAGCAGTGAGTCGAGCGCGCGGTCGCGCTGGGCGGGGTCGGCGGTCCACGCGGGGTCGAGACGGGCGCGTTCGACGGGGCCGCGACCGCTGCGCAGCACGTCGAGGAGCCGTCCGCGGGCCTGGCGGTCGGTGCCCTCGAACTTCTGGGTGCGACGCGGGGGACCGTCGTGGGCGGGTCGTCCGCGCGCCACCCAGCGGCAGCTGCCGAGCAGGGGGCATTCCTCGCACCGCGGGTTGCGCGCAGTGCACACGAGCGCCCCGAGCTCCATCACCGCGGCCGAGAACGTCGGCGCGGTGCCGTCGTCGGGCAACAGTGCCGCGGCCTCCGCCAGATCGCGCTTGGCGGGATTTCCGGCCTGCGCCCGGCCGTGCACCGCGCGGGCTATCACCCGGCGCACGTTGGTGTCGACCACCGGGACCGATCGGCCGTAGGCGAAGCACGCGACGGCGCGGGCCGTGTAGTCGCCGATCCCCGGCAGCGTGAGCAGGGTGTCGACGTCGTCGGGGACCACGTCGCCGTGCTCGGCGGCCAGGACGCCCGCGCATTCGTGGAGCCGCATCGCGCGCCGGGGATACCCCAGCCGGCCCCACGCGCGGACCACTTCTCCGGTGGTCTCGGCGGCCATCGCGGACGGAACCGGCCACCGCCGCACCCATTCCTGCCAGGGCTCGAGGACGCGCGCGACTGGAGTCTGCTGGAGCATGATCTCGCTGATCAGGATGTGCCAGCCGGGTATGCCCGGTTCGCGCCACGGCAGCGGTCGACGGGCACGGGTGAACCAATCGAGTACATCGCGCGGTGGCATACTTGCGCTCATGGAGAACTTAACCCCAGCGCAAGCATGGCAGGTCATCAAAGAAGGCAACGAGCGTTTCGTCGGTGGGGGGTCGATTCATCCGAACCAGAGTAGCGACCAGCGGGCCGCTCTGGTCTCCGGCCAGAAGCCGCACGTGGTTCTGTTCGGCTGCGGCGACTCGCGACTGGCCGCGGAGATCATCTTCGACCAGGGGCTCGGCGACATGTTCGTGGTCCGCACCGCCGGCCATGTGCTCGACGAAGCGGTTCTCGGAACCATCGAGTTCGGCCCCGACGTTCTGAATGTTCCGCTGATCGTGGTGCTCGGCCACAGCAGCTGCGGTGCCGTCGGCTCGACGCTCGAGTCCCTCGACAACAACACCCTCCCGAACGGCTACGTGCGGACGATCGTCGAGAAGGTGATGCCGAGCATTCTGGCCGGACGCGCCGAGGGCATCGACGACTACTACGGGTTCATCGGCAGGCACGTGAAGGAGACGGTGCATCTGCTGATGGACCGCAGCCAGATCATCGCCGACCGGGTCGAGAAGGGGACGCTCGCCGTCGTCGGCCTCACGTACCGTCTCGAAGACGGTCAGGTCGAGATGGTCGAGGTGATCGGCGACATCGGCGAGTGAGCCCTCGGTCGGCGGAATCGACGACACGCCGGACGGCCTCGCTGCTCTTGACAGGGGAGCGGCGATACCGTTGAGGGCGTGATTGAACCGCAAGGACCACTGCCGCCCGAGGTGTATTGGCGCCGGCGCCTCGTCGCCGGCGTCGGGGCGGTCGTCGCGATCGTTGTGGTCATCCTCCTGATCGTCTGGCTCAGCGGCGGTTCCGACAGCACCCCCGACTCGAAGAACGCCGCGGCGAAGTCCTCGACCGAGCCCGCGGCGCCTTCGGCCGCAGTGCAGAGCGCCCCGCCGAGCAGTGAGGCGCCAAGCGGCGGAGGCGAGCACGGCCAGGGCGGCGATCCGAGTGCCACGCCCTCGGCTCCCGCCCCCGCGCCCGCGCAGCAGTCCGACGCACCCGCCGCGGACGCGGGTGCTCCCGGATGCTCCGACCAGAGCCTGTCGGTGGTGCTCTACACGGACAAGCCCACATACACCGTCGGCGACCAGCCGGTCTTCACGATCGTCACCACCAACGGCGGACTCGCCGCCTGTTCGCGCGACGTGGGCAAGGCCGCCCAGAACGTCATCGTCCGCACGCTGGACGGAAGCCGGACGCTGTGGTCGGCGCAGGACTGCGCGCCGGACAAGGGCGTGAACATCCAGGTTCTTGCGCCGGGCCAGCAGGTCACCGACACCATCACCTGGTCGGGCACCACAAGCAATCCCGGATGCACCAAGAAGCGCGTCCAGGTGGCGGCGGGCGGCTACCAGGCCACCGCGAAGCTGGCCGAGCGCGAGTCGGCGCCGATCACGTTCAACTTCGTCGCTCCCGCGCAGGCACCCGCACAGCAGTAGCGATCCGACGTCAGTCGAACCGTTCGAGGCTGCTCTCGGCGAGCCGCGAGAGCCCCTCCCGGATGTGCCGGGCCCAGATGCTCCCGATGCCCTCGACCGACTGAAGATCGGCTGCGCTGCTCGCGAGCAGCGACTGCAGGGTGCCGAAATGACGGACGAGCCGGTCGATGTGGCCGAACTGCAGGCGGGAGATGCGGGCCAGCAGACGGTAGCCGCGGGGGCTCATCGCGGTGTCCTGGGCCTCGAGCGAGGTCGGGTAGCCGAAGGCCCCGGCCACCATCGTCAGATCGAGCAGATCGGCGTCCGAGAGCGACTCCACCGCTTCGAGTATCTGGCGCACCTGTTCGGTGCTGGCCGGCTCCGGGCTCGCGTGGTAGTCGCGCACCAGCAGTTCGCGCATCGTGTCGTTGTCATTGATCAACTCCTCCAACTGCAGCGACACCTGCCTGCCGTTGACTCCGAGTTCGAGGACGTACTCGTCGATCTCGACCGAGACGCGTCGGACCATCTCCATCCGCTGGGCGGCACTCATCGCATCGCGCAGCAGCACGTAGTCCTCGATCTCCGCGCGCGAGAGCTGGCTGCTGACCTCGTCGAGGCGAGACTTGTAGCGTTCGAGCGTGGTGAGCGCGACGTTGGCGCGCGAGAGGATGGCGTCCGGGTTCTCGACGACGCGACGCTGTCCGCCCACGTAGACGCTCACGATCGACATCGACGCACTCACCGAGATCACCGGGACCCCGGTCTGGATGGCGGTCCGCTCGGCGGCGCGGTGCCGTGTGCCCGACTCTTCAGTGGGGATGGTGGGATCGGGCATCAGCTGGACGTTGGCGCGCACGATCCGTTTGCCGTCGTCGGAGAGCACCACGGCGCCGTCCATCTTCGACAGTTCGCGCAGACGGGTGGGGGCGAACTCGATGTCGAGGTGGAAGCCGCCGTCGCAGAGCCGCTCGGTGTCGTCGTCGTATCCGAGGACGATCAGCGCGCCGGTGCCGCCGCGGAGGATGCGTTCGAGTCCGTCGCGAAGCCCGGTCCCCGGAGCCACGCGGCGGAGCGCGGAACGGATCTGCTCGGCGCGGCTGGACTCGGGGATAACGGTATCGGTCACCTGAACTAGGGTAGCGGTACGTGAAGACCTCATTCGTGCTGCCCGCAGACATCGAGCCACTGTCCCGCGACCCGAAGGCGACGTCGCCCGGCCGTCGAATCAACCTGCATCACAGCATGTGTTTCGGATGCGGCGCCGACGCGCCGGTGGGTCTGCGAATCGACGTGATCGCGGGCGAGGGGCTCACGGTGTCCGCATCGATGAAGGTGGAGGACTGGATGCAGGGCGGTCCCGGCGTGATCCACGGCGGACTCCTCTCCACCGCCTTCGACGAGGTGATGGGAACCTCGCCGCTGCTGCTCCGCATGCCGGTGGTGACCGGGCACCTGGAGATCGACTACGCCAAGCCGATTCCGCTGGGCTCCACCGTGCAGTTCACCGGTGAGATCCTCGGGGGCGTGCGCCGCAAGGTCTACACGCGCGCCGTCGCCCATCTCGGCGATCCCCAGGAGCCCGTCGCCGCGGCGCACGGGCTGTTCATCGCCATCGATCTCGAGAAGCACTTCGCCGGATACCGCGATCGCGCGGTGCATCCCTCAGGGCATCAGAACGGGGCCTGAGCGTAGTCCGACCGCGCCGTCGCCGCCGACTGTGCCTCCAGGAGGTTGTTGACCCGGCTGATGCGGATTCCGCGCGGCAGATCCTCGTCCTGCGTTCCGGCGGGAATGATCGCGTGCCCGAACCCGAGCCGTTTGGCCTCGGCGACGCGGCGGCCCACCGACGACACCCGGCGGACCTCGCCGGCGAGGCCGACCTCGCCGATCGCGACGGTCGACGACGGTACCGCGACGTCGTGGTGCGACGAGTACAGCGCCAGGAAGATCGCCAGGTCGGCGGCCGGCTCGGTGACTCTCATCCCGCCGACGGTGGAGGCGTAGACCTCCTTGGTGCTGGCCTTGATGCCCGCGTGCTTCTCGGCGACGGCGAGCATCATCGCCACACGCGCCGAGTCCAGACCGGAGACCGCGCGCCTGGGCGAGGTCATCTGGGTGTCGTTGAGCAGCGCCTGGATCTGGCCGACGAGGGCGCGGCGGCCGTCCATCGCGACCAGGGCGGCGCTGCCCGCGACATCGGACTCGTGGTGGTGTACGAAGATGCCCGACGGGTCGCTGACCTGATGGATGCCGTCGGACCGCTGCTCGAAGCAGCCGACTTCGTCGGAGGGGCCGAATCGGTTCTTGATGCCCCGGATCATCCGCAGCGACGAGTGGCGGTCGCCTTCGAAGGCCAGCACCACGTCCACCAGATGCTCCAGTGAGCGGGGACCGGCCACGGTGCCGTCCTTGGTGACGTGACCGACCAGGATCACGGCGATTCCGCTCGTCTTGGCGAGCGAGACCAGTGCGGTGGTGACCGCCCGGATCTGCGTGACACCGCCGGTGACGCCGTCGGTGCCCGTCGCGACCATCGTCTGCACGGAGTCGACGATCAGCAGGGTGGGCGCCACCGCCTCGACGTGTCCGAGCACCGTCGCGAGGTCGGTCTCCGACGCCAGGTAGATGTTCTCGTGCACCGCGTCGGTGCGTTCGGCGCGAAGCCGGACCTGGCCGGCCGACTCCTCCCCGGTGACGTACAGTGCCGTCTTGCCTTGCGCCGCCCAGTGTTTCACGGTTTCGAGCAGGAGTGTCGATTTGCCGACCCCGGGCTCGCCCGCGAGCAGGATCACCGAACCGGGGACCACTCCGCGGCCGAGCACGCGGTCGAACTCGGCGATGCCGGTGGGGCATGAGCCCACCGCTCCGGAGACCACCTCGGTGATGCGGACGGCCGGACTGGACGGTGCCACCGACGTGGTGCCGGTGCGTGCGGCGGCGGCCGCCGGCGCCGATTCGGCGATGGTTCCCCATTCGCCGCACTCGGGGCATCTGCCGAACCACTTCGCCACCTGGTGACCGCATGCGGAGCAGCGGAACACCGATCGGGTCTTAGCCATGTCTTCCCCTGTCCGCCGACGCGCTCGTCACCCGGTCCGTCCGGCCACGCAGACACTGTAGGCGACCAGTACGACAAGAGCGGCGCCCCGGGTCGAGTGACCGGGGCGCCGCTGTGAGGAGTTCGGTGCGGCTCAGTGCTCGCTCTCGCCCTGCACGTCGCGGACGACGTCCTGGCGCTCGTTGAGCGTGCCGCCGTCGACGGGGGTGTCGACGGTGGTCGACACGGTCTCGACCTGCTTGCCGCCCAGGTCGTAGACGGCGAAGTTGAAGGTGATCGGGACGGTCAGACCGGCGGCGACGGTGTCGCCGGCGTTGGTGAGCTCCACCGTCCAGCGGCTGTCCGCTCCGGCGGCCAGATCCGGATCCGAGCCGGACGGCTGTCCGGCCAGCAGGGCCTTTCCGGGGGCGATGGAGGCGGGGTCGCCGCCGGTGGTTGAGGTCGGCGGCGTCAGCTTGATGTTGCCGGTCTTCGCCGAGACGCTCTGCAGCTTGACCACGCGAGTGGGGCTGTCGTTGGCGATGTTGAACGCGAGGGCGAAAGGTCCGCCGTCGCCGAAGATCTGGTCGGCCTTCGAGACCGGGTACAGCACATGCGCATTGCGGATCGCGATCGATCCGTTCGACATCACCTGGCCGTCGTACTCGGACGGGGTCAGAGTGATGGATCCGCTCGCGCCGTTGACGGCCGGCTCCTGATTCGCGGTCTGCGAGATCTTTCCCGCACCGCAGGCCGTGGTGCCGAGGGCGATCGCGATGCCGAGCGCGCCGACTGCGGCGGCCGAGGCCAGACGGCGGGTGGACCGATTGAGCACTGACACCATTTCCTCCGGGGTGGTCGTCGCGTTGTCCGCCGGTGATGCGAACTCTCACTACGCAGCGTAGTTGGCGAGGCCGGGAAAAGTTCGCCCGGGTCGCCAGATTGTCCCGATGATATTAGCGCCGGGCCGTTCGGTTCAGGCGTGCAACTGTGCTTCCCGAAGGTGGCAGGCGGGGCGCAAATACCGTCGTTCACCTGCTTGCACCTCGGTTGACCTGCACCGTTGGAGAAGGCTGTCGGCCCTCGCGTGTTAGACTGGTTACATTCGAAAGGGGCAGTGGACATTGAATTTCAAAGTTGGCGACACCGTTGTATACCCCCATCACGGTGCTGCTCGAGTCGAAGACATCGTCATTCGGACCATCAAGGGTGAAGAGATCGAGTACCTGGTCCTGAAGGTTGCCGACGGTGACATGACAGTTCAGATCCCGTCCAGCAAGCTCGATTACGTCGGTGTGCGCGACGTGGTCGGCCAGGAGGGTCTGGATCAGGTCTTTCAGGTGCTGCGCGCACCGCACACGGAGGAGCCCACCAACTGGGCCCGCCGATTCAAAGCCAATCAGGAGAAGCTGATCTCCGGCGACATCATCAAGGTGGCCGAGATCGTCCGCGATCTGTGGCGCCGCGAGCAGGACCGCGGTCTGTCGGCAGGCGAGAAGCGCATGCTGACCCGGGCCCGGCGCGTGCTGGTCGACGAGCTCTCGCTCGCACAGCACACCAACGACGCCAAGGCCGACAGCATGCTCGACGAGATCCTGGCTGCGGCGTCCTGACAGCAGGCAGTGGCCCGGTAGCCGCACTGATCCCGGCAGCGGGAAGAGGTACCCGTCTCGGTGAGACCGTGCCGAAGGCGTTCGTCGAGCTCGACGGCGTCACGCTGCTCGAGCTGAGCGCCTCGGCGGCACGCAGGTCCGGCGTCGTCGACGTCATCGTCGTGGCCGCACCTCCGGAACTGCTCGACCGCGCCGCGGCGCTCGTCCCGGACGCCGTCGTGGTGCCGGGCGGAGCCGAGCGGAGCGATTCGGTCCGGGCCGGTCTGGCGGCCGTGCCCGACGCGGAACTGATCCTGGTGCACGATGCGGCCCGGGCTCTCACCCCGCCGGCACTCTTCGCCTCGGTGGTCACCGCGCTCCGGGGCGGCGCCGACGCGGTGGTCCCGGGAATCGCGGTCGCCGACACCCTCAAACGGGTCGACGCCGACGGCTTGGTGCGGGACACTCCCGACCGGTCGGAGCTGCGTGCCGTGCAGACCCCGCAGGGTTTCACCGCACAGGTGCTGCGCCGGGCGCACGACGCACAGGCAGACGCCACCGACGACGCCGGACTGGTCGAAGCCCTGGGCATCCCGGTTCGAGTGATCCCGGGCGACGCGATGGCGTTCAAGGTGACCACCCAGTTCGACCTGGCACTGGCCAGGCTCATCACCGCACAGGAGCACTGAGTGTCTGCGATGGACATGCGCGTCGGCGTCGGGACCGACGTCCACCCGATCGAGGCCGGCCGACCCTGCTGGATGCTGGGGCTGCTCTTCGACGACGCCGACGGCTGCTCGGGGCACTCCGACGGCGACGTCGGCGTTCACGCACTCTGCGACGCACTGCTCTCGGCCGCCGGGCTGGGCGATGTCGGCGTGGTCTTCGGCGTGGGGCGACCGGAGTGGTCCGGGGTCACCGGCGCGGCGATGCTCGGCCACGTCCGCGGCCTTCTCGACGAGGCGGGCTTCGCTCCGGTGAACGCCTCGGTGCAGATCATCGGGGAGCGGCCGAAGGTCGGGCCGCGTCGTGCGGAGGCCCAGCGGGTGCTGTCCGATCTGCTGGGGGCACCGGTCTCGGTCTCCGGCACCACCAGCGACGGACTGGGTCTGACGGGACGCGGCGAGGGCATCGCGGCGGTGGCCACCGCACTGCTGGCCCTCAAGTAGAATCGCAGGCCGTGACTCTACGCCTCTACGACTCGGCTGCCCGCGAGGTTCGCGACTTCGTTCCCCTTCGTCCCGGAACGGCATCGGTGTACCTGTGCGGTGCGACGGTTCAGGGCGTTCCCCACATCGGTCACGTCCGGAGCGGCATCGCGTTCGACGTGCTGCGGCGGTGGCTCGCCTACCGCGGGTTGGACGTGCTCTTCGTCCGCAACGTCACCGACATCGACGACAAGATCTTGAACAAGGCCGCCGAAGCGGGCCGTCCGTGGTGGGAATGGGCGGCCACGCACGAGAGGGAGTTCACCCGGGCCTACGACGCCCTCGGTGTGCTGCCGCCCTCGGCGGAGCCGCGTGCCACGGGCTTCATCACCCAGATGGTGCAGTACATGGAGCGTCTCATCGAGCGCGGTCACGCGTACGCCGCCGACGGCAACGTCTACTTCGACGTGCGCAGTCTGCCCGACTACGGAAGCCTCTCCGGCCACCGGCTCGAGGACGTACACCAGGGTGAGAGCGCGGGCACCGGCAAACGCGATCCCCGTGACTTCACGCTGTGGAAGGCCACCAAGCCCGGGGAGCCGTCGTGGCCGACGCCGTGGGGCGACGGGCGTCCCGGCTGGCACCTCGAGTGCTCGGCGATGGCGACCTCGCTGCTCGGTGCCGAGTTCGACATTCATTGCGGCGGAATGGATTTGATCTTTCCGCATCACGAGAACGAGATCGCTCAGAGCCACGGTGCCGGCGACGGCTTCGCTCGGTACTGGCTGCACAACGGCTGGGTCACGATGAGCGGCGAGAAGATGAGCAAATCGCTCGGCAACGTGGTCGCCATCCCGGCGATGCTGGAGCGGGCCCGGGCCGTGGAACTGCGCTACTACCTCGGGAGCGCGCACTACCGGTCAATGCTCGAGTACTCCGACGGCGCGCTGGCCGAGGCCGCGGCCGGCTATCGGCGTATCGAGTCGTTCGTGCATCGCGTCGCCGAACGCGTCGGCGACGTCGAGGTCGGCGAGGTGAACGACGACTTCGCCGCCGCCCTGGACGACGACCTCGGAGTTCCGGCCGCGCTCGCGGCCGTGCACAACGCCGTCCGCGAGGGCAACACCGCCCTGGAGTCGGGCGATGGTGGCCGCGCGAGGCAGATCGCGGCGCAGGTGAGGGCCATGACCGCGGTCCTCGGGACCGATCCGCTCGACCCGCACTGGGCCGCCGAGGGCGTCGATGACGACGCTCACGCTGCGCTCGACGTGCTCGTCAAGGCAGAATTGGACCGGCGGGCGCAGGCCCGCGCCGCCAAGGACTGGACCACCGCGGACGAGGTCCGCGACCGGCTCGCCGCAGCCGGCGTCGAAGTGACCGACACCCCCGACGGCGCCCAGTGGGCGCTCAAATCGAAGGAACACTGATGGCCGGAAACTCACAGCGTCGCGGGGCGACCAGGAAGGCCGGAAGCAAGAAGGGCCAGGTCGTCGGATCCGGCGGGCAGCGCCGGCGCGGTCTCGAAGGCCGCGGAGCCACTCCGAAGGCCGTCGACCGCACCTACCACCCCGCTCACAAGAAGGCGAAGGCCGCGGCCAAGGCCGCGGGGCGTCGAAATCACCGCAAGTCCGAGGACGGCGGTCCCGAGTACGTCGTGGGCCGCAACCCGGTCGTCGAATGTCTGCGTGCCGGGGTGCCCGCCACCGCGCTGTATGTGATGACGACGGTGGACGCCGACGAGCGCGTCAAGGAGGCGGTGCACACCGCGGGAGACCGCGGGATCTCGATCCTCGAGGTCGCGAAGCCGGAACTGGACCGGATGTCGCCGAACGGGCTGCATCAGGGGCTCGCACTGCAGGTGCCGGAGTACCAGTACGCGCACCCGGACGATCTCATGGCGGATGCCCTCGCCGCGCCGCAGGCGCCGTTGCTGGTGGCGCTCGACAACATCACCGACCCGCGCAACCTCGGTGCGGTGATCCGCAGTGTGGCCGCGTTCGGCGGACACGGTGTGGTGATCCCGCAGCGGCGCAGCGCGGGGATGACCGCCGTCGCGTGGCGCACCAGCGCGGGCGCTGCGGCCCGGATGCCGGTGGCGGCCACGCCGAATCTGAACCGCACCCTGCTCGACTGGGCCAAGAAGGGCGCCCAGATCGTCGGACTCGACGCGGGCGGCGACGTCTCGCTCGACGACTACGACGGCACGGGCCCCACGGTGATCGTCGTCGGGTCGGAGGGCAAGGGGCTGTCGCGTCTGGTTCGCGAGAACTGCGACTCGATCCTGTCGATCCCGATCGCGGGCGAGGTGGAGAGCCTCAACGCCTCAGTCGCGGCAGGTGTGGTCCTGGCGGAGTTCGCCAGGCAACGCCGCGTCGGCTGAGTGCTGCGGGTCACGTCGTTCGTTCGGTTGAATGACGATTGCGTCACTCTGATTCCTACTGTTAAGTATTCGTTTACTAACGTGTAAGGAATGTTTGCTGAGGATTCCTTGCGGTCGATGTGGGCGCAGCTGCGTTCGGGGCGCCGTCTCGAGTTCTCGGGCCGTGTCTGGGCGCTTATCGTCGGAATCCTGGTCGGGTTCGTCATCCTGATCGAGGTCGTCGCTCGGGTGAACCACCTGCGCGGACCGCTGGATCTCCTCGCCACCGATCTGGTGGGACGGCCGCAGATCGGTGAGATCAAGATCGCGGGCATGCTGCTCGCACTAGTGTGCATGCCGTCGCGGATGCGACTGCCCGTGGTGGGCGCGGCCGTCGCACTCGAACTCGCCTGGAACACGCAGCGCCTGATCGTCGGCAACGCTCCGACCGTCGGGAACGGCATCCTGTTCGCGTTGATCGGCACGGCCACCTTCGCGGGATGGCGACTGCGCGGGCGCGAGCGGGCCGGAACTCTCAAGGCGGTGGGCCTCGGGCTGCTGTTGATCGTGATGGGCCGCGTCGGCGACGTGTGGCTGGTGCTGTCGAGCCGGGCCAACCCGAACGTGCTCGACGAATACGTCGAACTCGCCGACCGGGCCCTCGGCAGCCCGTCGTGGGCGATCGGCTCGGTGGTCTCCGGTACCCCGTGGCTCACCGAGGTCCTCAGCAAGGTCTACGTGTACCTGCCGGTGGCCGCGGCGGTGATCGCCTTCTTCCAACTCCGCAACAGCGCCCGCGACGGCTTCCCGCGGCATCACATCGTGCGGACCTTCCTGCTGATCGGGCTGATCGGTCCGGTGATCTACTTCCTGTTCCCCGTCGTCGGCCCCACCTACGCCTTCGGTCATGAGCTGCTGGGCGCGGACTGGCAGGACGTGTGGCCGCAGCAGTTGCCGGTGATCGGCGATCCCGCGGCGCACTACTACAACCAGAGCGTGGCACGGAACTGCATGCCGAGCCTGCACACCGCATGGGCGATGTGCATCTTTCTGCACGGATGGCGGGGTCCGGCGCTGTCGAAGGTGTTCGGCACGTTCTGGTTGATCTGCACCACCGGCGCGACCCTCGGCTTCGGCTTCCACTACGCGATCGACGTCCTCGCCGGAGCGATCTTCACCCTCACGCTCGAGGCGGCGCTCACCCGCCCCGAACTGGGCTGGTCGCGTCACCGGCTCGCGGTGGTCGTCTTCGGCACTGCGGCCTTCTCCGGGCTGCTTCTGGCCACGCGGTACCTGGCCGTCGAGATGTCCGACAGCGGCGTGCTCGGCGGGCTCGCGCTGATCGCCACCGTGCTCGCGGTGGCGGCGGCCTTCCTCACCGTGGAGATGCACCCCGGTCGCGATCGGATCCCGGCCGGCGAGATCCCCGCCGAGGCCGGCCCGATGGTGCGGAGGGGACGCGAATGGGCCGCCGCGGCGCGGACCTGGGGAAGCGAGGCCTGGTCCTCGATCACGCGCGAGGCGAAGAAGGCCGGTTCCACCAAGCTCTGAGGACGCTGTCGGTCGCCAGCAGCGCCAGCGCCACCCACACGATCGCGAATCCGATCCAGCGTTCGGGCGGCAGGTGTTCGTCGAGGATCAGCACCGCGCACAGCAGCTGCATGATCGGTGTGACGAACTGGATCAGCCCGACGGTCACCAGCGGGATGCGACGGGCGGCAGCGGCGAACAGCAGCAGCGGCACCGCGGTCGCGACGCCGGAGAACACCAGCAGGCCGGTGTGCCCGACGCCGTCACCGAACGTGAGACCGGCCGGAGTGAATGCGACGACCACCAGGATGACGGCCGCGGCCGGCGCCAGTATCGCCGTCTCCAAGGTGAGTCCGTGAAGCGCGGGCAGAGTGTCGCCGACCTTCTTCTTGACCAGCCCGTACAGGGCGAACGACGCGGCCAGGGCCAGCGCCGTGGTCGGAAACACGCCCGCGGCGAAGGTGAGATAGCCGCCCGCGACCACGCCGACCGCCACCGCCGCCCATTGCAGTGGCCGCAGGCGTTCCCGCAGCAGCACTACGCCCAGGGCCACGGTGGCGATCGGATTCAGGAAGTAGCCGAGGGCGGCGTCGCTGGTGTGGCCGGAGGTGACAGCTGCGACGTACACGACCCAGTTGGTGGCGATGAGCAGGGCGGCGGCGGTGACGCCGGCGATCAGCCGGGGTCGTCGGCGCAGCGGCGCGATCCACGACCAGTCGCGCAGCACGGCGAGAATCGCGGCGCACAGCACGAGCGTCCACAGGATGCGGTTGGCGAGGATCTCCCACGGACCGGCCGGGAGCATCGCGTCGAACAGGATCGGGAACAGGCCCCACAGCGCGTAGGCGCCGAATCCCGCGGCCACCCCGCGGGCGCTGTCGGCGGGTACGGGGGTTCTCACCGAGCGCGCACGTCGACGCCGGCGCGTGCGAGCGCGGCGCGGACGCGACGGGCGTGCTCCACCGCGCCGGGGGTGTCGCCGTGCAGGCACACCGAGTCGGCGATCACTTCCACCACCGTGCCGTCGATCGCCGTGATCCGTCCGGTCTCCGCCAGCTCGAGCACTCGCGCGGCCACCTCGGCCGGATCGGTGAGCAGGGCACCGGGCTCGGACCGGGGCACCAGCGTGCCCTCGGGGGTGTAGCCGCGATCGGCGAAGGCCTCGCGGATGACCGGCACGTCCGCTGAGCCGGCGATCCGTTCCACCTCCGATCCGGGCAGGCACATGAGGGGGAGGCCGGACGCGGCCGCCGCCTCGACGACGACGCCGGCCTGCGTCGTGTGATGCACCACCGCGTTGTAGAGCGCGCCGTGCGGCTTCACGTATTCCACGGTGGCGCCGACGGATTCGGTGAGCGCCCGCAGAGCGCCGATCTGATAGACGATGTCGGCGAACAGGTCGTCGGGGGCGAGATCCATGAAACGGCGGCCGAACCCGGACAGGTCCGGGTAGGAGACCTGCGCGCCGATCCGCACGCCGGCGGCGGCCGCCTCGCGGCAGGTGGCCAACAGTTCGCGCGGAGTGCCTGCATGGAAGCCGCACGCGACGTTCGCGCTCGTCACCAGGGTGATCATCGCCGAGTCGTCGCCGACCCCCTCGCCGAGGTCGGCGTTCAGATCGATGACGCGAGAAGAGAGGCCCACGGTGTCAATGGTAATGACGACGCTCGGGTTAGGGTCGACGCCATGGCAGTAATGGACACTGTGGTTCAGACCCTCGACGGTGCGGTCGACGGCAAGCGCGGTCGCGGAGCGCGTCGCGGCACCATCTCATGGCGGGGCATCCCCTTCGCGGAGCCGCCCGTGCGGCAGCACCGGTGGCGGGCACCGCGCCCGGTGACACCCTGGCCGGGGGTACTCGAGTGCTACGACTACGGGGCCGCACCGATCCAGGACAAGCTCTTCACGGCGCGCGGGGCCGGTAAGTTCCAGCCGCGCAGTGAGGACTGTCTGACCCTGAACGTCTTCGCGCCGTCGACCGTCTCGGCTACGCCGCGCCCTGTCATGGTGTTCAACTACGGCGGTGCCTACATCCTCGGCGGCACGTCGACACCGATCTACGACGGCGCGTACCTCGCTCGGGCGCGCGACGTGATCGTGGTGACGGTGAACTACCGCTACGGTCCGCTCGGATTCCTCGACTTCAGCGACTACTCGACCGACGAGCGGCCGTTCGACGCCAACGTGGGGCTGCGCGACATGGTCGCCGGTCTGGAGTGGGTGCAGCGCAACATCTCCGCGTTCGGCGGGGATCCGTCGCGGGTGACGGTGTTCGGTGAGAGCGCGGGCGGGTCGGCGGTGCTCACGCTGCTGTCCACGCCGTCCGCGCAGGGACTGTTCTCCGGAGCCATCTCGCAGAGCCCTGCCCCGGACCTGATCGTCAGCAAGGACAATGCGCGACTGTTCGCCGACGAGTTCGTCCGGATACTGATCGATCCCACCCGGCGCAAGGGGCCCGAGCGCGACGAGCCGCCTCACGATCCGGCGCTGGTGGCACGCGTACTCGGGGGTGCCACCGCGACCGAACTGCTGCGCGCGGGCAACAAGCTGATCGGCTTCACCCGCGGTGCCCGGCTCACCGACCCGATTCCCTTCGCCCCGGTGGTCGACGGCGACTATCTCCCGCAGCATCCGCTCGACGCGGCGCGCGACGGCAACACCATCTCGGTCCCGACCATCATCGGCAACAACAAAGACGAGGGCGAACTGTTCGCCCGGTTCTGGAACATCCTTCCCGACAGCGACCAGGCACTCGTGGGGCTCGGCGACACCGGCGACGCCGATCTGCTGCAGAACCTCTATCCGGTCAAGCGCCGCGATGTGATGATCGCTGCCGATGCGACGTTCTGGACCCCGACGATCCGGTTCGCCGGGTATCACAGTGACCACGCGCCCACGTACGTGTACCGCTTCGACTACGCGCCGCTGCTGCTGAAGGCCACCGGAATCGGTGCGACCCACGCGACCGAACTGCTCGCGGTGTTCGGTACGTACCGGGATCCGATCGGCGTCGGTCTCGCCGCCGCGGGCAGTTGGGGGTCGACGAAGCGGATCACCGCGACGATGCAGTCGATGTGGAGTTGGTTCGCGCGCACCGGCGTGCCCGCACCGGACTGGCCGCGCTATACGCGCGAGGATCGCAGGGTGATGGTGCTGGACGATCCGACGCGCGTGGAGATCGATCCCGACCGGGACCGCCGCGAGGCGTGGGACCGAATTCATCTGGGGGAGCCTTCGTGAGACGTTCCGCGATGATCGCGGTGGTGACGTGCACCGCCGCGATCGCGCTCGCGGGATGTTCCGGCGGGAACGAGTCGGCGGTGTCGCCTTCGGACTCGACCCCGACCCGGGTCACGGCCTCGTTCTCGGTCACGAGCAGCGCCCCGACGCCGGTGCTTCCGCCGCCGTACATCGCGTCGGCCGATTGGGTGCAGACCGAAGTGGGACCGAGCCTGCAGATCGCCCCCACTCCCAACGGCCGGAGGGTGCAGTCGCCGACGGCGGGCGACGAGGCGTGGCGCGAGGTGCTTCGACTCGATCCGGGCGCGGACACCCCGGGGATGAAGGCGCAGTTCGACTGTCACTGGACGTTCGCCCGCATCGTCCAGCCGGACAAGCCGACCTGGAACATCGAACCGAACCGTCCCGTGGTGTCGCCCGAGGAGATGATCTCGAGCCGCTGCAATCCGGGCGGTCCGGAGGAGTAGGGGACCGAGGGTCCCAGGCAGTCGAGCGAGTCGAGGAGCGTCGCTTGGCCGCCGCCTCAGTCGCGCGACCGCATCCCCAACACGCGGCAGACGAGGTAGATGGCGAACGAGATGGTGGTGACCATCACCGACACCGGGAGTTCTGGCGCGAGCGACAGGATGAGCCCGCCGATGGCGGAGACTCCGGCGAAGACGACCGACAGCACCACCACGACCGTCGGATTGGCCGACAGCCGGACCGCCGCTGCGGCCGGAGTGATCAGCAGGCTCATCACCAGCAGTGCGCCGATGATCTGCACGCCCTGCGCGGCCGCGAGACCGACCAGGATCGCGAACACCACCGACAGCAGCCGCACCGGGACGCCGGACGCCGCGGCGACCCGCGGATCCAGGCTGGCGAACATCAGCGGACGGTAGATGATCGCGTACACCACCACCACGACCGCCGCGGTCACCGCGACGGCGATCAGTCCGGTGCGTCCGACACTCGCCACCTGCCCGGCCAGCAGTGCGAAGCCGGTGCCGACGCGGCCGTAGAGGCTCAGGAACAGCACGCCGAGACCGAGGCCGAAGGCCATGACGGCACCGATCACCGAGTCCCGTTCCCTCGCGCGGCGACCCAGGAGCCCGAACACCGCGGCCGCGAACACCGCGCCGATCACGCCGCCGATGTTCACCCCCACGCCGGCGAGCAGCGCGGCGGCCGCACCGGTGAACGAGAGCTCTGCGGCACCGTGAACGGCGAAACTCATCTGCCGTGCGACGATCATCGGACCCAGCAGGCCGCCGAGCAGCGCGAGCAACGCGATGGCGAGCACCGACTGCTGAACGAAGCCGCGGGAGAGCAGGTCTGCCGTCTGCGAGAAGTTCCAGAAGTTGCCGATGTCGGCGGCGAGCACGGTCGTCGTCGGCGCGATCACAGATCCTCCCCGGCGACCGCGAATCCGGCGTCGGTCCCGAGTACGTCGCCCGGATACTGATGAGCGACGCAGTGGTGATCGTCCTCGCCTCCGATCACCACGAGCCGCCCGCCGATCCGGAGCACCTCCACCGGGCTGCCGTACAGCTCGGTCAGGGTGCGCGTGTTCATCACCTCTTCGACGGCGCCGATGCGGAACGATCCGCCGGCCAGGTAGAGCACGCGGTCGACGAACGGCAGCACCGGATTGAGTTCGTGAGTGACGAACAGGACCGCGGTGTCATCACGCCGCCTCCGGGCGTCGAGCAGATCGACCACCACCCGCTGGCTCGCGAGATCGAGACTGGCGAGCGGCTCGTCGCACAGGAGGATGGCCGGGTCGCGGGTGAGCGCCTGCGCTATCCGGAGCCGTTGCTGCTCACCGCCCGACAGCAGCCCCAGCGGCCGGTTCGCGAAGCCGGTGGCGCCGACCTGTCGGAGTGCCGAGTCGACGGCGGTGCGCCGGCGGGACATACCGCGCAGCCCGATGCCCCAAGCGGAGCCGTCGACGCCGAAACCGACCAGGTCGCGGCCGCGCAGCATCATCGTGTCGGAGTCCTCGGCGTGTTGCTGCGGCACGTATCCGAGACTGCCGTGTGCGGAGATGGTCCCGGTGGTGGGTTCGGTCTGGCCGAGGATCGCGCGCAGCAGTGAGGTCTTGCCCGAACCGTTGGGGCCGAGGACGGCGATGAACTCGCCGGGCGCGATGTCGAGATCGAGGCCGCGCCAGAGGACGCGGTCGCCGAACTGCAGTCCGACGTCGCGAAAGCTGAGTACCGCGTCGGTCATCCGTTCAACGCCTTCGCCAGCGCGTCGATCTGACCGCGCTGCCACGCGATGTAGTCGGTCACGCCCTCGGGCAGGCTCTCGGTGAACTCGACCACCGGGATTCGCGCCTTGCGGGCGGTGTCGAGCACGGCCTGAGTGCTCGGGTCGACGGCCTGGCGGTTGTAGATCAGGACCTTGGCGCGGTGCTGGGTCAACAGGTCGTCGAACTTCGCGCGGTCGGCGGCCGACGGCGACTGTCCCTGCTCGACGGCGTCGACGAAGCCCGGGGGAGCGATGTCGACCAGTCCGGCGTCGGTGAGGACGGCCGCGGCGAGCGGTTCGGTGGACGCCACCTCGGTGCCGTCGTGGTGCGCCTTGATGTCGGCCAGAGCGGCCCGCAGTCCGTTGATCTGGCTGTTGAAGACGCCGGCGCGTTCGCGGTAGTAGGCGGCGTTGGCCGGGGCGATCTCGGCGAGCTCGTTCGCGATCGCGTTCGCGGTGTCGGCGACGGCGGCGAGGTCGTAGAAGACGTGTTCGTTGCCGCGCGTCTTGTCCGATCGCACGTCCGCGGCCACCACCTCGGCACCCTTCGCGTCGGCGGCCGCCTCCTCCATGAAGTGGTCGTAGTGGTCGCCGTTCATGACGATGAGGTTGGCGTCCTGGACGCGAGCGGTATCCGCACTCGACGGCTCGAACTCGTGGGGATCGCCGTCGGGCGAGCTGTACAGGGCGCTGACGTCGGCGTGTTCGCCGCCCACCGCGCTCGCGACGGAGGCCCACACGTCGGTGGACGCGACGACGACGGGTTTGTCGGTGGGCGCGGGACCGTCGTTGCCGCCGCATGCGGCGGTGGCGACGGCGATGAGGAGGGCGAGGGGCGCCAGGAGGGCGCGGCGCGCGGACCCGGTCTTCGTCATCGGGAGGTTCCTTTGGAAGATAATGAAAATCGTTACCGGGAAAGTGTATTACCGGGGTGCCGTTGATGTCGAAGCGATGCTCAAGTGCGCATGAGTCGCCGCCTGCGCATGTGTCGAGCGCGGCCGGCCGCATTAGGCTGGGGTCATGACCGCTGGCTCCGCCCCGAGACGCATCGCTCTGATCTCGGTGCACACCTCCCCGTTGGCGCAGCCGGGCACCGGTGACGCCGGAGGAATGAACGTCTACGTCTGGCAGACGGCCACCAGGCTGGCGCGCCGCGGTGTGGAGGTCGAGATCTTCACGCGTGCCACGTCGTCGGCGGACGCGCCGGTGGTCGCGGCCGCCCCCGGGGTCACCGTGCGCAATGTGGTCGCGGGTCCCTTCGACGGCCTCGACAAGCGTGACCTGCCGAGCCAGTTGTGCGCGTTCTCGGCGAACGTACTGCGGGCGGAGGCCGCCCAGGAGCCCGGCTACTACGACCTGATCCACTCCCACTACTGGCTCTCGGGCCAGGTCGGCTGGCTCGCGCGCGACCGCTGGGGAGTGCCGCTCGTGCACACCGCGCACACGCTCGCCGCGGTCAAGAACGCCTCGCTGGCGGCGGGGGACGCCGCCGAGCCGATGCTGCGTGTGGTCGGTGAGCAGCAGGTGGTCGACGAAGCGGACCGTCTCGTCGCGAACACCGCCACCGAGGTCGGCGAACTGGTCCAGATGTACGGCGCCGATCCCTCCCGCATCGACGTGGTGGTGCCCGGCGCCGATCTGGACCGCTACTCCCCGGGCGACCGAGCGGCCTCCCGCGCCGCGCTCGGGCTGGATCAGAACGATGTGCTCGTCACCTTCGTCGGCCGGATCCAGCCCTTGAAGGCGCCGGACGTCCTGGTCTCGGCGATGGCGCCGCTGATCGCGGGCGACTCCTCCGGGCGTCTGCGCGTGCTGGTGGTGGGCGGACCGTCGGGCAGCGGACTGGCCCAGCCGTCGGCACTCATGGACCTCACTCGGCAACTGGGAATCGCCGACCGCGTCGACTTCCTGCCGCCGCAGCCGCCGGAGCGGCTGGTGCACGTCTACCGGGCGTCCGATCTGGTGGCGGTGCCGAGCTACTCGGAGAGCTTCGGGCTGGTCGCGATCGAGGCGCAGGCGTGCGGAGTGCCGGTGATCGCCGCGCGCGTGGGCGGACTCGGCGTGGCGGTGGACGACTGCCGCACCGGTGTGCTGGTGGACGGTCACGACATCGGCGTCTGGACCGACCGCCTCGCCGAACTCGTCGCCGACCCGGATCGCCGCGCGGGAATGGGGCGGGCGGCAGCTCTGCATGCGCGGCAGTTCTCGTGGGAGCACACCACCGACGCGCTGCTGGAGAGTTACGACCGAGCGATCGCGGCGTTCGGCGGCGACGTTCGACGCGATGCCGGGCGATTCGGCATCCGACGCTGGAGGAACCGATCGAGGGTGATGGTGTGAACGCAGACGAGACGGCCGCGGCCCTGAGCGCAGCTCTGGACGAGACCGGCATCGAGTACGTCCGGAAGTCGTCGGGCGGTGCGAAGTCTGAGCACTTCGTTCTCGAGCTTCCCGGAGAACGGAAGCTCAAGACCACGGTGCTGCTCACCGCCGGCGCGCACGGGGTCCGAGTGGAGGCCTTCGTCTGCCGCCGCGCGGACGAGAACCTCGAGGCCGTCTACCGGTATCTCCTCAAACGCAATCGCCGGCTCTACGGGGTGGCGTACACCCTCGACAACGTCGGCGACATCTACCTGGTGGGGCGGATCTCCGCGGAGGCGCTCTCGCGCACCGAGGTGGACCGGGTGCTCGGCCAGGTCCTCGAGGCCGCCGACGGCGACTTCAATCAGATCCTCGAGATCGGTTTCCTCACCTCGATCCGTCGCGAATGGGCCTGGCGCAAGGCCCGGGGCGAGTCGATGCGGAACCTCGCGGCCTTCGAGCATCTGATCGACGAGGACGACCTGCCGCAGATCGCGCCCCTCGACGATCCCGACGCGGAACCGGTGTGGTCGGTCGGCGACGCCGGAACAGCCCCGTCGTAGTGTCTCGAATGTCGGGTAGCGTGGGGACCTGATCAACACGACAATGCCCATTGTCGAATATCCCGTCATCTCCAGAAGGGTCACCATGAGCTTCGCATCGCCGTATCCCGACGTCGAGATCCCGAACGTCAGCGTCTACGACTACCTGTTCGGTGGACTCGAGGAGAACGACCTCGACCGGGTCGCGCTCATCGACTCGAAGTCGGGTGCGCAGACCACGTACCGGCAGTTGGTCGGACAGATCGACGCCGCGGCGGGTGCGATCGCGGCGCGCGGGCTCGGCGTCGGCGACGTGGTCGCGATCCTGTCGCCCAACATCCCGGCGTTCGCCACGGTGTTCCACGGCGTGCTCCGCTCCGGCGCGACCGCCACCACGCTCAACGCACTGTTCACCGCACCCGAGATCAAGAAGCAGCTCCTCGACTCCGAGGCGAAACTGCTCATCACCATCTCGCTGCTCGCGCCGGCCGCGATCGAGGCGGCCCGCGAGGTGGGACTGGCGGACGACGCCGTGATCGTGCTCGACGGCGAGGGCCAGGCGGCCACCGGGCATCCGAGCGCCGCCGAACTCCTGGGCGGAGGGCATCGCGCACCGGAGGTGAGCTTCGACCCGGCCACCCACATCGCGGTGCTGCCGTACAGCTCGGGCACCACCGGCAACCCCAAGGGCGTGATGCTCAGTCACCGCAACCTGGTCGCCAACGTCGCGCAGATCGAGCCGCTGCAGGGGATGAAGTCCGACGACGTGATCCTCGCCGTCCTCCCGTTCTTCCACATCTACGGCATGACGGTGCTCCTGAACGCCGCACTCAAGGCCCGGGCGAGCCTGTTCGTGATGCCGCGCTTCGACCTCGTCGAGTTCCTCGAGGGCATCCAGAAGCACAAGGTCACCTATGCCTTCATCGCGCCGCCCGTGGCCGTCGCGCTCGCCAAGCATCCGATCGTCGATCAGTACGATCTGTCGTCGCTGCACACCATGCTCTCCGGCGCGGCGCCGCTGGACGAGGAACTGGGTCGAGCTGTGGCCAAGCGTCTCGGCCTGCACATGCTGCAGGGCTTCGGCATGAGCGAGCTCTCGCCGGTGAGCCACCTGATCCCGTTCGACGGCGGTACGGGCACGCGCGGTGTCGAGGCACCGCTGTCGTCGGTCGGCTGGGCCGTACCGAACTCGGAGAACCGGATCGTCGATCCGGCCACCGGGGAGGACATCGACATCCCCGCCGACGGCGTGTCCGAGCCCGGTGAGCTGTGGGTCCGCGGACCCAACGTGATGGTCGGCTACCTCAACAACGAGGCGGCGACCGCCGAGACCATCGTCGAGGGCGGCTGGCTGCGCACCGGCGACATGGCGACGGTCGACTCGACCGGCTGCGTCACGATCGTCGACCGGCTCAAGGAGCTCATCAAGTACAAGGGTTATCAGGTTCCGCCGGCCGAGCTGGAGGCGCTGCTGCTGACGCATCCGAAGATCGCCGACGTCGCGGTGGTCGGCGCGCTCGACGCCGACGGCGAGGAGATCCCGAAGGCCTTCGTCGTGGTCGCCGAGGGCGCGGAGCTGACCGCGGACGAGGTCATGGCGTTCACCGCCGAACGCGTCGCGCCGTACAAGAAGGTCCGGGCCGTCGAGTTCATCTCGGCCGTCCCCAAGTCGGCCTCCGGCAAGATCCTCCGCAAGGATCTGCGGAAGTAGGCGGTCGGGGCGCGTCACTCGGTCGCTCGACCGCCGCGGCCGTATGGGAAACTATGCGGCATGAGCAACGGCACCCTGATCCTGATGCGACACGGCGAGAGCGAATGGAACGCGTCCAACCAGTTCACCGGCTGGGTCGACGTCGCCCTGACCGAAAAGGGACGGGCGGAAGCCGTCCGTGCGGGAGAACTGCTGGTGGAGCACGATCTGCTGCCCGACGTCCTGTACACGTCGCTGCTGCGCCGTGCCATCACCACCGCGCAGATCGCGCTCGACACCGCCGACCGTCACTGGATCCCGGTGGTCCGCGACTGGCGGCTCAACGAGCGTCACTACGGCGCGCTGCAGGGGCTCAACAAGGCGGAGACGAAGGCGAAGTACGGCGACGAGCAGTTCATGCTGTGGCGCCGCAGCTACGACACCCCGCCGCCCGCGATCGCGCCCGACAGCGAGTACAGCCAGGTCGGCGATCCACGATACGCCGGCATCGAGGTGCCCCTCACCGAGTGCCTTCAGGACGTGGTCGAGCGGCTGATCCCGTACTACACCGAGGCCATCGAGGCGGACCTGCGCGCCGGTAAGAACGTTCTGGTCGCCGCCCACGGCAACTCTCTGCGGGCACTGGTGAAGCACCTGGACGGCATCTCGGACGCCGACATCGCCGGGCTGAACATCCCGACCGGCAACCCGCTGCGCTACGACCTCGGCGACGACCTCCGCCCGACCACCGCGGGCGGGGTGTACCTGGATCCCGAGGCCGCGGCCGCGGGTGCGGCAGCCGTTGCGGCGCAGGGCAATAAGTAGCCCGAATCCGCATGGCGCCGCCGGTGTGGCCTGCGCTACATTGGTACGTATGACTGACGGTACTCTAGAGGTCACCCATCTCTCGGTGCAGGAGCGCTACCGCGCCCATCTGACCGACGGAGACGGTGAACCGGTCGAGGTCGGGTACATCGACTACACGCAGGACGGTGATCGGCTCGCGCTGACCCACACCGTCGTCTACGAGCGCTTCGGCGGGCGCGGCTTCGCGGCCCAGTTGGTCAAACACGTTCTCGAGGACGTTCGCGCCAACGGGCAGCGGGTCGTGCCCGTCTGTTCGTATGTTCAGAAGTACGTCGAGAAGCACCCCGAGTACTCGGACATCGTCGTCTCCTGATCGTTAATCTCCCCGCAACCCAGGAGAACCCGGCGTGAACGAGCGCCGAAAACTGTTCGCCCAGGCTGCGAACACCCGTCGATCCGACGTAAGCTTCGGGATGTGTCCGGCGATCGGACACATTCTGTTCGAATGTCGTTGAGGCGAAGCAGGGAGTCGTGCGGCGGAAGACGCGATCACGGTGAGTACCCGATCTGACGAATCCGGTTCGGAGGACACACCACTGGAAGATCTGGTGATCGTCGACGACGGCCGGTCGAGGCCCGACCTCCTCGGACTGATCGTCGCGCACACCACCACCGGGATGGTCGCCGTCGACGAGTTCCACAACGTGGTCCTCTACAACAAGCGCGCCGTCGAACTCGGCATGGTTCGCGACACGATCGCGGACGGAGTGGCCGAGGCCGTCACCGAGGTCTTCGTCACCGGCATCGATCGGCATTTCGATTTCGTTCCGCCGCATTCGTCGCTGGGCTTCCTGTCGACGGGCCGCACCATGCCGCGGCAGGTGGAGAACGTCCGCTGCATCGCACGGCTCGCGTCCCGAGACGGCGAGCGGTACGCCCTGGTGTTCGGCGACGACGACTCCACCAATCAACGGGTGGAGGCCACGCGACGCGACTTCGCCGCCAACGTCTCACACGAGTTGAAGACGCCGCTCGGCGCCATCAGCCTGATGGCCGAGGCGATGCTCGAGTCGCGCGACGACCCCCAGGCGGTGGAGCACTTCGGCCGCCGGGTGCTTAAGGAAGCGACCCGGATGGGCACGCTGGTCAACGAGCTGATCGGGCTGTCGCGCCTGCAGGAAGGCCGGATCCCCGAGTTCCAGGCGGTCGACGTCGACTCGCTGGTGGAGGATGCGGTGGCCGCCGCTGGCGTCTCCGCGGAGGTCGCCGAGATCGAACTCGTCGCTGATGCGGCCAGCGGACTGCAGATCCAGGGCGACCGCACCCTGCTGCTGACCGCACTGTCGAATCTCCTGGTGAACGCCATCAATCACTCGCCCGCGGGCGAGGTGGTCTCGGTGAGCCGCAAGGTGGTGAACCTCGACGACGAGGAGATGGTCGTGATCGCGGTCACCGACCGCGGTATCGGGATCGCACCCGCCGACCAGCAGCGGGTCTTCGAGAGGTTCTTCCGCGTCGACAAGGCGCGGTCGCGCGCGACCGGCGGCACCGGGCTCGGGCTGGCGATCGTCAAGCACGTGGCGGCCAGTCATGGCGGTCACATCGGACTGTGGAGTCGGCCCGGAACCGGATCGACCTTCAGCCTGTACATCCCCATCGACCCGGCTTCACCGAGCGACGACGGGTCGACGAACGCAGAGGAACTCACGAGTTGACGCACGTACTGATTGTCGAAGACGAGGAATCGCTGGCCGATCCGCTGGCCTTCCTGCTCCGTAAGGAGGGGTTCGAGGCCAGCATCGTCAACGACGGTTCGGAGGCGGTCTCGACCTTCGAGCGAGTCAATCCCGACATCGTCCTGCTCGACCTGATGCTGCCGGGTGTCTCCGGCACCGAGATCTGCAAGTCGATCCGGGCCAAGTCGGCGGTGCCGGTCATCATGGTGACCGCGCGTGACAGTGAGATCGACAAGGTCGTCGGACTGGAGCTGGGGGCCGACGACTACGTCACCAAGCCGTACTCGGCACGCGAGCTCATCGCCCGCATCCGCGCGGTCCTGCGGCGCGGGGGAGTGGTGGCCGACGACGAGGACGCCGCCATCGGCGTCGTCGAGGTGGGACCGGTGCGGATGGACGTCCAGCGGCACACGGTGACGGTCTCGGGCGAGGAGGTCACGCTGCCGCTCAAGGAGTTCGACCTCCTGGAGTATCTGCTACGGAACTCCGGCCGGGTGCTCACCCGCAGCCAGCTGATCGACCGGGTGTGGGGCGCCGATTACGTCGGCGACACCAAGACGCTCGACGTGCACGTGAAGCGTCTGCGTTCGAAGGTCGAGCCCGATCCGTCGCAGCCGCGCCATCTCATCACCGTCCGCGGCCTCGGATACAAGTTCGAGCCCTGACAGAGCAGCGGGCCCCGACAGCGCAGCGGGCAGGTGCGGTCACAGCTGTTCGTACTTGATGTCGGTGCTGCGGCGGGAGGTGGCTGCGGCGGTCGCCGGATGCACCGCGACGAGTCCGAGGTCGTTGCGCCGGCGGCAGGCCGCCGCGAGAACCTCGTAGGCCGCCTCGCCGATGAGCTCGATCAATTCGGGCCGGTACGACTCGAAGACCTGCTTGGCGCCCGTGTGCGCCTCGGGTGAGCCGGAGCAGTACCAGTCGAGGTCGTGCCCGCCCTCGCCCCAGCCCCGGCGGTCGAACTCCGTGAGCGTGGTCTTGAGGATCTCACTGCCGTCCGGCCTGGTCACCCAGTCCTGCTCGCGGCGCATCGGCAACTGCCAGCAGACCTCGGGTTTCACCGTCAGCGGCTCGATGCCGCGGCGCAGCGCCATCGAATGCAGCGCACAGCCCTGACCGGCGGGGAATCCCGGGCGGTTGAGGAAGATGCACGCTCCGTCGTGCAGACGGGTCTTGAGCGACGGTTCGCCCTCCAGATCCTCGGCCTCCTCGAGGTAGCCGTCGTCGCCGAGCGGGTCGGGCCCCGAACCGCGGTCGAAGAGCTCCCAGTCGTCGCGCGTCAGGAGCGCCACTCCTGCGGCGAGCTTCTCGCGATCGTCGTCGTCGGTCAGGTAGGCGCCGTGTGTGCAGCAGCCGTCCGACTGCCGGCCGGCGACGATTCCGTGACACGCCGGGGTGCCGAAGACGCAGTTCCACCGCGACAGCAGCCACGTCAGGTCGGCGCTGATCAGGTGCTCGTCGTCGTCGGGGTCGACGAACTCGTACCACTCGCGCGGGAAGTCGAGGGGCACTTCGGGGACGCGGTCATTCCGCCGCTTCTTCCCGGGCTTCTTACTAGAGCCAGACACGGGGTTCCTCCATCGGTACAACGCTCCACGGTAGACCTTCGGCTCGCATCGCCGTCCGCCGCGCAGTAATTTTGGTCAGGTGCGATTAGGAGTGCTCGACGTGGGCAGCAACACCGTTCATCTGCTGGTGGTCGACGCGCATCGGGGCGGTCATCCGACGCCGATGAGTTCGACGAAGGCGGTGCTGCGGCTGGCGGAGGAGATCGACGGCACCGGAAAGATGACCAAGGCCGGTGCGGATTCGCTGACCGCGACAGTCAAGGACTTCACCCGGATCGCCAAGGCCTCGGGCTGCGAGCAGGTGATGGCCTTCGCGACCTCCGCGGTACGCGACGCCACCAACACCGGAGAGGTCCTCGACCAGGTCAAGAAGGCCTCCGGGCTCACCGTCGACGTACTGGAAGGCGTCGACGAGGCGCGGCTGACCTCCCTCGCGGTACGCCGCTGGTACGGCTGGAGCGCGGGCCGGATCCTCACCTTCGACATCGGCGGCGGCAGCCTGGAGATGACCAACGGGGTCGACGAGGAGCCGGATGTCGCGCTGTCGCTGCCGCTCGGCGCCGGGCGGCTGACGCGCGAATGGCTGCCCGGCGACCCGCCGAGCAAACGTCACGTCTCGGTGCTGCGGGACTGGCTCGACGCCGAGCTGAAGCAGCCCGCCAAGGAACTCCGTGCCGCGGGGAAGCCGGATCTGTCGGTGGGTTCGTCGAAGACCTTCCGGTCGCTGGCGCGTCTGACCGGTGCCGCGCCCTCCGGTGCCGGGCCGCGGGTGCGACGGACGCTCACCGTGAGCGGCCTGCGTCAACTGATCGCGTTCATCTCGCGCATGAGGGCCGCCGATCGCGCCGATCTGGAGGGGGTCAGCGCCGATCGCGCGGCGCAGATCGTGGGCGGCGCACTGGTGGCGGAGGCGGCGATGAGGGCCACCGGTGTGGATACACTTGAGATCTGTCCGTGGGCTCTGCGGGAGGGCGTCATTCTCCGTCGTCTGGATGCGGAGCCGGCCGGGGCGATGGTGAGCACCGGCTAGTCGATCGACTTTTTACGGGGGTACCCCAGGTATGGCGAAGGATTCCGAACCACGCGCGAAGCCGATCACGGTCTCGGAACTGATCGCTCGATCCGAGTCGAGCGGTTCCGCGTTTCCCAAGTCCGACGAGGACGACCGCCCGACGCGACCGGTCATCGGGGCATCCGGAATGCCGTCGCACGTTCCCGCCGCACCGAAGCTCCCCGACCCCGTAGACGACGCCGATCCGAATGTGGTGACCGGAATCATCCCCATCGTCGACGACGATGACGAGTCGCCGCTGGCGCCGGTGCCCGGCGACGATCTGGTCGGCGTCGACCTGCCGCCGCTGGAGTACCGGTCGGCCGTCACCGATCCGGGCCTGGAGCCGGACCCCGATCTGGTCGGTACCGCGCAGTTGAGCCCGATCACCGACTCGGCGGCCGAGCCGGTGGCCGGCGACGACGTCGCCGACGATCATCGCCGTGTCGCGTCGGCCGCCGATCTGGAGGCCGCGGAGGCCGAAGAGGCCCAGGCCGAGATGGAAGCCCAGCAGCGTGCCGAACACCTCGCCGAAGAGGAGTCGGAGAAGCGCAGGAAGTCGCACAGTCCCTCCGCACTGATGGGCTGGCTGAGTCTGATCGCCGAGGTGGTGATCGGTCTGGCTGCCGGTGCCGGTCTGTTCTGGGGCTTCACCGAACTGTGGAAGCGCTACATCTACCTGGCGCTGATCCTGGCCGTCGTGGTGATCTTCGCGATCGTCACCTTCGCCCACGTCCTGCGGAAACGAGATCTGCCGACCACATTGTTGGCGCTCGGCGTCGGAATGCTGGTGACCATCGGGCCACTGGTCCTTCTGGCGGCCTGAGTCGGTCCCGGTGTCGCAACTGCGTTTCCCGATCCCGATCGGGCTGTCCACCGCGTCGGTCTACCCGCAGAGCACCGAAGCAGCGTTCGGCTACGCCGCCGATCTGGGCTACGACGGGGTCGAGTTGATGGTGTGGGGAGAGGGCGTGAGCCAAGACATCGCCCACGTCGCCCATCTGTCCGCTCGGTACCAGGTGCCGGTGCTCTCGGTCCACGCGCCGTGCCTGCTGATCTCGCAGCGCGTGTGGGGACGTGACCCGAAGGCCAAGCTGCGGCGATCGGTGCAGGCGGCCGAAGACCTGGGGGCGACGACGGTCGTCGTCCACCCGCCCTTCCGCTGGCAGCGCGACTACGTGCGCGGCTTCGACGATCTCGTCAAAGAACTGGAGGCCTCCTCCGATGTGGCGGTGGCCGTGGAGAACATGTTCCCGATGCGGGCCGACAGGTTGTTCGGCGCCGGTCACAAGGCGGCCAGGCGGATGGCCGAGCGGGGCGGGTCTCCGGGACCGAGCGCGTCGGCCTTCGGTAAGTCCATCGATCCCACGGTGGACGGATACGAGCACTACACCCTCGACCTCTCCCACGCCGCGACGGCAGGCGCCGACGCCCTCGCTCTGCAGACGCGGATGGGAGACGGACTCGAGCATCTGCACCTCACCGACGGCACCGGCGCCGCCCACGACGAGCACCTGATCCCCGGGGACGGCTCGCAGCCGTGCATCGAAGTGTGCAGAAGGCTCGCCGACAGCGACTTCTCCGGCGCCGTGATCCTCGAAGTGCACACCGGATCGGCGCGGACCCGGAGCGAGCGCGCCGCGATGCTCGCGCGGTCTCTGGACTTCGCCCGCACCCATCTTCACCGCGACCCGAAGGACACTCGGCATGACGACTGATCTGGCCTCCCTGACCGACCTGGAACCGATCGGGGTGAGCTCGGACGGCCGTGCGACCTATCGAGCCCGGATCGATCCGGTCTTCACGATCGGGCCCAAGGTGCACGGCGGGAGCGTTCAGATGGTGGTCGCGGCCGCCGCCGAGCGTGCCTACCGCGATCTGGGCGGGCCGGACCCGCAGGCGGCGGTCCTGGCCGTCTCGAGTGATTTCCTCCGGGCTCCGGATCCGGCGGAGGTCGACGTGACGGTGTCGTTGGTGAAGACCGGCGCGACCGTGTCGCTGGTGCGAGTCGATGTGCGCCAGGACGAGCGCGTCTGCGTGACGTCCACGGTGACGCTCGGGCGCCCGGATCACGGAGACGCGCGCTACCGGGGCCACTCGAGCGTCGGTGACCTGCCGGCCGCCCCGCCGGCGGGCTCGGCCGACCTCTACTCCACGCCGGTCGGCGAGGTGGTGCATCTCGGGGCGGCACTCGACGTGGTTCTGGACATGGACCGTTTCCCGGCGCTTCGCGGCGAGACCGGCGACCCGGTGGTCCGCGGCTGGACTCGACCCAAATGCGCCGACCGCCTGCCCGTCGCCGTGAGCGCGGGGTTCCCGATCCTGGTGTGCGACCTGTCTCCTCCGGTGGTGATGAACCTCGGTATGTTCGGCTGGGCTCCCACGGTGCAGCTGACCACCTACCTGACCAGAGTCCCCGCTCCCGGATGGCTGCGATTCGCGGCCGAGAGCCAGGAGGTGGGGCAGCGGATGTTCGCCGAGGACCACATCGTGGTGGACTCGACCGGTGCGACGGTGGCTCGCTCGCGGCAGCTGGCACTGACTCCCGCCGGGCGATGACTCTCCCCGGCGCTGATACGCAAGACTTCGACAAACTGTGAAAGGTAGTGATCGCACATGACCGAGCGGGTCGCGATTATCGGTGGCGGCAAGATCGGCGAGGCACTCCTCGCCGGACTGATCAGTGCGGGGAAACCCGTCAAAGACCTGGTGGTCGCCGAGCGCTCGCCGGAGCGGTCGGCCGAGTTGGTCGCCGACTACGGCGTCCGGGTCTCCGACGACATCCCCGATGCCGTCGAGGGGGCGCGCGTGGTCTTCATCGCGGTGAAGCCGGACGCCGTCGACATGGTGCTGCAGAAGCTGTCCGTCGCCGAGGACAACGGCGAACTGGAGCGGATCACGGTCACCCTCGTCGCAGGTATTCCGACGCCGCGGTACGAGGCGGCGCTGCCCGCCGGCTCTCCTGTCATCCGCGTGATGCCGAATACGCCGATGCTGGTGAACGAGGCCATGTCGGCGGTCAGCCCCGGCCGGTACGCGGAAGACGACCAGGTGGCGCTCACCGTCCGCCTCCTCGAATCGGTGGGCAAGGTGATGGTGGTGCCCGAGAAGTTGATGGACGCCGTCACCGCCATCTCCGGCTCCGGTCCGGCGTACTTCTTCCTGATGGTGGAGGCGATGATCGACGCCGGTGTGGCGCTCGGACTGACCCGTCCGCAGGCGAGCGAACTGGCCGTGCAGACGATCAAGGGAGCCGGGTTGCTCCTGAGCGAGTCGGGACTGTCGCCGGTGGAACTGCGCGCGGCGGTCACCTCGCCCGCCGGTACCACCGCGGCGGCGTTGCGCGCGTTCGAGCGCGAGGGCCTGCGACATGCGGTGAACGAGGCCACGCTGGCTTGCGCGGAGACGAGCGCCAAAACTGCACGTCGAGTGGAAGTTGAGGGTTCGGGCGGAGGCGTCCAGCTGGGCGCCGAGACCGCAAGCGAGCAACAGTAGCGCCTCAGCCTGCGCTTATCCGGGATCTGCCGTCGGCGCGGCGAGTTGCACCCCTGGGATTCCGCCACTCACGTCGCACTTTTCACATTGGTCACGCTAGGCTGCTAGCAGCACGTACGTGTCTGATGTCCGCCGGAGGGGAAGCCGGTGGCCGCGATGCGTGCACTGAAGGTTGGTATTTTCATGGCTGCTGCAGAAAAGCCCGGCGAACGGAATGAATTCACTGATCGCGGAGTCGGCAACTCCTCCGCCACGCAGTTCCTCACCGTCGCCGAAGTCGCATCGCTGATGCGAGTGTCGAAGATGACCGTGTACCGACTCGTCCACAACGGTGAACTGCCGGCTGTGCGCGTCGGCCGGTCGTTCCGCGTTCACGCCAAGGCCGTGCACGAATACTTGGAGACCTCGTACTTCGACGCCGGCTGACCGGTCGAGATCGCCTGCGATCCCCCTCGCGCCCCGCGCCGAGGGGGTTTCGGCGTCTCTCCGGAGGATCCGCCCGAACGGTGGCGTGGGGCTGATTAGCCTCACGTTCGTCCGATCGGTAAGATTATCCGTCAGGTCGCTGTCGCCTGGTTGCAACCCCTGTCGGCGACGGCCCGGCATGAGTCCTCGGGCCAGGCCACATGAGTTCATCAGTACCGATCGTGAGGGAGACCCCATGGGTTCCGTAATCAAGAAGCGCCGCAAGCGCATGTCGAAGAAGAAGCACCGCAAGCTTCTGCGCCGCACGCGAGTCCAGCGCCGCAAGCTCGGCAAGTGAGCCACTCAGAACCCGCCCTCGTGGCGGGTTCTGTGCTTTGCGGGGTCGGCGATAAAGTGGGCCCATGACCGAGGACCGGAGTGGCGAGCAGTCGCCGCGCTCAGTGCTGGTGACCGGGGCGTCCACCTTCCTGGGCGGGTACCTGGTCACCCGATTGGCGGCGAACCCCGACATCGAACGGGTCGTCGCCGTCGACTCCCGAGTGCCGACCAAGGTGCTGATGCGCCGGATGGGACGCGCCGACTTCCTGCGTCTGGACATCCGGCGTCCGGCGATCGCGAAGGCCATCGCGAGCTACGACGTGGACACCGTGGTGCACGCGGCGCCGTCGATCCTCGACAGCGTGGAGCACACCGCCGCGATCAAGGAGCTCAACGTGGTCGGCACCATGCAGGTCTGCGCGGCGTGTCAGCGGAGCCCGTCGGTGCGGCGGCTGGTGCTGCGTTCGAGTGCGATGGTCTACGGTGCGGGGCCCAGCGACCCGGGCTTCTTCTCGGAGGGCACGCCGGCGCGCAAGGAGCCGCGGCGGGGCTACGGTCGCGACCTGATCGACATGGAGGGCTATGCGCGCGGACTCGCGCGGCGCCGACAGGACATCGACGTCTCGATCCTGCGGTTCCAGTCGATCCTCGGCCCGCGGATCCGGACCCGCATGAGCGCGTATCTGTCGCTGCCGGTGGTGCCGACGGCCTTCGGGCGTCAGCCCCGGTTCCAGTTCCTTCACGAGGAGGACGCGCTCGCCGCCCTCGAGCACGCCACCCTGAACCGGCGTCCGGGGACCTTCAACATCGCAGGCGACGGTGTGGTGACGCTGTCGCAGTCGGTGTACCGCGCAGGACATCTGAAACTTCCGGTGCCGGCAGGGTTGATCTCGCCGCTGACGGGCGTGCTGCAGGGCGGCGGCCTGCCGGGCATACGGTCGGAGAACACCTCGTACCTGTCCTACGGGCGGGTTCTCGACACCACGCGGATGCGGACCGAGCTCGGCTTCGTTCCGCGGTATTCGTCGCTGGAGACGCTCGACGATTTCATCGAGCGGGGCGGAAGCGAGCCGGTGATCTCGTCGGAGACGTGGCGGGCGTTGGAGCATCAGGCCGTTGCGGCGGCGACGCGGCTTCAGTAGACCGGTGTCGCGCGCATACGATATGAGCAGGGTTTTCCAGAGCGGGGGTATCGAAGATGGCAGCGGCCGAACGGCCCGGTGATTCGCGTACGGCGAAGGTCATCGCGCTCTACACGGATCCGAACGCGCAACGACGTTCAGCGGGAACCGGGCATCCGAACACCGACGGTTTCGGCCGCCCCGCGGCCGGCGTGACGCCGATCCACGAGGGCATCGAACTCCACGACGAACCATCCGCCCCGGTCGAACCGGTGCGGCATTCGCCGCTGTTCAGTCTCGGTGGGCTGCGCGGGGCGATCGCGGACTCGCTGATCGCCACCAGCGGGTTCATCAGGGAACGGCTCACCGGCGACTACGAGGTGGACGAGTTCGGTTTCGACCCGCACTTCACCGAATCGGTCTTCTTCCCGGCAGTGCGCCAGGTGTACGAGAAGTGGTTCCGCGTCGAGGTGACCGGAGTCGAGAACCTGCCGACCGCAGGAGCCGGCCTGCTGGTGGCGAACCATGCGGGATCGATCCCGATCGACGCGGTGATCACCTCGCTCGCCGTGCGCGACAACCATCCCGAGGGCAGGTACCTCCGACTGCTGGCCGCCGACATGGCGTTCGAGACGCCGGTGGTCGGAGACCTGGCCCGGCGGGTGGGCGCGACCCTGGCGTGCAACGACGACGCCGACGCGCTGCTGCGTCGCGGGGAGCTCACGGCGGTGTGGCCCGAGGGGTACAAGGGCATCGGCAAGCTCTACAAGGACCGCTACAAGCTGCAGCGCTTCGGCCGCGGCGGATTCGTGACCACCGCATTGCGCACCGGTGCGCCGATCATCCCGGTCTCGATCGTCGGATCGGAGGAGATCTACCCGATGATCGCCGACCTGAAACCGCTGGCGCGGGCACTCGGGCTGCCGTACTTCCCGATCACGCCGCTGTTCCCGTGGCTGGGGCCGCTCGGCGTGATCCCCCTTCCGTCCAAGTGGCACATCCACTTCGGCAAGCCCATCCGGACCGACGGTTACGACGAATCGGCCGCCGACGACCCGATGACCGTCTTCGACCTCACCGATCACGTCCGCGAGGAGATTCAGCAGACCCTCTTCCGGATGCTGAGCCGCAGGGGCTCGGTCTACCTCGGCTAGCGGCACCGCCAGCCGGCCACCGCGCACTGGTGATCGGCGTCGCTGCCCGCCGCCAGGACCGTTCCGTCGGCTCGCAGGCCCAGGCTGTGCTCCGCGCCCGCCGCGACGGCGACCACATCCCGCCACGACGACACGGCGCACTGTCCGCGACTGTCGTCGCCCGCGGCCAGCACACGTCCGCGCTCGTCGACTCCCAGCACGTGGTGGCTGCCCGCGGCGATGTCGACGATCCCTCGCCATCGGCCCGTCTCGGCCAGGCCGTCGCCGGTGGTCAGCACCCGGCCGTCGCGGGTGACCGCCACCGTGTGCAGAGAGCCTGCGGCGACAGCGCGGACCCGTCGCCAGTCCGCGACCTCGCACTGGCCGCGACGATCGTTGCCCGTCGCGACCACGGTGCCGTCATGGCGGAGGCCCACTGAGTGCCAGTCTCCGGCCGCAACAGCCACCACGTCTCTCCAGCAGCCCACCGCGCACGCACCTTCCGCGGTGCGTCCGGCGGCCGCCACCGTCCCGTCGGCCAGGACCCCGAGGGTCCGGCGCCAGCCGGCGGCGATGGCGACGACCCCGGTCCAGTCGGAGACCTCGCACTGGCGGTCGCCGTTCCACCCGGTCGCCGTCACCGTCCCGTCGGCGCGCAACCCGACGGTGTGCGAGCGGCCGGTGTTGGCAGCGGCGTGGACGTTGCCCGCCGCCACGGCGACCACCTCACGCCAGTGACTCACGGCGCACTCGGGAGAATTCGGCCTGCCTGCGGCGACCACGCGGCCGTCCCGCCGCACTCCGACGGAGTGGCGGCGCCCGGCCGCGATGACGGGATGCGGATTCACCGCCGGGTCACCTGCGGCGCAGCACCTTCGATGCGACCGCGGCCGCGCCGCCCGCGGCACCGACCACCATGGCGGTCTGCACGCCGTACTTCGCCGCTTTGCGTGCGGTGCGGAAGTCGTACTGCTCCCAGCCCCGCACGCGGGCGATATCGCGCAGGTCGGGGTCCGGGTTGATCGCGACGGCGGTGCCGACCAACGAGAGCATCGGAACGTCGTTGTGCGAGTCGGAGTACGCGGTGCAGCGTTTGAGGTTGAGGCCCTCGCGGACGGCGATCGTGCGGACCGCGTGAGCCTTGCCCGGACCGTGCAGGATGTCGCCGACGAGCCTGCCGGTGAAGACGCCGTCGACGCTCTCGGCCACGGTTCCGAGCGCGCCGGTGAGCCCGAGCCGCTTGGCGATGGTCTGTGCGAGTTCGACCGGAGTGGCGGTGACGAGCCAGACCTGCTGTCCCGCATCCAGATGCCGTTGGGCGAGCGCCGCGGTGCCCGGCCAGATCTTGTCGGCGATGTACTCGTCGTAGATCTCCTCGCCGAGTCGGACGAGTTCGGCGGTCTCACGCCCGGCGATGAACGACAGCGCCTTGTCTCGGCCCTCGGCGACGTCGCCGGCGTTCTCCTTGCCGGTGATCCGGAACTTGGCCTGCTGCCACGCGAATTCCATGATGTCGGTGTAGGAGAAGTAGTTCCGTGCGGCCAGGCCGCGGGCGAACAGCACGATCGACGCACCGTGCACCAGCGTGTTGTCGACGTCGAAGAAGGCGGCTCCGGTCAGGTCGGTGACCTGGCCGCCGTCCGTGTCGGGGGTCCGCGCGCGCAGTGATTCGATCGCGGCCTTCGCGGCGGCCTCGCCGGCGAGCACCTGGCGGAGTTCGCCGGCCGTCTGGCGGAACCGGCCGGCGCGCTGGGAGATCCATTCGCCGACCCGTCGAGCGTCCTCATCCTCCGAGCGCTCCTCCGCGCGGCCGGCCTCGCTCTCGTCCGGACCGTCGAGCAGGCCGCCGTCCCGGTCCTCGCGCGGTTCGTCGTCGTGCGCCACGTCGTACTGCTCCGCCTCCAACTCGGCGGCCTCGTGCCGGTCCGCCTCGAGCTCGGCCGCCTCCTCGGCGGTGAGGTCCTCCGAATCGGGACGGTCCATCGAGTCGCGGCTCACGGGCCACCCTCCTTCTCCTGGGCGGAATCGGTCGGCGTCCAGCCTATCGCGGGACGGGGCCGGTCGCGCCGGGCCCGTGCGGGGTGGACGGCGGTGATCTTTCGTACACTCGCGGTGTGGAAGCAGTCGTCGAATTGATGTCGCGCACCGGATGTTCGGCGTGTGCCCGCGCCGAAGAGGAACTGCGGGGGATCCTGGCCGACTACGGGCTGGCGATGCAGGTGATCGACGTCGATCGACGTGCACGGGAGGGCGACCCGCTGCCGCGCGCCGAGTACGGCGACCGGCTCCCGGTGGTCGTCCTGAACGGCGTCGAGCACAGTTACTGGGAAGTCGACGAGGGCCGTCTGCGTGCCGACCTGGAGGCCCTGCGGTAGCGGCCGCGGTGTGCGTGCGAGCGTGCATTTGCCTGTGCGCTTGATCTAGCCTGAAAACTGTATGTCCACTCGGCCGACCGGGCCGGGGCTGGAAAGAGGAGCGAGCACCGGCGGGTGGTCGGCGGGCATCGAGGTGTCTCCGGCGACGGCGGGTGGGAGGCGTGTCACTGTGAGTGTCTTGTTGTTCGGCGTGTCCCATCGGAGTGCTCCGGTATCGGTCCTCGAACGACTCGCCGTCTCCGACTTCGACCGCCCGAAGCTGGTCGACGCGCTGTTGTCCTCACGCACCGTCTCGGAGGCCATGCTGGTCTCCACCTGCAACCGAGTCGAGATCTACGCCGTCGTGGACGCTTTTCACCCCGCCCTCGAAGCCGTCGGCAGGGTGATCGGAGACCACAGCGGGCTCTCGGTCGCCGAACTCACCGACCACGCCTATGTGCGGTACTCGGAGGCGGCGGTGGAGCATCTGTTCACCGTGGCCGCGGGGCTTGACTCGATGGTGGTCGGCGAACAGCAGATCCTCGGGCAGATCCGGTCCGCGTACTCCGACGCCGATGACAACCAGTCGGCGGGCAGCACGCTGCACGAGCTGGCGCAGAAGGCGCTCCGGGTCGGCAAACGCGTCCACACGGAGACCGGCATCGACCGCGCAGGCGCCTCAGTGGTCTCGGTGGCCATCCATCGCGCCAAAGCCATCCGGGGCGATCAGGCGCCGATCCGCCGAGCCGTCGTTCTCGGTGCCGGCGCCATGGGGTCGCTGGCGACGAGCCGGCTGGCCGGCGACGGCGTCACCGACATCACCGTCGTCAACCGCACCGCGGCGCGCGCGGACGAGGTCGCCGCGACGGTGGCGGAGAAGTACGGGATCACCGCGCGCGGAGCCACTTTCGACGACATCGCGACGGTGATGGCCGACGCCGACATCGTCGTCACCTGTACCGGTTCGGTGGCCGCGGTGGTCCAGGTGGGCGACGTGCACTCCGCGCTGACTCGACGGACCAACGTGGCACCGCTGATGATCTGCGACCTCGGTCTCCCGCGCGACGTGGATCCCGCCGCGGGCCGGCTGCCCGGCGTGCACATCGTCGACATCGAGGGTCTGCGCGGCGACGACCAGACCCGCGCGGCCGAAGCCGATGCGCTCGCGGCCCGCTCCATCGTCGCGGGCGAGCTGGCCGAGTACCTCGCGGTGCAGCGTCAGGCGGAGGTCACCCCCACCGTCGCCGCACTCCGTCAGCGGGCCGCGGACGTGGTGGAGGCGGAGATCCTGCGACTCCAGAGCCGGTTGCCGGACCTCGACAGTGGCCAGCGCGACGAGGTGGCCAAAGCAGTGCGCCGCGTGGCGGACAAACTGCTGCACGCCCCGACCGTTCGGGTCAAGCAGCTCGCGTCGTCCGGTCGCGGTGACCACTACGCGGAGGCACTCCGCGAACTGTTCGAACTCAAGCCCGGGGCGGCCGAGTCCGTCGCGGCTTCCGAGTCGGGCATCGACGAACTGCGCTGACCGCTCCGGTCGGCGCAGGCATCACCACATCCAGCAGAACAGGACGAGTCAATCGTGCAGGATTCCGCCAGCCGGACCATTCGCATCGGGACCCGCGGGTCGCTGTTGGCGACCACGCAGGCGCAGGACATCGCCGACCGGCTCACGGCGGCCGGGCACCCCGCGGAGCTGAAGATCATCAGCACCGCGGGCGATACGTCGACCGCGCCGGTGGCGCAGATCGGCGTCGGCGTCTTCACCACCGCGATCCGGCTGGCGTTGCGCGCCGGCGAATGCGACGTCGCGATCCACTCGTACAAGGATCTGCCCACCGCGCCCGAGGACGATCTCGCCATGGGTGCGGTGCCGACTCGGGTGGATCCCCGAGACGCGCTGGTCAGCCGCGGTGGCATGGTGCTCGGTGAGCTGCCGAGCGGCTCGGTGATCGGCACCTCGTCGCCCCGACGTGCCGCGCAGCTTAGAGCACTGGGTCTCGGTTTGGAAATTCGCCCCCTAAGAGGCAACCTTGATTCTCGGTTGGGCAGAGTCGCGAGCGGTGAGCTGGACGCGATTGTGGTAGCCCGAGCCGGGCTGGTGCGGATCGGCAAGGCCGATGTCGTCACCGAGGCACTTGACCCCTTGGTCATGCTGCCGGCACCGGCACAGGGCGCCCTGGCTGTGGAATGTCGTTCCGACGATGCCGAACTGGTGAGAATTCTCGCCGAGTTGGACGATCCGTCCACCCGCGCAGCGGTCGACGCCGAGCGTGCGGTACTCGCGGCCCTGGAGGCCGGGTGCACCGCGCCGGTCGGTGCGCTTGCCGAGGTGGTCGAATCGATCGACGACGATGGGCGCATCTTCGCCGAACTGTCGCTCCGTGCGGTGGTGGCGGCCGAAGACGGATCCGAAGTGATCCGGGCTTCGGTGGTGGGCCCGGTCGATCGGGCCGCACAACTCGGCAAGGACCTCGCCGCCGAACTGCTCGAGCTCGGTGCCGCCGCACTGGTCCCCAAGGGGGACTAGCCCGCGGCCACGCCGAACCCGCGCAGTAGGAGAACCTTTATCCCGCCGTGGCGGGGTAGGAACGAACTGCAGCCCCGGGGGCGGGGCAGGAGAGTGCGAACGCATGAGCCGTACGAAGAATGCTAATCCCGGCCGGATCCTGTTCGTGGGGTCGGGTCCCGGAAATCCGGATCTGCTTACCGTGCGAGCGCAAAACGTCCTGGTGAACGCGACCTCCGCGTACGTCGATCCCGACGTGCCCGCCGGTGTGCTCGCGGTGATCGGTTCGGCGCACGCCGTGGCCGAGCCCGCGCCGACCAGGGCCGGCCGCAAGGCCGCCGCCGAGCAGGCGTCCGAGGCGCCCGAGGTGACCAAGCCCGCGCTCGGTGATCCCGCGCAGGTCGCCAAGACGCTCGTCGCCGAGGCCAAGACCGGAGTCAACGTCGTTCGCGTGGTCGCGGGCGACCCGATGAGCTCCGACGCCGTTCTCGCCGAGGTCACCGCCGTGGCCCGGACCAGCGTGCCCTTCGAGGTGCTGCCGGGCATTCCGGCGGCCTCCGCCGTCCCGAGCTTCGCCGGCATGCCGCTGGGATCGGGTCACACCGTCGCCGACGTGCGCGGCGACGTCGACTGGGCGGCTCTGGCCGCGGCACCCGGCCCGCTGATCCTGCACGCCACCTCCGGCCACCTCGCCGAACTCGCCAGCGCGCTGACCGAGCACGGTCTCGCGCCGCAGACACCGGTCGCGATCACCGTGAACGGCACCACCTGCGCGCAGCGGACCATCGAGGCGACGCTGGCGACCCTCAACGAGAACGGCAACGCTCTCAACGGCCCCCTGGTGGTCACCGTCGGAAAGATCGTGACCCAGCGGGGCAAGTTCTCGTGGTGGGAGTCGCGGGCGCTGTACGGCTGGACGGTCCTGGTGCCGCGCACCAAGGACCAGGCGGTCGACATGAGCGATCGACTCGTCTCGCACGGAGCCATCCCCAAGGAGGTGCCGACCATCGCGGTGGAGCCGCCGCGCAGCCCGGCGCAGATGGAGCGCGCGGTGAAGGGCCTGGTGGACGGCCGGTACCAGTGGGTCGTGTTCACCTCCACCAACGCTGTTCGCGCCGTCTGGGAGAAGTTCGCCGAGTTCGGTCTGGACGCGCGCGCCTTCTCCGGTGTGAAGATCGCCTGCGTCGGAGAGGGGACCGCGGCGAAGGTCCGCTCGTTCGGTGTGGAGCCGGAACTGCTGCCGACCGGCGAGCAGAGTTCGCTCGGCCTGCTCGAGGTGTTCCCGCCTTACGACGAGGTCTTCGACCCGGTGGACCGCATCCTGCTTCCGCGTGCCGACATCGCCACCGAGACGCTCTCGGAGGGCCTGCGCGATCGCGGTTGGGAGATCGACGACGTGACCGCGTACCGCACCGTGCGCGCCGCACCGCCGCCCGCCGAGACGCGCGAGATGATCAAGACCGGCGGCTTCGACGCGGTCTGCTTCACCTCGAGCTCCACCGTCCGGAACCTGGTCGGCATCGCGGGCAAGCCGCACGCACGGACCATCGTCGCGTGCATCGGTCCCAAGACGGCCGAGACGGCGGTCGAGTTCGGTCTGCGCGTGGACGTGCAGCCCGAGACGGCGTCGATCGTCGATCTGGTCGACGCGCTGGCCGCACACGCCGCACAGCTGCGTGCCGAGGGGGCGCTGCCTCCGCCGCGCAAGAAGTCCCGACGTTCGCGGTCGTGAGGTGAGCTAGCGAGATGACCGGGCCGTTCATCCGCCCGCGCCGGCTGCGGCAGACCCCCGCCATGCGGCGGCTGGTCGCCGAGACCCGGCTGCATCCGTCCCAGCTGGTGCTCCCGATGTTCGTCGCCGACGGCATCGACGAGCCCCGGCCCATCTCCTCGATGCCCGGCGTGGTGCAACACACCGTCGACTCGCTGCGCGCCGCGGCGCACGACGCGGTCGACGCGGGAGTCGGTGGACTCATGCTGTTCGGGGTACCGCGAGCCGAGGACAAGGATGCGACCGGTTCGGCCGGCGACCGCCCCGACGGAGTGCTGAACCGCGGGCTCGAGGCCCTGCGGGCGGACTTCGGCGACGAGACCGTCCTGATGGCCGACACCTGTCTGGACGAGTTCACCGATCACGGACACTGCGGGGTGCTGACCGAGAGCGGTGACGTCGACAACGACGCCACCCTGCGCCGATACGAGTCGCTCGCCGTCGCGCAGGCGCGGGCCGGTGCGCACGTGGTGGGGCCGAGCGGGATGATGGACGGCCAGGTGGCCGCGATCCGCGACGCTCTCGACGCCGAGGGCTTCATCGACATGACCATTCTCGCGTACACAGCCAAGTACGCTTCGGCGTTCTACGGGCCGTTCCGGGAGGCCGTCGATTCATCACTCGTCGGCGACCGCCGCACATATCAGCAGGATCCGGCGAACCGGCTGGAGTCCGCGCGCGAACTGCTCGCCGACCTCGAAGAGGGCGCCGACATGGTGATGGTCAAACCCGCCATGAGCTACCTCGACATCGTCCGGGACGTCGCCGACCGGACCGACGCGCCCGTCGCCGCGTACCAGGTCAGCGGTGAGTACGCGATGATCGCCGCGGCCGCCGAGCGCGGCTGGATCGACTTCGACGCGGCCATCGACGAATCGGTGCTGTCGATCGCCCGCGCCGGTGCGTCGATCGTGCTGACGTACGCCGCGCCCGAGGTGGCGCGTCGACTCGCCCGCCGGTGATTAGGCTGGAGTCATGACCGCTCCTGGACTGCCGACTGCGGACCCGACCGCGCCACCGCGACGACCGGAGACGATCCGGCTGGCGGTGCAGCTGTGGGTGGCTGTGATCGTCTTCCAGATCGTCGCCGTCGCGTCGCGATTCAACGTCCTCAAGGCAAGCTACGAGAAGCAGGCCCGAGAACTCAGCGACCGGATGAACGAGCCGTCGCTGACCGAGAACATGGGCGTGACCGTGCTCGTCGGGATCGTGGTCATCGTGGTACTGCTGACCGCCGTCGCCGCGCTGCTGATGTGGTTCACCTACTCCGGCCGGACCTGGGCCCGACTGCTCCTCGGCTGGGTGAGCGCGTTCCTGACCGTCGAACTGGTCTTCGCGGTGATCGGTCTGTTCGTCGACACCCAGGGCGGTTCGGATCTGCCGGAGGCACCCGCGTGGGGAATGGTTCCGACCATTCTCGGCGGTGTCTGCGCCGTGGGCGCCCTCGCTGCGCTGATGCACCGCGACAGTGCGGCGTTCTGCCGCGAGGTCGCTGCATACCGTTCCCGCAACCGGCAGAATGGCGCCCGATGATTGACATTCCTTCTCGACGGAGGCCGGAGCGGCCCGATCCCAAGGATCGGCCGGCGCTGGTGGTGTGGGCCCTGCGCCTGTGGATGATCTCGGGTGCCCTGCTGATCGCGCTGGGCGTGCTGGGAGTGATCGCCGACGCGATCAAGCTCGGTTTCGATTTCGGGGTCCTGGCGATCGACGTGCTGGTGATGCTGCTCGGCCTCGCCTACTTCCTGCTGGGCGCCAAGACCTATCGGGGAGCGGTGCAGTGGCGGTCGTCGCTGTCGGCTCTGACGTGCGTGGTGGTCGCGATGCTCCTGCCGTTGACCATCGGCTTCCAGAGCGGTGGTCTGGCCCTGGTGCTGGCATCGGCGGTGGTGGGTCTGTTCGGCTCCGTGCTCGCGTACCGCCCGCAGGCCGACCGCTGGTTCAAATGTCGACTCGGTGACTGCCCCGAGCCCGATTCACCCGAGTCCGCTCCCTCCGCGCCCGATTCGCCCGGAGACGGTCGTCCCGGTGAGTGAGGACGCCGCACCGGACCGGAGCGAGGACCACCGGGAGCCGGGCGCCACGCTGCTTCGCGAGCCCGGCGGCAGTTGGTGGGTGGTCGCGATCGGGCCGGTGTTGATCGTCGGGACCCTCGTCATGGAGATCCTGGGCAAGGGACGCATCCACTGGGAGGTGCTCACCATCTTCGGTGTGGTCCTCGTCGGTTTCTCCCTGCTCCAGGTGATCGCGGCGCGACAGCACGTGTCGATGCACCTGACCGAGACCACCCTTCGCGAGGGCACGGAGACCATCGATATCGCCGACATCGTCAAGATCTTCCCGGAGAACAACGGCGTAGAGCCGCAGGACTGGGAGAGCGCGCCGGCGCTCGGCGAACTGCACGCCGTGCCGCGCCGCCGGAAGGGGATCGGCCTGCGGCTGGCAGACGGCCGGCTGGTCCAGGCCTGGGCCCGCGACGTCGACCGTCTGCGAACCGAACTGACCGAGGCTCATCTGGCCGTCAAGATGGGTCTGCCACCGAAGGGGAACCGGTAACTCTTGGCTGTGACACCGACGCTGCGGGGAGCGCTGGTATCGGCATCGGTGGCCGTGGTGGCGCTCGTCGCCATCGTCGCCGGTGCCGTGTGGATGATCGATGCGACGCCCCATGACCATCCCGAGCCGGCAGCGCCTGCGATGCGCCCCGCACTCGTGCATCTGGGCGACAGCTACGCCTCCGGTGCGGGCACGTCGCCGCTGGTGGAGGATTCCCCGCTGATGTGCCAGCGGTCGGCGGTCAACTTCGGCGAGACGGTCGGGCGGATGCGCGGCCTGAAGGTCACCGACGTCTCGTGCGCGGGCGCGACCACCGACGATCTGAGCGCCTCGCAGTACGACGGGGTGGCTCCGCAACTCGACGCACTGGGACCGGACACCGCATACGTGACGGTGATGATCGGAGGCAACGACTCCGCCCTGTTCACCACGCTGGTGGGCGAATGCACCCGGCTGGCCCAGGACGATCCGACCGGAGCACCGTGCCGGAGCGCGCTCGGCAGGCGACCGTTCCGGGAGATCTCGGCCGGGACCGGACCGGCCGTCGCGGCAGGTCTGCGGGAGATCCGCAGCAGGGCGCCCCGGGCGGAGGTCTTCATCGTCGGCTATCCGTGGTTGATGCCGGAGAAGACCACCTGTCGGCCGGCCGTCGGCATCGCCGACGGCGACGCCGAGTACGTCCACCGGGTCGAGGCCGCGCTGAACGGCGCGATCGCCGCAGCCGCGCGGGAGACCGGTGCGACGTACATCGACATGGCCGCCCGTTCGATCGGTCACGAGGCGTGCAGCCCGCGGGGCATGCGATGGATCGAGCCGCAGATCGGCGCCGATTCGCCGATCGTCATGCATCCCAACGAAGCCGGTCAGCGCGCGATCGCGGATGCCGTCGCGCAGCACATCCGCTAGCGCGGCGTGCCTGAGGCCCCCTTTAGCGCACCAACCTGGGAATATGCTCAGAACCGGCACTGCGGTGTGACGGAGTAGGCAGCGATTGGGCCGAGCGGCTCTGATTTGGAACACTGGAGGCCATGGCCGCACCTCTCGACGATCCCGTGCAGAACACCGCCGTCAGCGCACAACTGTTCAAACGGGCGTCGCAGGCGGTTCCCGGAGGAGTGAACTCGCCGGTCCGCGCCTTTTCGTCGGTCGGCGGCGATCCGCGTTTCATCACGCGAGCGCAGGGCTGGAAGCTCACCGACGCCGACGGGAACGACTACGTCGACCTCATCTGCTCGTGGGGACCGATGATCCTGGGTCACGCGCATCCGGCGGTCGTCGAGGCGGTGCGGGAGGCCGCCCAGACGGGTCTGTCGTTCGGCGCGCCGACCGTCGGCGAGATCGAGTTGGCGGAGGAGATCATCGACCGAGTCGATCCGGTCGCGCGCGTCCGGCTGGTCAACTCCGGCACCGAGGCGACGATGTCCGCGGTCCGTCTGGCGCGCGGGTTCACCGGCCGCGCCAAGATCGTCAAATTCGCCGGCTGCTACCACGGGCATGTCGACGCCCTGCTGGCCGACGCCGGCTCGGGCGTCGCCACGCTGGGCCTGCCGACCTCGCCGGGCGTCACCGGAGCCGCCGCGCACGACACGCTCGTCCTGCCGTACAACGATCTCGCCGCCGTGGAACGGGCGTTCGCCGAGCACGGTCCCGACATCGCCGCCGTCATCACCGAGGCCGCCGCGGGCAACATGGGCGCCGTCGCCCCGGTCGCCGGGTTCAACGAAGGCCTGCGGCGCGTGACCGCGGACAACGGCGCGCTGCTCATCATGGACGAGGTGATGACCGGCTTCCGCGTGAGCCCGGCCGGTCACTACGGTCTCGACGGTGTGGCCGCCGACCTCTACACCTTCGGCAAGGTGATGAGCGGAGGGCTGCCCGCTGCCGCGTTCGGCGGTCGGTCGGAGGTGATGGACCACCTGGCTCCCATCGGCCCCGTGTACCAGGCCGGGACATTGTCCGGCAACCCGGTGGCGGTCGCCGCCGGTCTCGCCACCCTGCGCAACGCGACCGCCGATGTGTACGCCGCACTCGACGCCAACGCCGACCGTCTCGCGACGATGATCGGCGACGCCCTCACCGAGGCGGGCGTGGCGCACCGGGTCCAGAAGGCCGGGAACCTGTTCAGCGTCTTCTTCACCGATCCCGACGACCCGGCCGATACGCCGATCGTCGATTACGACGGCGTCAAGGCCACCCAGACCTGGCGCTTCGCACCGTTCTTCCACGCATTGCTCGCGCGCGGCGTCTACCCGCCGCCGAGTGCCTTCGAAGCGTGGTTCGTATCCGCAGCGCTCGACGACGAGGCCTTCTCGATCATCGCCGACGCACTGCCGGCCGCCGCGGCTGCCGCGGCCGCCGCGAGCAATCCCGGGGAGGGAGTCCGATGAAGACGATCGTCCACCTGATGCGCCACGGCGAGGTGCACAATCCCGAGGGCATCCTCTACGGCCGTCTCCCCGGCTACCGGCTGTCGGACACGGGCCGGGCCCAGGCTCAGCTGGTGGCCGATACGCTGGCCGACCATGACATCACCCATGTCTTCGCGTCGCCCCTGCAGCGGGCGCAGGAGACGGCGACGCCGATCGCGAAGGCTCACGGCCTCGAGATCACGACGGTCACCGATCTGATCGAGGCAGACAATCAGTTCGAGGGTCTGAAGGTCTCGGTCGGCGACGGCGCGCTCAGCAAGCCACGGCACTGGCTCAAGCTGCGGGACCCGTTCACCCCGTCGTGGGGTGAGCCGTACATCCAGATCGCCCACCGCATGCTGGCCGCGGCCAGCACGGCGCGTGACGCGGCGCGCGGACACGAGGCGATCTGTGTGAGCCACCAGCTGCCCGTGTACACGCTGCGCCGCTTCCTCGAAGGCCAGCGCCTCTGGCACGACCCGCGGGTGCGGCAGTGCTCCCTGGCCTCGCTGACCACGCTCATCTACGACGACGACGCCCTGGTCGACATCGTCTACTCGGAGCCGGCCGGCGAATCGGACCCCCGGGTCACGGGAGCATGACCGGCGGTCGGGCGAGGCCGGGCCGGCGGACCGCCGCCGCACTGTGCGCGGTCATCGCCGCGGCGGGCCTTCTCGCGGGATGCAGCACCGGCGACGACGCGGTCGCGACGGAGAACGGCAACCAGTTCGTCTCTCCGGGCGGTAAGACCGTCATCGAATACGACCAGGGTTCGCGCCGTGACATCGGCGATGTCAGCGGCGAGGATCTGACGGGCGACGGCACCGTGAAGTTCTCGGACTTCAAGGACAAGGTGATGGTCGTCAACGTCTGGGCGTCCTGGTGCCCGCCGTGCCGTACCGAGTTCCGCGACTTGGAGAAGGTGTACGACGAGACCAAGGACCGCGGTGTTCAGTTCGTCGGCATCAACTTCCGGGACTCACGGTCGAGCGCGCAGGACTTCGTGACCGATCGCAAGGTCCCGTACCCCTCGATCTACGACTACGGCGGCGCCAGCCTGGCCGCGCTCGGCGTCCCGGTGGGAGTGGTGCCGACGACGGTGATCCTGGACCGGCAGCACCGCCCGGCCAAGGTCTACTTGCGTGCGATCACCGAGGACGAACTGCGTGATGCGGTCGTCAAGGTGGCCGAGGAAGGTCCGGCGCCGCAATGACCGAGACTCACCTGGCCGATCTGGGCGCCTCCTTCGCCGGAACGGTCACCAGCGGCCCGCTGCTGCTCGCGCTCGGGGTGTGCATTCTGGTCGGCCTGATCTCGTTCGCCTCTCCGTGCGTGGTGCCGCTGGTCCCCGGATACCTCTCGTACCTCGCCGGGCTGGTCGGCGCCGAGGCACCGGCGGTGAGGGCCGACGAGGACCGCAAGGCCGGACGCTGGCGCGTGGTGGGGGCGGCCGGGCTCTTCGTCCTCGGCTTCACCATCGTGTACGTGCTGGCCACCGCCGCGCTCTTCGGCGTCACCTCGGTGTTCCTGGACACCGACCGGCTGCAGCTGATGCAGCGCATCGGCGGCGTGTTCACCATCGTCATGGGCCTGGTGTTCATCGGCATGATCCCGTTCCTGCAGCGTGACAAGCGGATGACGCCGCGCCGCTACTCCGGCGTCATCGGCGCCCCGATCCTCGGCGCGGTGTTCGCGGTCGGCTGGATCCCGTGCAGCAGTGCGACGCTCGGCGCCGTGATCGGCGTCGCGATGAGCACCGACGGCAACACCCCGGTCCGCGGTGCGCTGATGGTGGCCGCGTACTGCTTCGGACTCGGCATCCCGTTCATCGTTCTGGCCTTCTCCTCGGCCTGGGCGGTCCGCAGCCTCGGCTTCGTCCGCAGGCACGCGCGGACCATCCAGATCATCGGCGGAGTACTGCTGATCGTCGTCGGCGTGATGCTGGTGGGCGGCTGGTGGAACGAGTTCGTGGACTGGATCCGGATGTCCCTGATCACTGACGTGGAGCTGCCCGTATGACCCAGCCCGTCCGACCGTCCGTCCTCTCGCGGTTCGTCGTCGCCCCGCTGCGCAAGACCTGGCGCGGACTGACCTCGATGCGTACCGCGCTCGCGCTGCTGTTCCTGCTGGCGCTGGCCGCGATCCCGGGGGCGCTGCTCCCGCAGCGCGACCTCAACGAGCAGAAGACGCTCAAGTACATCGCCGATCACGGCACGCTCGGCACCTGGATGGACCGCCTGCAGCTGTTCGAGGTGTTCTCCTCGGCCTGGTTCACGGCGATCTACCTGCTGCTGTTCATCTCGCTGGTCGGCTGCCTCACGCCGCGCACCTGGGAGCACTACAAGGCGCTGCGGACCCGGCCGGTCAAGGCCCCGCGGAACCTCGCCCGGATGCCCCGGCACATCACCGAGACCGTCGACGGCGAGCCCGCCGAGGTGGCCGATCGGATCACCTCGAATCTGCGCGGCTGGCGGACCGAGGTCCGCACCGTCGAGCCGTCGGCGCGGTACCCGAAGGGTGCGGTGGAGGTCTCCGCGGAGAAGGGCTACCTGCGCGAGTTCGGCAACCTGGTGTTCCATTTCGCGCTGTTGGCGCTGCTGGTCACGATCGCCGTCGGCAAGCTCTTCGGGTACGAGGGCAGCCGAACGCTGGTCGCCGACGGCGACCAGGTGCTCTGCAACACCTCGACCGCCGTATACGACTCGTTCCGGTCCGGATCGATGGTCGACGGGACCGGGCTCAAGCCCTTCTGCATCCGCATCGACCACTTCGAGGCCAAGTTCCTGCCCAGCGGGCAGCCCGACATGTACGACGCCACGATGGCGTACACGACCGATGTGACGGCTCCGCCGAACACTTGGCCGACGACGTCCGTCCAGGTCAACAAGCCGCTAAGGATCGCAGGCGACCGCGTGTACGTGCTCGGCAACGGATTCGCTCCGACGTTCACCGTCACCTTCCCGAACGGCCAGACCAGGACCGAGACCACGCCGTTCATCCCGCAGTCGACGCAGACCATGCTGTCGGAGGGCGCGGTGCGGTTCGACACCCCGGCGGGCCTGTATCCCGACGAGGACGAGCGCCGCAAGCACCAGGTCGCGATCGAGGGGCTGTTCGCCCCCGACGCGGTGTTCCCGCACGCGAACCTGCTCGACTCGGTCTCGCCGGTTCCGAACAAGCCCGCGGTCGCCATTCGCGTGTACCAGGGTGACACCGGACTGGACACCGGCCGTCCGCAGAACGTTTACTCGCTGGACCAGACCCTGATCGATCAGGGCCGGCTCAAGCAGAAGGCGTCGGTGAACCTGTCGCAGGGGGCGGACACCGTTCTCCCCGACGGCACTCGGGTGCGGTTCGACGGCTACCAGCGCTGGGTGTCGGTTCAGGTCTCGCACAATCCGGCGCAGACCGGCGTGCTGATCTCCGCGATCGTGATGGTCGCGGGCCTGGTGGTCTCGCTCATGATCCGGCGCAGGCGTATCTGGGCTCGGATCGTGCCTGGTGCCGACGGCGATGAACGACGTACTGTAGTAGAAGTGGCCGGCCTGGCCAGGACCGACCAGGCGGGTTGGGGCGACGGATTCGAAGAGCAGGCTCGCGGACTGCTCAAGACGGATGCGCCGAAGAACCGGGCCAAGCTCTGATGGCTCCGGTGTGGGATGAGATGAGGAAGCGTTCATGAACGACGACGCCGGCTACGTCAACGAGACACTGGCCCGTTACTCGGACTGGCTCTACGCCACCAGCATCACCGTGTACGTGATCGCCATGCTGATGTTCCTCGGAGCGCTGGCGGCGGCACGGTACGCGAAACTGGACGAACGCCGTGAGGAACTCGTCGGTGCGAGCGTCGGGGGATCCTCGTCCGACGACCGGATGCCCGGACGTGTCGCCGGACCCGCGCCGCGGCGGTCGCTCGGCGATCGGCTCGCCGCCATGGCCTACCCCGTGGTGTGGGTCGGGTTCCTGGCGCACCTCGGATCGATCGTGCTGCGCGGCATGGCGACCGATCGTGCGCCCTGGGGCAACATGTACGAGTTCATCTCGTTGACCTGCGTCGCCTGTGTCGGTGCCGGTCTGGTGGTGCTCCGCCGGAAGGAGTCGCGGCCGCTGCTGAGCTTCGTCCTCATCCCGGTGGTCCTGCTGATGTTCATCGCGGGCCGCTATCTGTACACGCAGGCCGCGCCCGTGGTGCCCGCGCTCAAGTCGTACTGGCTGGCGATCCACGTCTCGATCATCTCGATCTCCTCGGGCGTGCTGCTGGTGGCCGGTGTGGCCAGCATCCTGTACCTGGTGAAGAACCGATGGCCCGCAGTCGGGAGCGAGGCGGACGAGCTCGCCACCGGTGTCGGCGCGTCGCTGCGCCGGCTGCTCGATCATCTGCCGAGCGCCGACGCGCTCGACCGCACCGCGTACAAGTGCACCGTGATCGGATTCCCGCTCTTCGGTCTCGGCATCATCTTCGGTGCCATCTGGGCCGAGGCCTCGTGGGGCCGCTTCTGGGGCTGGGACCCGAAGGAGACGGTGTCGTTCATCGCGTGGGTGATCTACGCGGCCTACCTGCACGCTCGCGCGACGGCCGGATGGCGCAACGCCTCCGCGTGGATCAACGTCGCCGGCTTCGTGGCCCTGCTGTTCAACTTGTTCGCGATCAACCTGGTCGTGTCCGGACTGCACTCCTACGCCGGACTGTAGGAATACTCCGGACTGTAGGAACAGCGCCCGTCAGGATCAGCGTTCGTCGAGCCTGCGCAGGAAGTCCGGGTCGTCGTCCGGTCCGCGGGGGACGCTGGACCGGTCGGAACGACCGGTCTGGTCCTGCATCCGGGACTCGACCAGCCGCCACGACAGGTAGGCGGCGACGATCACGACCAGGACTACGAACAAATACGGCACGACCGCACTACCTCCTGACGCACGACCACTGCGCGCACGCGCGTGGAATCGCTGTCAGCCAGGCTACCGGAGAAAGAGCGATGCCCGGTCCGGGCATCGGCCCGAACCGGGCATCCCGAAGGACGTTCCGGCCTCGCGAGGTCAGGAGCGGTTCAGGAGCTCCACGACGTCGGCCTCGCGGAAACGACGGTGACCGCCCGGGGTGCGAATCGACTTGAGCACGCCGGACGAGGCCCAGCGGGCCACCGTCTTCGGGTTCACGTTGAACATCGCGGCGACCTGACCGGGCGTCAGGTTGTGCTGCGTCGCGAGAGCGGGGGTGATCATCCCGGTGTCGGCGGAGTTGTCGGCGAGTGCAGTCATCAGGTTCTCCTAGTCCTAGCTGGGCTTCGGTCACTGCGTTTCGGTAACACGGGCGCGTACGCCGCTAGACACCACAAGTACACGCATTTGTGCTGGTTGCTCGAACAGTCAGGCGTTGGTAAAGAGTCCGTAATGTCTGATGGGCCTCGATTCTTCGCCTTGCCCACGCTGCCCGATCGTGTCGTACGAACGGTGTATTCGCAGGTAGGCGCGCGACGCCAGTACCCTGGCTGTATGACAGATGAACGAGAAGACTCCGGCACCGCCGGGTCGAAGCCCCCTGCGACCATGACGACGTTGGCCGGAGCGGTGGCGCTGTACACGATCGCCCGGCTCGCACTCGTCGTCGTCATCGCGCTGGTGATCATCTTCGGCGCCAAGATCGTCGGAGTCGAGGTGCCGGTACTCGTCGCGGCGGTCTTCGCGGTGCTGATCGCGCTGCCCCTGGGCATGGTCGTCTTCAAGTCGCTTCGCCTCCGGGTGAACGATCAGATCGCTCGAGTCGATGAGCAGCGGGCGGCGCAGCGCACCGACCTGCAGGCTCGGCTGCGCGGCGAGGACTGACGGTACGACGTGGCGACTCGGGTTGTGGAGCGGACGTACGACCGCAGTTGGACCAGCCGGGCGGTACGGACCATCGAAGCGGATGCGCGGCGCAGCGCGGACACACATCTGCTGAAGGTGGACCTGCCGGACTGGGCGGCGCGCGGCGACGGCATCGACCTCTATCTGAAGGACGAGTCCACGCATCCGACCGGATCGCTCAAGCACCGGCTGGCGCGGTCACTGTTCCTCTACGCCCTCTGCAACGGCTGGATTCACGAGGGCACCACCGTCATCGAGGCATCCTCGGGTTCCACCGCGGTGTCGGAGGCGTACTTCGCGAAGCTGATCGGCGTCCCGTTCATCGCGGTGATGGTGAGCGGCACCTCGCCCGCGAAGACGCGGCTCATCGAGGCCGAGGGCGGGATCTGTCACTTCGTCGACTCGCCCTCGGAGATCTACAGCGTCGCCCAGCGACTCGAGCGCGAACTCGGCGGCCACTTCATCGACCAGTTCACGATGGCCGAGCGGGCCACCGACTGGCGGGGCAACAACAACATCGCCGAATCGGTGTTCGCACAGATGGAGGCCGAACGCCATCGGATTCCGGAGTGGATCGTCGTCGGCGCGGGCACGGGCGGCACGTCGGCGACCTTCGGCCGGTACCTGCGCTACCGGCAGCACCCCACGCGGCTGTGCGTGGTGGACGTGGAGAACTCCGTCTTCCTGCCCGCATACGAGACCGGCGACGGAACCCTCACCTCACCGGGGGCCTCGCGGATCGAGGGCATCGGCCGCCCGCGAGTCGAGCCGTCGTTCGTCTCGCAGGTGATCGACCGGATGATCGCCGTTCCCGACGCGGCCTCGATCGCGGCGATGCGCTTCCTCAGCGACCGTCTCGGCCGCCGGGTCGGCGGATCCACCGGCACCAACTTCTGGGGTGTCTGCTCGCTCATCGGTGAGATGACCGGAAAGGGCCGCTCCGGCAGCGTCGTGTCGCTGCTGTGCGACAGCGGCGACCGCTACGATCACACCTACTTCAACGACGACTGGGTGGCCGAGCAGCGGCTCGACCTCGGCCCGCCGACGGCGGCTCTCGAGCGGTTCTTCGAGACCGGAGTGTGGTCGGCCGGCTGACGTCGCGGAGTCCTGCGGAGGGAGGCGATCGTGGCCGTCGTCGAGGCGTCGGGACTGGTTCGCGAGTACCGGATGGGCACGGAGGTGGTCCGCGCCCTCGACGGGGCGTCGCTGACCCTGGACGGCGGGCAGTTCGTCTCGGTGGTCGGCCCCTCGGGAGCGGGCAAGTCCACGCTCCTGCACATCATCGGCGCGCTCGACACCCCGACCTCCGGCACCATCCGCGTGGACGGTACCGATCTGGCGGCGCTCGGCGACGACGAGGCCTCCGAGTTCCGGCGACGGCGGGTCGGGTTCATCTTCCAGTTCTTCAACCTCGTCCCCACGCTGACCGCGTGGGAGAACGTGGCACTCCCGATGCTCCTCGACTCGAAGTCGTTGCGGAAGGCGCGTCCGCGTGCCGAGGAACTGCTCGGCCGAGTGGGTCTGGGCGGGCGAGTGAACCACCGTCCGTCGGAGCTCTCGGGCGGCCAGATGCAACGGGTGGCGATCGCACGGTCGCTCATGATGGGTCCCAAGATCCTGCTGGCCGACGAACCGACCGGCAACCTCGATTCGCGCACCGGCGCCGAGGTGCTCGATCTGCTCGCGTCCGTGGCGCACGACGAACCCGACCGCCTGGTGTTGATGGTGACCCACGACGAGAACGCCGCCGCGGTCTCCGATCGGATCGTCACCGTCCGCGACGGCAGGATAGACGGGCGGCCCGCCTGACATGGGCGGGCTCGCCGCGGGACTGACGCGTGTCCGGATCCTCAATCTCCGGGAACTGGCCGGGCACAAGCTGCGGGTGGCGACGTCCCTGGCCGTGGTGCTGATCTCCTCGGCGCTGTTGGTGGCCGTCCTCGGCACGTACGGATCGATGTCGGAGTCGGTGCGGGAGTTCAGCGCCGCGGTGGCCGGCGACGCGACCGTGGAGGTGGCCGCGATCGCCGACAGCGGGGTGGACGCCGCGATCGCGGGCGAACTGCGCCGCGACGTGCCGGACGCCCGAGCCGTGGTACCCCTGGTGCGCGACACCGTGCTGCTCGACGGGCGCCCGACGGTGCTGCTGGGGTCGGATCTGAACGCGCTATCGCTGTCGAGCGGGCTGCGCGCGGCCGTCGGCGCCTCCGGCGGCGGAATCGACGCCGACCGCCTCGACGACGGGATCGTCGTCGGCGCGGCGACCGGTCTGCGCCAGGGGCAGCGACTGACCGTGTCGGGGATCCCGGTGACCGTGGTCCGAGTGGTCGACGACCAGGCCGCGACCGCGTTGAACGGCGGACGGTTCGTATTCGCCTATCTCGGTCTCGCGGAGCGTCTCGCCGGACTGAACGGTGCGGTCGACTCGATCCTCGTCGTCCCCGGCCCCGGCGTCCCGGAGGCCCGGTTGCGCGCGCAGGTCGCGCGGGTGGTCGACGGCCGCGCGAGCGTGGTGGATCCGGATTTCCGGGTCGCGCAGGTCGAGACGGCCAACTCGGTGACGCACGATTCCACCCTGCTCGTCTCGCTGGTCTCCCTGATCATCGCGGCCTTCCTGGTGTTCAACATGATGAACATGGCGGTCGCCTCTCGCAGGCAGTCGCTGGCGATGGTGCGGGCGCTCGGGGCGCGGCGCAGGCACCTCGTCGGCGATCTCCTGGCCGAGTCGGCGGTCCTGGGCCTCGTCGGCGGTGCGGCGGGGGTCCCGGTCGGGGTGCTCGCGGGACGGTGGATCGTCGGGCGGTTGCCGGACACGTCCGAGACCGTCGGGGTGGCCGTCGGGTATCACCTGCCGGCGTACGCACCGGTGGTCGCGGTGGCCGCCTGTGTGGTCGCATGCGTCGGCGCGACCGTCCTGGCGGCCAGATCGGTGTTCGCGGTGGCACCGGTGGAGGCGATGGTTCCGGGTGAGGCGGCAGACGCCCGGCCGCCGGCCGCGGGACTGCTGATCGCGAGCGGAGTCGCGGGGGCGGGGACGATCGCGGTGGCCTGGGTCGTCGCCGAGACGGTGCCGGGACGTGCCGCGATCGTCGCCGGCGCCGTCTACTCGGCCGGCGGGCTCCTTCTGTGCTTCGCGCTGATGCCGTTGCTGGTCCGGGCGGTGGTCGGTGCGTCGAACCGCCTGCGCGGACCCGGCCGGCTCGCCGCGGTCAACAGCGAACGCGCACCGCGCCGCGTGTGGGCCACCGTGATGACGGTGGCGGTGGCGATCGCCGTCGGCGTGGGTATCTCCGGTTCGCTGAACAACCTGATCGGGTCGATCTCCAGTTCGCTCACCGGGCTGTCGGACCCCGACTTCTACGTCTCCTCGCGCGACGCGGACTCGATGCCGCTCGGGCCCGCGCTCGACCCGGCCATCGCACAGGAGGTCCGTGCCGTTCCCGGCGTCACCGATGTGGTGGGCGGACAGTGGGCGACGGTCAACATCGCCGACGCGCGCGTCCTGCTCCAGGGCCTCGAACCGGGTGCCGCGGCGCCGTTCGTCCGCAAGTCCTCGCAGGATGCGGTCCGCGAGACCCTCGCCGGGCGGGGCATCCTGCTCTCCGAGGTCCTCGCACGATCACTCGGGGTGCGGGTGGGCGATACCGTTCGACTCGCGACCCCGTCCGGTTACCGCGAACTGGTGGTACGCGACATCGTCGACTACGTGGCCATCGACTCGGGGGTGGGCGCGGTGGCGAACCGGCTCCTGAACGAGTGGTTCCGGCGCGACGGCGATACCTACCTGCAGGTCACGGTGGCGCCGGGCGCCGATCACGAGCAGGTGCGCGAGCGGCTGACCGCGATCGCGGCGCGGCATCCGGGCCGCGGAGACTGGCCGGTCCATGTGTACACCGGGCAGGAGGCGCTCGTCGCTACCGAGCGGAGCGCCCAGCAGGCCGGTGCCTTCACCGTCGCGATCCAGTGGATCGTCGCCGGGGCCGCGGCCGTCGCGCTCCTGAACACGCTGCTGCTCTCGGTTCTGGAACGACGCCGGGAACTCGCTGTGCTGCGGGCGATGGGTGCCTCGCGTCGCTTCGTGTCGCGGATGGTGCTCAGCGAGGCCGCGTCGATCGCGCTGGTCGGCGCGGTGACCGGGCTGATACTCGGCAGCGGACTGCATGTGCTGGCCGACGTGATCCTCACACAGACCACGTCGATCGACATCCGGTACGCGCCGCAGTGGAGCGCCTTCGGTTACGTGGCGATCCCGGTGCTGCTCTGTCTGCTCGGCGCCGGGGTGCCCGCGATGCGGGCCTCGCGGATGAACATCTCGACTTCGCTTGTGGACGACTGAAGAATTGTCAATTTTTCTTGACAGGGCAATTCCGTCAAGATAAATTGACATCATGCACACAGACGAAAGCGTGAACAACCCCGATCCGATGGTTCGGTCGGCGGCCAGCGCCGACCCGGCGACGGGATTGAGTGTGGTTCGGGCGTTGCGGACTCTCGCCGACCGGCTCGAAGACGTCCATGTGGCTTCGGCGAGGTCGCAGGGATGGAGTTGGCAGGCGATCGCCGATGTCCTGCAGATCAGTCGTCAAGCGGTGCATCAGAAGCACTCGTATCGAGAGGCCGCGGAAGCGGCCGGAAAGGACGGCAACGATGTTTGACCGTTTCAACTCAGACGCACGCGCGAGCTTCATGTTCGCGGTGCAGGAGGCCAAAGACCTCGGAAGCCGGCAGATCGGCACCGACCACCTGATCCTCGGAATGCTGTGCAATGCTCGCAGTCCGCTGTTCACCGTGCTCACCGACCAGGGTCTGACTCTGGCGGAGGCACGGAAGGTGGTGCGAAACGACGACGACGGTCCCGTCGAGGACGTTCGCGACCGCTACGAAGAGGACCGGGAGGCCCTGCGCAGCATCGGCATCGACCTCGACAAGGTGCGCGAGGCGGTCGGCGACCGCTTCGGAGAGGACCTGTCGGAGGGCTGGGGGCAGCGCCCCGAGCGCGGCCGCGGCCGCGGCGGGCGGCCCCATCACGGACGTCCGCATGGGGGACCGGCATCGTTCGACGGCCCCGGTTTCCAGGCCCAGTTCGGTCCGGACGGAATCTGGTTCGGCGCCTGGGAGGGCGGCCGTGGACGCCGGGGTCCGCGTGGCCGCGGTCGCGGCGGCCGAATGTCGGAGGCGGCCCGCGAGGCGCTCCGCAGGGCCGCGATGACGGCCCGGGCCGAGAACGAGCGGGAACTCACCGTGGAACGAGTCCTCTTGGCGATCCTCGACGGCGCCGACCCGGCGGCGACCGCCGTGGTGGAGTCGGCCACGACCGTCGACGACCTGCGTGCCGCGGTGACGGCGCTGCTGCCCGAGGGCACCACCGCCGGCTGACGCCAGCCCATCGGGCTCGTCCTATGTCAGGGCGAGCCCGATCGCCGTCGCCACGGACCACACGAGCATCGCGATGCCGGTCAGCGCGAGCACCGGGATCAGGTCGCGTCCCTGGGCGCCGCCCAGGACCAGTCGCACCGGTTTGACGAGGGGGACGATCACCAGCAGGCCGGCAGCGGCGGCGGGGGCGACGACTGCGACGGCGACGCTGACGATCACCGGGATCACGCAGAGGAGCAGGTAGAACGTCCGGGTCCGGCGGTCGCCGAGCCGGACAGCGAGAGTGATCTTGCCCGATTCGGTGTCGCTCGGGATGTCGCGCAAGTTGTTCGCGACGAGGACTCCGCTCGAGAGGCTGCCGACGGCCACAGCGCAGCCGGCGCCGATCCAGTCCACGGAGCCCGCGGCGACGAACTGCGTACCGAGCACCGCGACGAGACCGAAGAACACGAACACGGCTATCTCACCGAAGCCGAGGTAGCCGTAGGGTCGCTTGCCTCCGGTGTAGAACCACGCGCCGGCGATGCAGACCGCTCCGACGAGCACCAGCCACCAGGCCGTCGCCACGGCGAGGACGAGTCCGCAGACCGCGCCGATGCCGAGTGAGATGAGCGCCGCGGTCTTGACCGCTCGCGGGCTCGCCAGGCGGGAACCCACCAGGCGCAGCGGACCGACGCGGTCGTCATCTGTGCCACGAATTCCGTCGGAGTAGTCATTGGCGAAGTTGACGCCTACGATCAGCGCCAGTGCGACGACCAGTGCGAGACCGGCCTTCCACCAGGTGACGTCACCGAGGTGGACGGCCGCGCCGGTCCCGGCGACCACCGGGGCGATCGCGTTCGGCAGGGTGCGCGGTCGTGCGCCTTCGATCCACTGAGTCACTGTTGCCACAGGCCACATCATCTCATCCCGGTGTCCCCAGGTCTGGTGTCGGTCACTCGACCGTCACTCTTCCAGGGACTGTCCGCGCAGGTCACGGCATGTTCTCATAGAATGCTGTCAGGTGCGTCCGAGGCTCGGTGCCGCGGACGCACAGTTCTGCGTCGGGGGAGAGAATCATGAAGCGCACACTTGCCACGTCGACGGCGATCTGCGGAATCTGTCTCGGACTGGCCGCGCCCGCCGCGGTCGCCGCGACACCCACTCCGGTCTTCCTGCCGTCGGTCGCCACTGCCGGTCCGGCGGTCACCGAGTACACCGATGTGCTCGGTGACTGGGTCCAGGGGGCGGACGACGACGCGCACGTCGTCGTCGTTCCCGGGACGGATGACGTCCGCTATCCGCGGATCAACGGAATCGTCGGGGGCCGTGAGTCGACGATCGTGACCTACCCCGAATCGTTCGGCCCGATCATCTCCGGGAAGTCGGGTCGGCTGCTGCCCTTCTTCGCGCCGACCTACGACCAGTCGCGCGACGTCGGCACCGCGAACACCCTCAGCGTGATGCGGGCGTTCCAGGACGCCGATCGGGTGGTGGTCTACACCGGTTACTCGCAGGGTTCCGACGCACTGGGCAACGCCGTGGAGCAGGCGGCAGAGGAGGGGCTGCTCGGATCCGACAGCACCATCCTGCTCGTCTCCGATCCGCGCGGGCCCTGGGGACTGAAATCGCGGCTGAGCCGAACCCCGTTCGCGACGCCGCTGATGGGCTTGTTCGGAGTCGACAACGACGGTGCCCGCAACCCCGCCGACTCCGCCGAGGTGAAGGTCGTTCAGGTCATCGTGCAGGGCGATCCCGTCGCCCACACACAGTGGATCTGGTACCGCCCCGTGGCTTCGGTCCTGGTCAACGCGGCGGGCTTCCTCGCGATCCACTCCGATCCGGGCGAGTACACCTATGCGCACATCGAGAACCTCGAGCACGTCAAGACCTTGCAGAGTGTCGAGGGGAACACCACCTACGAGATCTACGACACGTACCACCCGCTCGCGCTGCTGACCGCGATGGTCTATCGGGCGGTCGGGATCCAGGTGTCCCAGGAGCGGCTGGAGAAGTGGGACCGGGCAGCGGAGTCCTTCTATCCGACTCATGAGATCACCGCCGGCGATGCGGATCCGAAGGCTCCGGTGGTCGACGTCCCGCTCTCCTCCGGCGGAGCGCACCGGCTGCTCGACGCGAACGGCGAATGGGCCGAGCCGCAGCAGCGGGACGGTGCGACGTCGGACGGGCCGCGCCATGCGGCTCCCGAGACGGCCAGCGCACCCGAGACGAGCACGGTGGAGACCGCCCCCGAGGCGATTGCACCTGAGAGCAGTGCGCCCGCGACGACTGCGCCCGAGACCGGTGTCGTCCTCCCGTCGTCGCAGTCCGACGACGCGGCCGAAACCGGTGCCGCGGAGGCGGACTCCGCGAACGCGGCGGACCCCGCCGAGGAGCCGACCGACGTTCCCGCGGCGGCGTGATGCGTCAGGCGAACCGTTCGCGCAACGCCCGGCGATTCACCTTGCCGGGCCCGCGCAGCGGCAGTTCTCCGACGGTGAACACCGCGCGGGGGGCCGCGTAGCGGTCGAGGCGGTCGGAGACGAACTCGCGGACGTCGTCGAGTCCGGGGCGCCGGGCTCCGGCGACGGGGACGATCACCGCGATCACCTTCTCGCCGAGCCGCTCGTCGGGGACGCCCAGGACCGCGCAGTCGGCGACGCCGGGCATCTCGCCCAGGACCGTCTCGACCACCTGCGGGACCACGGTGAGGCCGCCGGTGGTGATCGACTCGTCCGCCCGGCCGACGATGCGCAGAACACCGTCGTCGAGGACGCCGAGGTCGTCGGTGCGGAACCATCCGGGTTCGGCGAACGCCGGGTGCTCGGGCATGTTGCGGTAGCCACGGGCCAGCGTCGCGCCGCCGAGGACCACCCGGCCGGGTTCGGCGCCGCCGGATCCGTCGATCCGGACCGTCGCGCCCGGCAGGGGCACGCCGTCGTACACGCAACCGCCGGCGGTCTCGCTCATCCCGTAGGTGCGGACGATCGGCAGGCCGGCGTCGAGTGCGCGGGCCAGGAGTGCCGGCGGGGTGGCCGCGCCGCCGACGAGAACGGCGTCCAACCGGCCCAGCGCCGCGACCGCGGCAGGCACGTCGAGAGCCTTGCGCAGTTGAGTCGGGACCAGCGAGGTGTATCGGCGGTCACCGGGCATGGCGGCGACGAGTCCGGGCAGTGCGGACGGGTCGAATCCGGCCGCGAGATCGAGTACGACGGGATCGTGACCGGCGGCGAGGGACCGCAGCATCACCTGCAGTCCCGCGATGTGGTGCGGCGGAAGCGCGAGCAGCCAGCTGCCCGGGCCGCCGAGCACGTCGGCCGTCGCCGTCGCGGAGGCGCGCAGGGAAGCGGCCGTGTGCACCGCGCCCTTCGGAGTGCCGGTGGTCCCCGAGGTGGACACGACGAGCGCGGCGTCGTCGTCGATGGGCTCGCCGAGCGCCAGGGCGTGCGAGAGCCTCTGCGTCTCGGCGTCGTCGCCGGCGGGAAGCGGGAGATAGGCGGCGTCGCCGTCCAGGAGTGCCAGCAGGTCGCGGCGGGCCTCGAGGACGGCCGGTCCCGCCGGCAGTTCGAGCGGTTGCAGGACTCTCAGGACGGTTCCTCCGGGTTCTCGGGCCGATCGGGCGGCGCGAGCGGCTCGTCGTCGAAGGGCCACTCCGCTGCCTTCAGAGTCTGCCGTACCCGGTCGACGTCCTCCTGGCGGGGGAGTTCCTGAGTGACCTTGGAGATCTCGACGCCCACATCGATCCGGTTGATCGGCTCCGGAGCACGCGTGTCGACGAGCTCGAGGGCGACCTGCCTGATCTCGTCCTCGGTGAGCTGTCGGCGCAACAGCGCCAAGAGCGGCTGATAGTCGCGGCTCGGCACCCCCTCGGGATAGCCGGCGCGCAGCCAGCGGACCACTCCGCTCAGGAAGGAGGGGCGATCCATACTCCTCCGTTCAGTCCGATACCGGGACGCGATCGGTGAGCGGCCAGCCGGCGGCCGCGAGTCGTGCGGCGACCTGCCGCGTCTCCTCCTCGGACGGCGCCTGCTCGGTGACGGCGTGGATCGCGTCGCGGATCCGCTCGGGAGTCGCGGGAGTCTCGGTGCCGTGCTCCAGCGCGAGGCTCAGGATCACATCGGTGATCTCGCTCTCCGACAGAACCGGTCGGAGCAGTGCGAGCAGCGGCGGAAACTCGGTGGCGGGGACGCCTTCGGGGTACCCGGCGCGGATCCACTTGATGACGTTCTCAAACAGCGATGGGGGCATGGTGTCTCCTCGTGTCTTAGCGGTCGCGCAGCGGTCAGCTCTTGTAGGCGAAGTCCGGGAAGATCCTGAGATCGAAGTAGTAGTTCAGGGTCTGCCGGCAGATCCAGAGGATGCCGACGACGATGACGGCCGCGGTGAGGGCGAACATCAGGTATCCGATGATGCGGAGGACGGGGTTCGCGGGCTTGCCGAGATCGCCGTGCCCGGCTGCCTCCAGACGCATACCGACGGCGAACAGTGCGGGCAGACCGGCGCCGAACAGCAGCCCGACGGCGAGAACCTTGGTGATGGCGGAGACGATGTCCATGGAGGTGCCTTTCGCGGAAGCTGGGTTCAGGACTGTTCGGTGGCTGCGGGAACCGGCGAGTTCGTCGTCTCGTCCCAGTCGGCGTTGACGTTGTCGGCGTCCACCTTCTGCTGCTGAGCCCGGTAGTACATGTAGCCGGAGAGCCCGGCGAGGATCAGGAAGATGACGATCGCGCCCGGTGCGCCGCCGATCAGGCTGGCGAGCCAGTAGCAGAGGGCGCCGACCGCGGCGGCGGCCGGAAGTGTGGTGATCCAGGCGACGGCCATGCGGCCGGCGACGCCCCAGCGGACCTCCGCGCCCTTCTTGCCCAGTCCGCTGCCCAGGATCGACCCGGTCGCCACCTGGGTGGTCGAGAGCGCCATGCCGGCAGCGGAGGAGGTGAGGATGATCGCGGCCGACGAGGCCTCCGCGGCCATGCCCTGTGGAGCCTGGATCTCGACCAGTCCCTTGCCGAGCGTGCGGATGATGCGCCAACCGCCGATCCAGGTGCCCAGTGCGATCGCCCCGGCACACGAGAGGACCACCCAGAACGGCAGACCGTGAGCCACGCTGCCCGAATCCAGATGACCGGTGGCGATCAGGGCGAGGGCGATGACACCCATCGTCTTCTGCGCGTCGCCGGTGCCGTGTGCGAGGGAGACCAGCGAGGCCGAGGCGATCTGACCGTTGCGGAAACCGCGTTCGCGCTTGCTCTCCGAGATGCCGTTGGAGATGGCGTAGATGATGAGTGTGCCGACCGAGGCCACGATGCATGCGATCACCGGAGCGAAGAGCGCGGGGACGATCACCTTCGCGAGGATCCCGTGCCAGTTGATGCCCGAGGTTCCGATCGCCGCCAGACCCGAGCCGATCAGGCCGCCGAACAGCGCGTGCGACGAACTGGACGGCAGACCGAAGAGCCACGTGAACAGATTCCAGAGAATCGCGCCGATCAGACCGGCGAAGATGATGATCAGCGCCTTGTTCGCGTCGAGACCGGCGACGAGTTCACCCTTGGCGTCACCGGACGTCTGCTGAATGTTCAGCACGTCCTTGGTGATGGTGGCGGCGACCTCGACCGAGAGGAACGCGCCGACCAGGTTGAGGATCGCGGAGAGACCGACCGCGACCTTCGGCTTCAGAGCGCCGGTCGCGATGGACGTCGCCATCGCGTTGCCGGTGTCGTGGAACCCGTTCGTGAAGTCGAAGCCGAGGGCTGTGACGATCAACAGCACGAGGATGAGCATCTCTGCGGTCATGCGACCACTATGACCGGCGAACCGTGGGTCGAGTCAACTCGCCCAAGGTCCGACTTTTGTGCTCTGACCTGCTACTTTCTGTTCTCCGGAGGTGCGTTAACGGAAAGTTCATCTGTCGGTGGGCTTCGCGCCACCGGGAGTTGCCGGTTGTTTCCGACGTCCCGGTGGAACAGAGGTGACCGGCAGGTGAACGCGGCCTCCGATCAGGTGGCGGCCGGACGCGGGCGGTCTCGCCGATCGCCGGTGAAAAACGTATGCCAGAATCAGCCCATGACGCCGATGACGCTGGGCATGCCCATCAATTACGCGGGCGACTTCCGCGAGACCATCGATAATCTCCGGGACTTCGAGGGGGTCGGCGTCAGCCGGGTCACCGTACCCGAGGCCTACAGTTTCGACGCGGTCAGTCAGCTCGGGTACATCGCCGCGCGCACCGAGACGATGGAACTGCAGACCGGCATCCTGCCGATGTACTCGCGCACGCCAACCAATCTCGCCATGACGGCGGCCGGCCTCGACTACATCAGCGGCGGTCGTGCGGTTCTCGGCATCGGTGCCTCCGGTCCGCAGGTGATCGAGGGCTTCCACGGCGTCAAGTACGACTTCCCGCTCGGCCGGGCGCGCGAGAACGCCGAGATCTGCCGGAAGGTGTGGCGCCGCGAGCGCGTCGAGTACCGCGGGAAGCACTACCAGCTGCCACTGACGAAGGAGGACGGCGGCAGCGGGCTCGGCAAGGCGCTGAAGATCATCAACCACCCCGTCCGTGACCGCATCCCGATGCTGCTCGCGGCGATCGGGCCCAAGAACGTCGAACTGGCCGCCGAGATGTTCGAAGAACTGCAGCCCTTCCTGTACCACCCCGACTACGTCGAGGCCGCCTTCGGTGAATCGCTGGCGGCAGGCAGGGCCAAGCGCGACCCGGATCTGCCGGAACTGCGCATCGTCATTCAGGCCAGTGCGCTGATCACCGAGGACGCCGACGAGATCGCGGCGGCGGAGAACGCGGTGCGGCACCACTCGGCGCTGTACATCGGCGGAATGGGAGCCCGCGGAAAGAACTTCTACAACTCGCTGGTCCAGCGGTACGGCTACGTCGACGAGGCCGCGCTGATCCAGGATCTGTATCTGGACGGCCGCAAGGACGAGGCCGCCGCGGCGATTCCCCAGGATCTGATCGACGCGATCAGCCTCATCGGTCCGCGGTCGAAGGTCGCCGAGCAGGTCGAGCGGTTCCGTGCCAGCGGTGTCGGCGTGCTGCTGGCCTCGCCGGCCGCCGCGTCCCACAACCGCCGGGTGGAGGACATGCGGGTGTTGAAGGAACTCATCGGCTGAGCCCGGCCCGTCAGGTCCGCGCGGGTGCGGCGGCGGCGCGGCGCAGTCGTGCCGCGCCGAGGAAGCCCAACGCGAGGAATGCGACGGCGACCACCATCGACCATCGGGTGGCGTCGGCGAATCCCTCCGAGAGTGCGCCGACCGCGGCGTCGGTCCGGTCGCCGAGCGGGCTGTGGACCCCCTCGGCGCGCAGCATCGTGATGGTGGTGCCCGCTGACTCGCGGGTGGCGGCGGCCACCTGGTCCGCGGCGGGACCGCTGAATCCGGCGTGGTCGAGTGCGGTCGGCAGGGTCGTCGCGAGTGCCACCGACAGCGCCGCGCCGGCGAAGGCCGTGCCCAGTGCCGATCCGACCTGCCGGACCGTGCTCTGGGTGGCCGACGCCTGACCGGAGTCGTCCACCGGAACGTCGCGGAGGACGGTCCCGGTGAGTTGAGCCGAAGCCAGCCCCAGACCGAGGCCGTAGAGGATCAACGGCTGCGCGATGATCCAGCCGGAGGTCGAGCTCCCGATCACCACGACGAGGATCAGGACCCCCGCGACTTCGAGACCGAGGCCGAGCAGCACCACGGCGGGGGCACCGAGCCTGGCCGCGAGGTGTCGTGCCATGGCGCCGGAGACGAAGGCTCCGATCGCCATGGCCGCCAGGACCAGGCCGGCCTGCATCACGTCGAGGCCGAGCGCGTTCATGAGGTACAGCGGCAGCGCGAAGATGATGCCGAACTCTCCGACCGCCACTGCGGCGGCGGTGACATTGCCCCACGAGAACGTGGGCAGGCCGAACAGCCGGAGGTCGAGGATCGCCGACCGCCCGTTGTTCCGGCGATGACGCTCCCAGACGACGAACAGGACCAGAGCCGACGCCGCCACCGCGAAGGCCACCGGGACGATCGAGATCGGCGCCTGCTCGGGCCACCTCCATCCGAACACCTTCAGCTCGCCCTTCGGCGTCCACCAACCCAGGTCGGGCCCTTCGATCACGGCGAACACCAGTGCGCCGAAACCGATCATGCTGAGCATCGCGCCGTCGACATCGGCGCCGGGCCGATCGTCGCCGCCCTTCGATTCGGACACCGTGAAGATCGCGGCGATCGCCACGACGAGACCGAGCGGCAGATTGACGAGGAAGATCCAGTGCCACGACGCCCATTGGGTCAGGGCGCCGCCCGCGAGCGGTCCCACCGCCGCCGCGCCGGAGATCACCGCACCCCAGACACCGAAGGCTGCGGCCCGGTAGCGACCGCGGAAGACGGCGTTCACCGTGGAGAGGGTCGAGGGCATGATGAACGCCGCGCCGACCGCCTGGACCGCACGGGCCGCAATCAGCGTGCCCGCCGACCCGGAGGCGGCGGCGAGCAGACTGCCGGCGACGAAGACGGTGAGTCCGAACAGGAACATCCGTTTGCGGCCCCAGCGGTCGGCGAGTCGGCCCGTCGAGAGCAGCAGTGCCGCCAACACCACCGCGTACAGACTGTTGACCCATTGGGCGTCGGTGAGGTCGAGACTCAGGTCGCTGATGATCGCCGGCAGCGCGACGCCGACGATCGTTCCGTCGAGCACGATCAGGCCCAGCCCGACCGACAGGACGGCGAGGCCGATCCAGTCCCGGCGGGTGGGCGCTGAGGTGTTCGCGGGCAGGGTGGAACCGGGGGGAGCACCTGTCATGCGTCGATCTCACCAGATCGACCGGCTGCGCGGACCGTGTCTTGGTGTTAGGCCAAGATCAATCAGAAGGTGGATGCGCGGGCGCGGGCGGTCTCAATACTGGCAGGTCTAGTAGTAGTACGGGAACGAGTCCCAGTTCGGTTCACGCTTCTCCAGGAAGGCGTCCCGGCCCTCGACCGCCTCGTCGGTCATGTAGGCCAGACGCGTGGCCTCGCCGGCGAAGACCTGCTGACCCATCAGCCCGTCGTCGGTCAGGTTGAACGCGAACTTCAGCATCCGCTGCGCGGTGGGCGACTTGGAGTTGATCTTCCGTGCCCATTCGACGGCCGTTTTCTCGAGTTCTGCATGATCGACGACGCGGTTCACGGCGCCCATCTGATGCATGGTCTCGGCGTCGTAGGCTTCGCCCAGGAAGAAGATCTCGCGGGCGAACTTCTGGCCGACCTGCTTGGCGAGGTAGGCGCTGCCGTAACCGGCGTCGAAGCTGCCCACGTCGGCGTCGGTCTGCTTGAACCGTGCGTGTTCCCGGGAGGCGAGGGTCAGATCGGCGACCGCATGCAGCGAATGGCCGCCGCCCGCGGCCCAGCCGTTGACGACCGCGATGACGACCTTCGGCATGGTGCGGATCAACCGCTGGACTTCGAGGATGTGCAGTCGTCCGCCCTCGGCCTTGACCCGTGCCTCGTCCACTCCGTCGACGGTCGCCGCGGTGACATCGGAATCGTGGCTGGTGGCGTACTGGTAACCGCTGCGGCCGCGGATGCGCTGGTCGCCGCCGCTGCAGAAGGCCCAGCCGCCGTCCTTGGGTGACGGGCCGTTGCCGGTCAGAAGCACTGTGCCCACGTCCGGGGTCCGGCGCGCGTGGTCGAAGGCTCGATAGAGCTCGTCGACGGTGTGCGGTCGGAAGGCGTTGCGGACCTCGGGCCGGTCGAACGCGATGCGGACGATGCCGTTGGCGCGGCCTTCACCGGTGTGCCGGTGGTAGGTGATGTCGGTGAGGTCCTCGAAGCCGGGGACGGTGCGCCATGCGGACGGGTCGAAGGGGCTGGAGTCGGTCGTCATGTCTTCCGAGCCTAGTTGGAGCCCGGTCGGCGCGAGTCGGCGTGGGCGGCGACGGTGACGGGGTGGTCTGCCGGCACCGATGCAGTGGCGCTCAAGTCCGTCGTTGGGAGTGCGACCTCCATCTTCTATTACCGATGTTCAGATGCTAGGTTCCAAACTGAGTGTCACTCCGATTTCTCGCGGAGGACGTGTCGATCAAGAAGCAGGAGGCTCGATGAACCAGCCCGTCGTGGTGTCGCAGGAAGGCGGCGTCGGCCGGTTGATCCTCAACCGCCCGAAGGCCATCAACGCCCTGAACGACGAGATGGTGGATCTGATGTCGGCCGCGCTGCGGAAGTGGCGCGAGGACGAGGCGGTGAAGGCGGTGGTGCTCTCCGGCGCCGGCGAGCGCGGACTGTGCGCCGGTGGCGACATCGTGTCGATTCACCGCGACGCCAAGGCACTCGTCGAGGCCGGCGCCGGCGACGCAGAGGCTACGGCCTGCCCGTCTGCGGTGTTCTGGCGCGAGGAGTACCAGCTCAATTCCGAGATCGCGAAGTTCCCCAAGCCGTACGTCGCGCTGATGGACGGGATCGTCATGGGCGGCGGTGTCGGCGTCTCCGCACACGCCAACACCCGCGTGGTCACCGACCGCACCCGGCTCGCGATGCCGGAGACCGGTATCGGCTTCGTCCCCGACGTCGGAGGCACGCACCTTCTCTCGCAGATTCCGGACCGACTCGGCGTGTACCTGGGCCTCACGGCGGCCTCGATCAACGGCGCCGATGCCATCGCCCTCGGCATCGCGGACCATTACGTCCCCGCCGCAGATCTCGACGCCTTCGTCAAGGCCGTCTCCGCGACCACCGTCGACGAGGCGCTGGCCACCTACGCCCAGAAGCCGCCCGCGTCCGATCTGTACGCCCAGCGCGACTGGATCAACGAGGCCTTCGCCGCCGACAGCGTCGCCGAGATCGTCCGCCGCTGCGAGTCCGTCGGCACCGAAGCGGCGGAGAAGGCGGCCGCGACGCTCCGGGCCAAGAGCCCGACGACCCTCGCGGTGACGCTGCGGGCGCTCCGCAACCCGCTGCCGACTCTCGACGAGGCGCTCGCCCGCGAATACCGGGTGTCGGTGCGATGCGTCCGCAGCCACGACATGGCCGAGGGGATCCGGGCGCAGGTGATCGACAAGGACCGCAATCCGTCGTGGAGTCCCGCGGAGATCGGCGACGTCACCGAGGCCGACGTGGACGCCTTCTTCGCGCCGCTGCCCGAGGGGCTCGAACTCACCATTGTGAACCCGTGAACCTCATGCCCGACCGCACCCGACAGCCATTGGAGAACCGCAGATGACCGAGTACCAGACCATCCTCACCGAGACCGACGGCCGCGTCGCCGTCATCACCCTGAACCGTCCCAAGGCCCTCAACGCGCTGAACACCGAACTGATGGGCGAAGTGGTTGCGGCCGTGCGCGGCTTCGACGCGGACCCGGAGATCGGCGCCATCGTCATCACCGGCTCGGAGAAGGCCTTCGCCGCAGGCGCCGATATCAAGGAGATGCAGTCGAAGAGCTTCAGCGAGGTGGTCGGCCAGCAGTTCTTCGGCGCGTGGGACGAACTGTCGCGCACCCGCACTCCGATCATCGCGGCGGTTGCGGGCTACGCGCTCGGCGGCGGCTGCGAGTTGGCCATGCTCTGCGACATCATCATCGCCGGCGAGAACGCCAGGTTCGGTCAGCCCGAGATCAACCTCGGCGTGATCCCCGGGATCGGCGGATCGCAGCGACTCACCCGAGCAGTCGGCAAGGCCAAGGCGATGGACCTGGTCCTCACCGGGCGGCAGATGAAGGTTGACGAGGCGGAGCGGGCGGGTCTGGTGTCGCGCGTGGTTCCGACCGACGAGGTGGTCAGCACCGCTCGCGAGGTCGCGGCGACCATCGCGAGCAAGTCGTTCATCGCGGCGTCGTACGGCAAGGAAGCGGTGAACCGCGCGTTCGAGTCGAGCCTCACCGAAGGCGTCCGCGCCGAGCGGAGCCTGTTCTACTCGCTGTTCGCCACCGCCGATCAGACCGAGGGCATGGCGGCCTTCGTGGAGAAGCGGGAACCGGAATTCAAGCACCGCTGATGCGCGAGACGGGACCGGCGTCGTGACGGCGGCGCGGGGGCAGGCCGGATCGAAGAGCGACCGCACGCGCAGCGCCGTGCGTGCGGCCGCCGCGGAGTGCTTCGCGGAGTCGGGCTTTCAGGCGGCTACCACCGCCGAGATCGCCCGGCGTGCGGGAGTGTCGGAGGGCACCGTCTTCCTGCACTACTCCAGCAAACTCGGCCTGCTCACCGCCGTCACCCGGGAGTTCTACGAGGGGCTGCAGGGCCAGGCCGAGGCGGTTCTGGCGCAGGACGGCGCGACGCCGTCGGAACTGCTGCGCCGACTGGTCCACGATTGGTGTGCGGTGATGGCGACGCAGTGGGACCTGGTGCAGGTGTACATCCACACCGCCCAGGCGTTTCCCGGCACGGAGCTGGCGTCGGTCGTCATCGATTCCAACCGCCGCTACACGAGGCTGTACACCTCGGTCATCGACGACATGAAGCGGTGCGGAGAAGTGGACGCCTCGCTTCCGTCGGCGCTGGCGCGCGACATGATCTTCGGGACGCTGGAGCACAGCGCGCGCGGCCAGCGATACGCCGGGCGTCCGGTGCACACGGCAGATGTGGGACGGCAGATCGTCGATCTGCTGATCGGCGCCGGCCACGCCGACGCCCGGCGGTCGTCCGACGACGAGAGGCTCGCTCGTATCGAGACCAAGATCGACAGGCTGCTGTCGCAGGGGGAAGTCTGAGCCGACCACAGGAGGCGGTCGCGCGGAAGATACGGTGAAACGATGACGGGCGCAACCGAACAGCAGTCGAGCACAGAGGCGTCGGAGACGTCACCGCACCAGGGCGGGTTCCGCGCCGACTTCGAGGTCACGACCGAACGCGGGGGACCGAGCTACGGCGAGATGGTCGAGCAGGTCCGCACGTTCATGGACAAGGTGCGGTACGCGTCGCCGACCCCCGAGTTGGCCGACGAGGTGATCGAGGACCTCAAGAAGCTCAACGCCAAGCTCGACACGACCCTCGTCGACGAGTGGACGTCACCGTCGGGGACCCGGATCGACCTGCCGTCGCGGGGCAACATCACCCTGCCGCCGTACGAGGTGCGCAACGGTGGGCCGGAGGGGGTGGACGCGGAGGTGATCTTCCGGCGGTTCCATCTCGGAGGCAACGGTGTGGCGCACGGAGGGCACGTCGCGGTCGCCTTCGACGACCTCGGTGGCATGGCTGCGGCTCTGCGAGCCGGCCGGCCGGCGCGGACCGCCTATCTGACGGTGAACTACCGGTCACTGACTCCGTTGGAGACGCCCCTCGTGCTGCGCACCTGGGTGCACGAACACGACGGTCGCAAGAACTTCGTCCGCGGCACGCTGCATGACGGCGACCGCCTGTGCGCGGAGATGGACGCACTCTTCATCGAGCTGAGGCCCGGTCAGGCGTAGCCGCGACGGGTCGGGCTCACGCCTTCAGTTCGTGCGCCTCGACGACGAAACCCGCCGCCTGCAAGCGATCGATCAACACATCGCCCATCGCCACCGCGGGGGTCAGGACGCCGGCGCGGTCGGGGAGCCGATCACGATCCAGAGCGAGAGCCAGCGATGCCTCGCCGAGCATCACGGCGGTCGCCTTGTATCCGGGGTCGCCGTGCGCGCGCATCTGTGAGCGATACCGGCGTCCGGTGGTCGTGGTGGTGAAGGTCTGGGTGACGAAGTTGCCCGTCTCGCGGGACTTCTCTCCGGGGCCGCTGCCGGGCTTGGGGAGCACCATGTCGAGGACCTTGCGGGTGGGCGCGAAGCTCATCGCGCCGAGGAATGCTCCGGTTCCGACGGTGACGATCCCGGCCAGTGCGGCCGACAGGCCGGGCACGCCGCCGACCGACATCGTCTCCTGGTAGCGGAACGCGTCACCGTACGCACCGTCGAGAAGGTAGTTCGAACGACGCACCACGCGGGTGTTGTAAGACGACATGAAGAACGGTGCGAGCGTGCCCCGCAGGCTCGGGTCGACCTTCTTCGCGTCGACCGGCGTCATATCGCTGGGCTCGGAGTTGAGGCCCGCGCGCGGAGTCTCACCCGACCCGCCGGAGAGTGCCTGCGGGTTCATGATCAGGCTTCTGGTCTCCGCGTCTTTCGCCATCTCTGCGATCACCCGGACCGAGTCGACCGTTCCGCCGGAGACGCCGCCGCGCAGCGACGTCACCACCATGGTGGTGTCGGTCATCTCGCCCGCGCCGTCTTCGGCGATCGTTCGGTGCAGCAGATACGCGCCGAGGTCGGACGGGACCGAATCGAATCCGCAGGAATGCACGATCCGCGCGCCGGACGCGGTGGCCAGTTCGTCGGCCTTGTCGATGGAGTGCCGGACGAACGGGACCTCGCCGGTGAGGTCGACGTAGTCGGTGCCTGCGGTCGCAGCAGCGATCACGAGATTCTCGCCGTAGCGCAGGTACGGACCCACCGTGGTGCAGACCACCTGCGTACGTGCGCACATCGCATCTAGCGACGACGGCGAGTCCGAGTCGGCCACGATCAGCGGCCAGTCGCGCGCGCGCTCGCCGAGGCGTCGTCGCACCGCGGCGAGTTTGGTCTCCGACCTCCCGGCGAGAGCGATGCGAGTGCTCGCCGGTGCATGGTCGGCGAGGTACTGGGCGGTGAGCTCACCGACGAAACCGGTGGCTCCAAACACGACGACGTCGAATTCGCGACTCATGGGGTCGACCCTACTGGCATCCCGACCGCCGACACGGTATCTACACCGCCGGCACGAACCATCCGCTTGCCTGTTCGATTCATCGATCCGTTGTGTCATACCCGATTGGTAGTGTTCTGGTAGGTCAAGAAAATATGGTGTGAGCAGCTGAAACACTCGGGGGAGGTGGCAGTGATGAGCGGTCCGATCACCGATTCGATCGCGACTGTCGTTGCCACCGGTGCGCTGCCGGAGCGGCCCGCCGAACTACTCGCACTGATCGATGCCGCGG
>NZ_BAAARB010000019.1:0-76585 GCF_039531975.1 Gordonia cholesterolivorans | reverse complement strand
CCCCGCGCGATCCGACGCATCCTCAAACGCTACCTCGCCCGACGCATCTACCGGATCCTGAACCAGCCCGGAGCAGTCACCACCGCCGCTTGACAAACATAGAAGCGTCTCGCTCAACCAGCCTGGGAAGAGTCGCTCAAACAAGTCTGGGGAACGGTCGCTCAACCAGCGTGGGGAAGGAGCACTCAGCCGGCCTGGGGAAGGGGCGCTCAGCAGGCCTGGGGAAGGACGTGCGGGAGTGTCAGACCGGGAGCAGGTCGGCGATCACTCTCGACAGTTGGTCGGCGTTGCGGCACTCGAACATCTCGATCACCTCTGCATACTTGCCGGCGTCCGAGTCGCCGGAGTCCCACGACGACCGGCGTTCCGGGTTGAGCCAGTAGGCGTTGCGGACACGGTCGCGCATCGCGGCGAGGGCGTCGGCGTGCGTCGGGCGGAAGTTGTTGCGCGCATCGCCCAGAATCAGCAGCGCGCTCTTGTGCGTGAGCGAATCACCGTAGCGGGCGTTGAACCCCTTGAGCATGTGACCGTAGTCGGAGTGGCCGTCGCGCGTGCTGATCGAGGCCTCGGTCAGCATGCGGTGCATCCGCTCGCCGAACTGCTCGTCACCGCTGCCGCGGTCGAAGAACTCGGTGACCTCGTCGACCGTGTCGACGAAGGCGAACACCCGCACATGGGAGAACTGCTGGCGAAGGGCGTACACCAGTTGCAGCGTGAACTGACTGAACCCCGCGACCGAACCGGAGACGTCGCAGATCACGACCAGTTCGGGTTTGCCGGGCCGCGGCTTGCGGCGGCGCAGCTCGATCGGCACGCCGCCGGTCGACATCGAGGCTCGCAGCGTGGCCCGCACGTCCACCTGGCCGTGATGGTTGCGCCTGCGCCGGAACTCGAGCTTCGCGGCCAGCAAGCGCGCGATCGGTGCGATCGTGCGCCGCATCTTGGCCAGATCCTGCGGATTGGCCGAGAAGAAGTCGATCATCTCCGGCAGCTTCGGCACCGCGTACTGGCCGACGGCGTCGCGCCCGCGCACCTCGGCCATGCGGCGCTGCGTCTCGGTCGTCACCGCGTCCCGCAGCCGTTCGGTCGCGTCCCGAGCCGCGCGACGACTCATCGGATCCGTGCCAGGCCGCCCGCCCGACTCCGTCGGCTCCCCGCCGGCCATCGCCGCCGCGATACGGGCGATCAACGTCTGCGGCGAGATCGCCGTCATGGCCTGATAGGTCGAGTACGCCTCACCGCGCGCGGACTCGTACTGTCCCACCTCGCCGACGATCATCGCGACCAACTGGTCGAACCGGCCGTCGCTCATCGCCTCGGCATCGGCGAGCACATCCGCGGTCAGCTCCCGCAGGGCCTGCACGTCGACGTTGCCGTCCGCGTCGCGCGGAACCTCCATGGCCGACCGCCGCGCCGCCGAGCCGAGCGGGAACCACAGCTCGAAACACAGATCGAAGGTGTCGCGGTGAGTGTGGTCGCCCAGCAGCGTCGCAGCGAGCCCTTCCCGCAGCGAGTCGCGGTCGAGCAGATCGAGCACGCTCATCGCCTGCCCCGCGTCGATCAGACTCGACGGCCCCACCGTGATGCCGCGGCTGCGCAGGTCGTCCACGAAACCGGTCAGGGTGTCGACGAGCGGCTCCGTCATCGACTGCGTGATCCCATCAGTGACATCCCACCGCTCATCTGTCACCGAGTTTGAGTTCGCGCAGTGCGGTCTTCACATCCGGGCGGTGTTTGAGCACCACTCCCAGGGTCCGCGCCACCAGTGAGTCGTCGATCCGGCCCGACGCGACGTCGGCGCCCGCGGTCATCGCCAGGAGGGTGTTGCCCCAGTCGATGGTCTCCGCCACCGACGGCTTCTTCTTGATGTCGAGGGTCCGCAGCACCCCGACGATCCGCACGATCTCCTCCGCCAGCCGGGCAGGCAGCTCCGGCACGCGGGAGGCGAGGATCTCCCGTTCGAGTTGTGCGTCCGGGAAGTCGATGTACAGGTACAGGCAGCGGCGCTTGAGCGCCTCCGACAGTTCGCGGTTCGCATTCGACGTCAGGAGCACGATCGGACGGCGGACCGCGGTCACCGTCCCCATCTCCGGAATCGTGATCGCGAAGTCGCTGAGCACCTCGAGCAGCAGACCCTCGATGTCCACGTCGGCCTTGTCGATCTCATCGATCAGCAGCACCGTGGGCTCGGTCCGCGAGATCGCCGTCAGCAGCGGCCGTGCGAGGAGGAACTCCTCGGAGAAGATGTCGCCCTTCGTCGCATCCCAGTCCCGATGGCCCGCCGCCTGGATCGCGAGGATCTGCTTGGCGTGATTCCACTCGTACAGCGCCCTGGCCTCGTCGATGCCCTCATAGCACTGCAGCCTGACCAGCTCCGAGCCGGTCGCCTGCGCCAGCGCGCGGGCCAGTTCCGTCTTGCCGACACCCGCGGGGCCCTCCACCAAGAGCGGTTTTCCGAGCCGGTCGGCGAGGAAGGCCGTGGTGGACGTCGCGTCGTCGGCCAGATAGCCGGTCTGCTTGAGCCGTGACCAGACGTCGTCGACCCCGGTGAACGCGGGCCGCACGTCGTCACGCACGGTGGGACCGCCGATGTTCTTCGCCGCGCTCATGCGGGACGGATCTGTCCGTCGCCCCACACCAGCCATTTGGTCGAGGTGAGTTCCGGAAGCCCCATCGGCCCACGCGCATGGAGCTTCTGCGTCGAGATGCCGATCTCGGCGCCGAAGCCGAACTGCTCGCCGTCGGTGAACGCCGTGGACGCGTTGACCATGACAGCGGCCGCGTCGACGCGCGAGGTGAACTCGTTGGCCGCCGAGAGACTTCCGGTGATGATCGCTTCGGTGTGACCGGTGCCGTACGTCGCGATGTGCTCGATCGCGGCGTCGATGCCGTCGACCACCTTGAGCGCGATGTCGAGCGAGAGGTATTCGCGGTGCCAGTCGTCCTCCGTGGCGGGTTCCATTCCGGGTTCCTCACCGTGGATCACCACTCCCTGAGCCTGCAGCGCAGAGGTGATCGGAACCAATGCTCGGTCGGCGATCTCGCGGTCGATCAACACGGTCTCGACCGTGTTGCAAACGCTGGGCCGACGGGTCTTGGCGTTGAGCACGATCCGGGTCGCGACGTCGACATCGGCATCCCGGTGGACGAAGATGTGGCAGTTGCCGGTTCCGGTCTCGATGGTCGGGACCTTGGCGTTCTCGACGATCGCGTTGATCAGTCCGGCACCGCCGCGCGGGATCACCACGTCCACCAATCCGCGCGCCTGGATCAGCGCGGTGACGCTCTCGCGGCTCTCGCTCGGCAGCAACGACACCGCGTTCGGGTCGATCTGGTGGTCGCGCAGCACTCCGCGCAGCACCTCCACCAGCGCCGCGTTGGACGCCGCGGCCGACGACGACCCGCGCAGCAGGACCGCGTTTCCGGATTTGAAGGAGATGCCGAAGCCGTCGACCGTGACGTTGGGGCGGGCCTCGTACACGAATCCGACCACGCCCAGCGGCACCCGCACCTGACGCAGTTCGAGACCGTTGGGCAGGGTCTTCCCGGCCAGCACCTCGCCGATCGGATCGGGCAGCGCCGCCACCTGGCGCAGGCCGCCGGTGATGCCCGCCACGCGCTCCGGGGTCAGACGCAGTCGGTCGACCAGCGACGCCTCGGTGCCTGCTTCCTCGGCGCGACGCACATCGTCGGCATTGGCTGCGAGAACGTCCTCGCCTGCCGAGTCGATCGCATCGGCGGCCGCCAGCAGCACGGCGTTCTTCTGCGCGGTCGTCAATGGCCCGAGCGTGCGGGCGGCCTTCTTGGCGGCGGTGGCGAGTTCGGTGACCGCGGCCGTGACGTCTGCCGTCACGCCGGCGGTCGCGTCGACCGAATCGGCGGTGGGTGCACTCATGACTCCAGGGTAGCCGCGACGGCCGGTCACACCCGCGGCAGCCGCACGGTGAACGTCGCTCCCCTGCCGGGCCCGTCGCTCGCCGCCGACAGGCTGCCGCCGTGCTGTTCGACCAGAGCCCGCGCGATGGTGAGCCCGATCCCGCTGCCACCGTGGTCCCGATCGCGGGCGGTGTCAGCACGATAGAACCGGTCGAAGACGTGGGAGAGATGGTCGGAGGCGATACCGTCGCCGGTGTCGGCGACCTCGATGACGGCGTGCGGATCGGCACAGCGCGTCCGCAGCGTCACCGCGCCACCGTCAGGAGTGTGCCGCAACGCGTTGGCCAGCAGATTTCCCAGGACTTGGCCGATCCGTGCGGGGTCGGCGCGGACGGCTGTCGCCGCATGCGCCTCCACCCGCAGCGTCACTCCCTTCGCCGCATACGCCTCCCCCGCCGCGGCGGCCGCCGACTCCGCGAGTGCACGATCGGTGGTCCGCACCGGCATCACCGACAGCGCGCCCTCCTGCGCCTGCGACACCGCGGTCACGTCCTCGGCGAGACGGCGCAGCCGGCCGGTCGCCGCATACAGGATGTCCATCGTGTCGGCGTCCGGCCGCCGGACGCCGTCCTCGACGGCTTCGAGATACGAGTCGATGGTGGCGAGCGGGGTGCGCATCTCGTGGGCGAGGTCCGAGAGCATCCGGCGGCGCGTCGCCTCGGTCTCCGCCAGCCGTGCGGCGAGCCGGTTGACCGCTGCGGCGAGCGCGTCGAACTCCCGTCCCATTCCGCCGCCGTGCACCCGCACGTCGTACCCGCCGTCCGCGATCCGGGCGGTCGACGCCGCCACCGCCGTGACGGTCCGTTGCGCGCGTCCGGCGAGGTACCAGCTCACCGCGAGCGCGGACACCGTGGCGATCACGGCGGCCAGTCCCCACGACACGCCCACGGCAGCGGCGAAGGCGCGTTCGACGTGCATCGCCTCGCTCGAATCGCGGTCGATTCCCGCTTGACGCAGATGCTCATGGAAGATCCCCGGAGCGACGAGCCACGCGATCATCAGTGCGCACGCGGTGGTGGCGACCACCACCGCCGCCATCACAAGCATCAGTCCGGTGCCGACCGCGAACCGGCTCGGCCGACCGGTCGCGGTCATCGCCCGGTGCCCATTCGATAGCCGACGCCGCGAACGGTGCGCACATATCGTCCGTGGGCCGCGTCGTCGCCGAGCTTGCGTCGCACGTGGCCGATGTGGACGTCGACGAGGTGGTCGTCGCCGACCCATTCCGGGCCCCATACGGCGTCGATGAGACGACTGCGCGAGAACACCGTTCCGGGGGCCGACGAGAGCGCCTCGAGAACATCGAACTCGGTGCGGGTCAGATGGACCGGCGCGCCTGCCACCCGCACCTCTCGGCCGGGAACGTCGATGGACAGGTCACCGACCACGCGGACCGTGCCCGACCGGCCCGCCGCCGCTCCGGCGAAACCGTTGCGAGGACGCCTCATCCGCGCCTGGATCCGTGCCGACAGCTCTCGCGGACTGAACGGTTTGGTCACGTAGTCGTCCGCCCCGATCGACAGCCCCACCAGCGTGTCGACCTCGTCGGCGCGTGCGGTCAGCATCACCACGTAGGCGTCGGAGAAGGTGCGCAGACGGCGGCACACCTCCACACCGTCGAGTCCGGGCAGCCCCAGATCGAGGACCACCACGTCGGGGTCCACACTGCGCGCGCAGGCCACCGCCTCGCCCCCGTCACCGGTCACTGTGACCTCGAACCCGTCCCGCTCCAGGTACGACGCCACCAGCGCCGCGATCGCCGCCTCGTCCTCCACCACCATCGCCCGTGCCGACATGGCCTCCATCTTGACCGGAATCCGGCCGGGATCTCATCTACCCGGGTGCCGACGGTCCGGAGCTTGAGCAAACCTTCACAGAAGGGTCATCGAACGAGGCGGGTCCGTGCGGCAGACTGGCTCGAGACCACCACGGAAGGAACGCTCATCGTGAGAACCCGACTCGCCGCCACCACGATCGCCGCCGCAGCCGTCATCGTCGGCGCCGCCGCGTGCAGCCCGAACGAGGAGGCCTCGGACGCCACCCACGACATGTCGAGCATGTCGGCCTCGCACGAGGCTCCGCATTCGTCGCAGGCATCCGCCGGCACCGAACACAACGAGGCCGACGTGATGTTCGCTCAGATGATGCTCCCGCACCACGAACAGGCACTGGTGATGAGCGACATCATTCTCGCCAAGCCGGGTGTCCCGGAGAATGTCACGACACTGGCCAAGCGGATCAAGGACGCGCAGGGGCCGGAGATCGACAAGCTCAAGTCCTGGCTCACGGCATGGAACGAGCCGACGCATTCGTCGATGGACCACGAGATGGACGGCATGCTGTCCGAGGACCAGATCGCTCAGCTGCGCGCCGCGCAGGGCACCGACGCCGCCCGGCTCTTCCTCACGCAGATGATCGAGCATCACGAGGGCGCGGTCGACATGGCCAAGGAGGAGATCGCCGACGGCAAGAACACCGACGCGGTCGAGATGGCCCGCGACATCGCCGACTCCCAGCAGTCCGAGATCGATGAGATGAAGGCGATGCTGAAGGGCTTGTGAGTCACCCCCAGGGTCATTGAGTGAGCGCAGCACCCCCAGGCTCATGCAGCATTCCCAGGCTCATTGAGCGAGCGCAGCATCCCCAGGCTCATTGAGCGAGCGCAGCGAGTCGAAATCCCCCACCCCCGGTTTCGACTCGCTGCGCTCGCTCAACCACCGAGCACGAGAGTTCGACCCGCCGCAGAGCGCACCCTCCCCCAGGCCTAATGAGGCGAGCACAACATCCGCTCGCTCAACCACCGAGCACCAGAGTTCAGCCCGCCGCCGAGCGCACCCTCCCCAGGCTTATTGAGCGAGGACGAGAGTTCAGCCCACCGCAGAGCGCCCTCCCCAGGCTTATTGAGCGAGCGCAGCGAGTCGAAATCACCACACCGACAGCCAAGCCGAGAGGAGTCGCTCGACCCTTCAATCGACGGGCGACAAGACGGGGAACACCGCGTCGCGCAACAGCGGTGCGATGTCGGCTCGGCTCCGGTCGGTGGGATCGACCCACGCGATCTCGGCGATCTCCGCACTCGCCGCGGGAACGCCGACCACAGGGTGCTCGAAGACCTCCGCGACGACGACGTGACCGGGTTCGTTCGCGGCGTCGGCTTCGAACGTGCCGAGAGCACGCAGTGAACTCTCATCCAGGTGCACTCCGAGTTCCTCCCGCGCCTCGCGTACCGCGGCTGACGCGAAACTCTCCCCCGGATCGAGCTTTCCGCCGGGGAACATGAACAGCGACGACCCGCGTTTGCGCACTACGAGCACGCGGCCCACCCGGTCGCGCATCACCACGGCGCTCACCACGATTCGACGATCCACTGTTCTCCCACCCGCTCAGCACGACCTCAGGACCGCACCGAGGATATCTCTCGACGGAACGTCGATCGGGAGTCCGTACGCGGTGAGGACGGCCACGAACTGGACCGCGTACTGGCAGTGAAAGGCACGCAGCGGCGGCATCCAGCGAGCCGGTTCAGCATCCGACTTCGCCTGGTTGCTGGCACCGTCCACCGCGACGAGGTTCGCCGGGTCGTTGGCGAACGACCATCGGCGCGGCGCCGGCCACCTCGACGCCCCCAGGTCCCAGGCGTAAGAGAGCGGAACGATGTGATCGATCTGCACTGCCGCCGAACCGCGACCGCGCTGGAATCCGATCGTCCGACCGGTGTACGGGCTGGTCAGCGTGCCTGAGGCGACAGCACTCGGGCACGACGACGTACCGGTTCGCGCCGAAACCACGAGGTCGCGGGCGAGGATGTCGTTGCGGGTGTCGCAGGCATTGCCGCCGCCCCGCACCGCTGCATCGTCTGTCCACGCCGGACCGAAGGCGTCCCGGTCGTACGACGAGTCGTGAGACGGCCGTCGGCCGAGGACGGGAAGCGCAGACAACGCGGCGCGCGCCCGTACAACGGCAGCCGCCGGCACCTTCGAAGGCGTGTGCGGAAGACCTGCCCCGACCGCGACCACTGCGGACGTGATCGCGAAGACCACGAGGATCATCCACTGCCGGACAGTGAGCCGAATCCGCCCGGGTCTGCGCCGCGACCGGCTCCACCGCCATCGCTGAGCGGCCGCACGCGGCAGGCCGAGAAGACGCCCCATGCTCCTTAGACGCAGCCGCGACGGTCGCGGTTCCGCGACACACGCTCAGCGCTGGATGTAGCGCACGCGCTCAGTGCTGGATATAGCGCACCAGATGTTCACGCTCGGTCTCCAGCTCATCGATCGCGCTCTTGACCACGTCCCCGATACTGATGATCCCGACCAGCGCGCCATCGTCGAGTACCGGGAGGTGACGGACGCGGTGTTCGGTCATCGTCTCCCGCAGGCCCTCGATCTCGTCGCCGGGAGAGCAGGTGTGCACGATGGGAGTCATGATCCGGCCCACCGGTCCGTCGAGGATGTCCGCGCCGCCCGAATGCAGCCTGCGAACCACATCGCGTTCGGAGACGATGCCGGCGAGCGCACCGCCCTCGTCGATCACCACCACCGCCCCGATGTTCCACTCGTCGAGCGTCGCCAGCAGACTGCGCACCGTGGATGCGGCGCCCACGGTGATCACTCCGCTGCCCTTCTTGCTCAGGATCTGGGAAATCCGCATTTCGCCGTCCTCCACCCGTTCGGTGAGCTGAATTCGACATCTCCAGGGTCCGCCAAAACTCGCCGAAAGACCAGACCCTGTCGCACCGCTCCCGCGCCGGTTGACGAGCGGGTACGGGCGCGACGGGGTTCCCAGCCCGGGGATGCGGTGGTTTCGACTCGCTGCGCTCGCTCAACCAGCGGGAGGGGAGCCGCTCAACCAGCGCGGGCGGGAGCCGCTCAACCAGCGGGCGAGACGGTCACGACTTGTCGAGGTACTCGGCGCGGGAGGGCAGCAGGATTGAATGCACGAGATCGGCGAGTGGTTGGTGCGCCACCAGATCCGGATCGTCGAGCACGATCTGCTCCGCGAGGTCGCGGGCATCCGCGATGACCTCGGTGTCGTCGAGCAGCGAGAGGAAGCTCAACGAACTCTTGCCGCCCGACTGCAACGATCCGAGGATGTCTCCCTCGCGTCGCTGTGCGAGGTCGACGCGGGCGAGCTCGAAGCCGTCGTTGCTGGCCTCGACAGCACGGAGACGCTCCATCGACGGCCCCACGTCGCTCGCCGTCGTCATCAGCAGGCACAGCCCGGCATGACGACCGCGTCCCACGCGACCGCGGAGCTGGTGCAACTGGCTCACGCCGAACCGTTCGGCATTGACGATCGCCATCATGGTGGCGTTCGGGACGTCGACGCCGACCTCGATCACGGTGGTCGCGACCAGCACGTCCACGTCTCCGCGGGTGAAGCCGTCCATGACGTCGTTCTTCTCGTCGGCGGGCAGCCGACCGTGCAGGATGCCGATGCGGCGGCCCGCGAGCGGTCCCGCCTCCAACTGTTCGGCGAGGTCCAGCACGGAGACGGTGTCGTCGTCGGGCTCCTGATCCTTGGCGGCCTTCTTCGACTTCTTCACGTTGGTCTGTTCGTCGCCGATCTTGGTGCACACCACATACACCTGTCGGCCGGCGTCGATCTCCTCATTGGCCCGTGCCCAGACCCGGTCCACCCACTTCTGGTTGCGCATCGGCACCACGCTGGTGGCGATGGGCTGCCGGCCTCGCGGCAGTTCGGTCATCACCGACGTCTCGAGATCACCGAAGGTGATCATCGCGACGGTGCGGGGAATCGGAGTCGCCGTCATCACCAGGAAGTGCGGCCGGGTCTCGTCGCGACCCTTGGACCGCAGGACGTCGCGCTGTTCGACACCGAAGCGGTGCTGTTCGTCGACCACGACCATCCCGAGATCGAAGAACTCCACATGTTCTTCCAGCAGTGCGTGCGTGCCGATGACGATGCCCGCCTCCCCGGTGACCGCGTCGAGCAGCGTCTGGCGTTTGGCCGCGGTCCCGAGCGATCCGGTCAGCAGTCCGACGCGGGTCGCACCGTCGGCGGCGCCCAGTTCACCCGCTCGCGCGAGGTCTCCGAGCATCGTCATCACGGTGCGGTAGTGCTGGGCGGCGAGGACCTCGGTGGGTGCGAGGATCGCGCACTGGTGGCCGTTGTCGACCACTCGGAGCATCGCGAGCAGAGAGACGAGGGTCTTGCCGGAACCGACCTCGCCCTGCAGCAGCCTGCTCATCGGGTGCTCGCCGGCGAGGTCCTCGCCGATCTCCGCGAGAACGTCGCGCTGGCCGCCGGTGAGTTCGAACGGCAACCGTTCCAGGAGCCGATCCTCCAGGCCGCCGGGAACGTGCGGGCACGAGCGCGCCGACTCCGAGACCGCGCTCAAACGCCTGCGGGCGAGCTCGGTCTGCACGGCCAGCGCTTCGTCGAACTTCAGCCGAGCGCGTGCGGCCTCGATGTCGTCGAGGCTGTCGGGCAGGTGGATGCGGCTGATCGCCTCGTCGGCCGTGATCAGACCGCGTTCGGCGCGCTGCGCCTCCGTGAGCGGGTCCTCGGCGGGCACCGTGTCCGCCAGCACCTGCCGCACCGCACGCCAGATCTCCCAGGTCTGAACGTCTTTGGTGGCCGGATACATCGGGATGATGTCGCGCGAGAAGTTCGCGACGTCGTCGGGCGACGCCGTGGATCCATGCGAGCCCTTGCCCTCCGACTCTGCTTCCTCGGCGGCCAACTCGCCGATCATGGCGGCGTTCCCCACGACCTCGATGCCGTCGTCCTCGGGCAGCACCATCCAGTCCGGATGCGACAGCTGGATCTGGTCGCGGAAGAGCTTCACGGTGCCGGCGAGCGCGACACGGGTACCCGGTCGCAGCACCTTCTGGATCCATCGGGCGTTGAAGAAGCTCGCCTCGTAATCGGCGCGGCCGTCGTTGACCACGATCTTGAGAAACTGTCCGTACCTGCGCTTCATCTGGATCATCTGCGCCTTCTTGATGCGCCCGATCACAGTGATCCACTCGCCTACCTCCGGGCGCTCGGACTCCGACAGATGACCGCGCCGCAGGTACCGGCGCGGCACGTAGCGGAGCAGTTCACCGACCGTGGTCAGTTCCAGTCCGGCCAGTTTCTTCAGCAGCGCCGGGTCCACCGACGAGTCGGTCAGCGGCGAGGCGGCGCTCAGCATCATTCGACGCCGACCTGCAACAGGTGCGACGACTGTCCGGTCTCGTACAGCGCCAGTTCGATGCCCGGGTAGTGCGCGTGCAGATGCTCGGCAATAGCCTCCCGCGTCCGTTCGTCAAGGTCGCGGCCCGCGAGCCCGGTCACCAGCTCGCCGCCGGTCGCGAGCATCAGATCGAGCAGCGCGGTGGCCGCCTGCCGCTGCTCGGGTGCGATGACCAGCACATCGGAGCCGATGAGTCCGAGGGTGTCGCCGATCTCGCAGGTGCCTGCCAGAGTCATCATCTTGGTGTTGGAGTGCATCAATGAGCCCCAGCGCGTGTTCGCGGCCGCCTCGGCCATAGCGAAGGCGTCCACGTCGGGCTCTTCGACCGGATCGTGCACGGCCAGGGCGGACAGGCACTGCACCATCGACAGCGTCGGCAGGAAGACCACCGACCGTTGGGGCGAACGCGCCTGCGCGCCCACCTGTACCAGATCCTGCGAGGACATCATCCCGTTCCCCATCACGATGACGTGGGCGCTGTCGGTCGCGCGGATCGCCTTCGAGAGCGTCGCCGGATGGACGCCGTGATCGGCCCGGACCACTGCCGCTCCCGCCTCGGCGAAGAGTTGTTCGGCGCCGTCGCCGGTGACCAGGACGACGACGGCCCGTTTGAACCGCGGCGGCGGCTCGTTGGCCCCCGGCGCGGCACGGATGGCGTCGAGCGCGAAGCAGCTGATCCGGATGTCGGTGAGCCGACCCAGTTCGATCCCGGCTTCAACCGCGGCCCCGGGGTCGTCGGTGTGCACATGCACGGAGAACCGCTCGCCGTCGGCGGAGCTGTCGCCGACGATCACGACCGAGTCGCCGAGTTGTCCGAGCCGGTCGCGGAGCCCGCCGATCTGCGCTCCTTCGGCGCCGTCGAGCAGATACATCACCTCGAAGTCGGTGTCGCCGGCACCGCCGCACTCTCCGGTCTCGTGGCCCGTACCGTGCACACTCGAGGTGAGGATGCCGCGGTAGGCGCGGCGCTTGTTGGCGACGCCGGTGACGACCAGCACGAGCGCGTCGGCCATCGCCAGGAAGCCTCGTGCACCGGCGTCCACCACACCCGCGCTCGCGAGTTCGGGCATCTGCTCGGGCGTGTGCTCGAGTGCTTCGGCGCAGTCGTCGGCCACCGCGCGCGCCAGATCCGCCGGTGATCCGGCGACATTGGCCGCAGCCGAATCCGCCGCGACCTGCAGCAGAGTGAGAACAGTTCCCTCCCTCGGCTCGCTGACGGCACGCCGGGCCGCGAGGGCGCCGAGACGCAGCCCGTTCTTGCACAGTCGATTGAAACTGTGGTCGTTCTCGGCCATCGCGAGATCGACCGCGTCGGCGATCCCGACCAGGACCTGCGAGAGAATGACGCCGGAGTTGCCGCGAGCGCATCCGACGGCCGCCTCCGCGAGAGTGCGGGTCACCGCGGGCAGATCGGCCGCGCCGTCGAGGTCGTCGAGGACCGCGAGCGCGCCGGTCATCGTCTGCGCCATGTTGCTTCCGGTGTCCGAATCGGGGATCGGGAAGACGTTGAGGTCGTTGATCTCCGGACGCAGAGCCTCGAGGCCGTCGGCGCAGGCACGTGCCCAGTCCCTGATGAGCTGAGGATTGACCGCGGTACTGCTGTCTCCGGTCATCAACCGCACGACCACCCCGCCTTCCCGTCGCTCTCCGCCGGCCCGTCGCGATCCTCGTGCGCGGTCGCCGAACCGCCGGTGAACCTCGAATGTGCCCCGAGGTTACCGCCCGCCCCCGACACTCGGACAGGTACTGTCGCGGCGTCTGGTCCGGGCCCCTCGCCGAGGTCGCCGGGACTCTCGCGTTCCGGCGCCGATTTGGACACCCGAGGTCTGCGCGGTTATTCTATTCGGGTTGCCGATCGTCGCGGCGCGCACCGCAGCGCCCGCTATCGGCTGACCACTGACCCAAGTTTTCTACCAAGGGAGTTCGATCATGGCTGCCGTTTGTGACGTTTGTGGCAAGGGCCCCGGCTTCGGCAAGTCGGTCTCGCACTCGCATCGGCGCACCAACCGCCGCTGGAACCCGAACATCCAGTCTGTGCGCGTCGAGGTCGCCCCGGGCAACAAGAAGCGCAAGAACGTGTGCACCTCGTGCCTCAAGGCGGGCAAGACCGTCAAGGCCTGAGCGCACCACGCGTCAGGAGATCGCCGTCCGGCAGTGCCGGGCGGCGATTTCGTCGTCTCCGGAGTCGCCGAGTGCACCTGTCCGGCGCGGACGGCAACCACCCGGACCGGCCGGCGACGAGCGTTCCGTAGAGTACTCGCCATGGCCTCTGATCTGATCCGCGTCGACGACGACGGCGTTCTGAACCTCACCATCTCGACCGGCGATGCGGGAACCGCTCTCGATCACGCTCTGGTCCTGGAGTCGCGCGAGGCGCTGCGCGCTGTCACCCGGGGAAAGCTCGAGGCGGGTGCGGTGCTGCTCCGCGGCGCGGGCAAGAACTTCTGCGCGGGTGGCAATGTCGCGGCGTTCGCGGCGGCCGACGACCGCAGCGACTACCTGCGGGGCCTGGCCGACGATCTGCATTCGACGATCGAGTTCCTCTACGAGACGGAGCTTCCGGTGGTCGCCGCGGTGAAGGGCTGGGCCGCCGGCGCAGGCATGAGCCTCGTTCTGCACGCGGACATCGCGATCGGCGGTCGCGCCACCAAGATGCGTCCCGCCTATCCCGGAATCGGACTGTCGCCCGACGGCGGCATGTCATGGCTGCTCCCCCGCGTCGTGGGCGCGGCCCGCGCACGGCACATCATCATGACCGACCAGATCCTGGACGCCGACCGCGCGCTGGACCTCGGCATCCTGTCGGAGATCGTCGACGACGCTTCCGTCGAGCAGACCGCCCACGACGTCGCGGCCGGGCTCGCCTCCGGACCGCGCGGCTCCTACCGCGCGATCCGCCGTCTGCTGCACCACAGCGCCACCAGCACCCTCGGCGATCAGCTCACCGCGGAGTCGGCCTCGATCGCAGCCCTCGGATCCACGCCCGAGGGCGTCGAGGGAGTCGACGCCTTCGTCGCCAAGCGCGCGCCGGACTACGCCGCCGCCCGCCGGTAGTCCGACCGGATCAGGGCAGACGCCAGTCCACCGGATCGCCGCCGAGATCGAGCAGTTCCTCGTTGGCGCGGGAGAAGGGTCGCGAACCGAAGAACCCGCGCGACGCCGAGAGCGGCGACGGGTGGGGCGATTCGATGACCGGGACGTCGGGCAACCACTTCACCAGCTGCCGGGCGTCGTTGCCCCACAGGATCGCCACCATGGGCTCGTCGCGCGCGGCCAGCGCTTTGATCGCGCACTCGGTCACCTCTTCCCACCCCTTGTTGCGGTGGGACGCCGGTTCGCCCGGGCGCACCGTCAGAACTCTGTTGAGAAGGAGAACGCCCTGCCGCGCCCACGGCGTCAGATCGCCGTTGGCCGGACGGGGATAACCGAGGTCTTCGCAGTACTCCTGGTAGATGTTCTGCAGCGATCGCGGAATCGGGCGGACGTCCGGCGCCACGGAGAAGCTCAGTCCCACAGCGTGCCCCGGCGTGGGATAGGGATCCTGTCCGACGATGAGAACCCGGACGTCATCGAAGGGCTGCGCGAACGCGCGCAGCACGTTCTCTCCGGCGGGCAGGTAGCGACGGCCGACCGCGATCTCCTCGCGCAGGAATCGGCCCATCCGTGCGACCGTCTCCTCGACCGGCGCCAGTGCCTGAGCCCAGCCGGGATCGATCAGCTCGGCCAACGGCTTGGCGCTCACGCGTCGAGCCTCCGGAGGCTCTTCCGGTAGTACTGGGCGTTCTGGTAGTAGAGCTCGGTGTTCTGCTGCAGATGGCCCTCCGGAACCTGATAGCCCTCGCGGAGGCGGGCCGGGACGCCGAGCACCATCGACCGCTCGGGAACCGTGAAGCCGTACGACACCACCGCACCGGCGCCGACCACCGAGCCCGCGCCGATCACCGAACGGTTCAGGACCACCGAACCCGAAGCGATCAGGCATTCGTCGCCGATCGTCGATCCCTCGATATGCGCGTTGTGCCCGACGACGCAACCGGCGCCGATCACGGTGGGCTCGGTGAAGGTGCAGTGCACCACCGTGCCGTCCTGGATGTTGGTGCGGTCGCCGACGGTGATGGTCCCGTAGTCGCCGCGGAGCACCGCTCCCGGCCAGATCGAGACCCAGTCGCCGAGCGTCACCGCACCGATGACGGTCGCGTCGGGATGAATGAAAACGTCTGTGCCGAGAACCGGCTCACGATCGCCGAGTGCGTAGACAGCCATACGTCGATCTAATCAGGTCAGGTCTCGGTGAACGATTGCCACCCGCGGATCTCTCCGACGGCCGCGCCGTCGATGCGGGCATCGGGCTCGCCGTCGGACACCGTCCCGATCACCGTCCAGCCCGCGGGGACAGCCGAGGGCTCGAAGGCCGCGAGCAGTTCGTGTTCCTCGCCGCCCGCGAGGGCCCATCGCGCGGGGTCGACGCCGAGCGCAGCCCCGAGTTCGGCGAGCCCGCGGACCTGGGGAACCGACGCCGAATCGATGTCGATCCGTACCTGCGAAGCCTCCGCCATCGTGATGATCTCCTCCACGAGGCCGTCGGAGACGTCGGTCATCGCCCGGGCGCCCGCCAGCGCCGCCACGCGCCCCTGACCCAGATCCGGCCGCGGGAGGCGGTAGGCCTCGACCAGGTCAGAGAACTGCTCCAGCAGAAGGGGATCCGCCCCGTGCTCGACGGCGGACAGAGCCGCCAGACCGCCTGCCGGACCGCCGAGCGGACCGCTGAGCGCGAGCACCTCGCCGCCGCGCGCACCCGACAGCGCCACCGCCTGCGTGCCGTCGAGAACACCGAGGGAGGTGACGGTCAGCACCACCTCCGACGAGGACACGAGGTCGCCGCCGAGCACCCGCGCCCGATACCTGTGGGTCTGGTCGACGATGCCGGCGTTGAGCTCGAGCACGCGCTCCACCGGGGTCTGCGGCGGGCAGCCGATCGACACGACGACGCCGGTGAGGACCCCGCCCATCGCCGCGATGTCGGCGGCGCTCTGGACCACCGCCCGTGCCCCGATCTGCCGCGGAGTCGACCAGTCGAACCGGAAGTGCCTGCCAGCGACCGCTGTGTCGGTGCTGACCACCACCGGTCCGGTGGGCGCGAACACCGCTGCATCGTCGCCCGACCCGATCACCAGATCGTCGGTGTCACCGACCGACGCCGCGGCAGTGGTGAACATCGCGACCAGCGCGCGTTCTCCGACTTCACCCACTGTCTTCATCGGGCCGATGCTACCGCCGGCGCACCGCGAACGGTCGCACCGATTTCCACGGACGCAGTCCATCGATCACACTGGCAGCATGAGCGACGGCACCGGGAACACTCCAACGGAGAAGGCTCAGGACGGCCAGACCGCGGCCGATGAGGGACCGCGATTCAGTCCGGCGATGATCGCCACCCTGGTGGCCGTCCCGGTCATGGTGATCGCCGGCTTCATCACGTACGCGGCGCTGCACTTCTCCGCCGACGACACCCCGCCGTCACCGGTCGAGTCGTACACGACCACCGCCGCCGACGCCGCCCGCTGCGCCGAGTTCATCAAGAAACTGCCCGATGAGCTCGGCGACTTCGAGGGCAAGTCGGTCGACGGGACCACCGTCCGATGGACCAGAGCCGACTCCGACCCGGTTGTGGTGCGCTGCGGTGTCGAGCGGCCCCACGAACTCGCGCCGACGAGTTCACTGCAGGTGATCAACCCGGTCCAGTGGTTCATCACCGACACGATCGAGGGCCGCGGTCAGGCGTACGTGAGCGTCGACCACCGCCCCTACGTGGCCGTGTGGGTGCCCGCGGGTGCCGGCAACGCGCCGATCACCGACGTCTCGGCGTTGATCGAGAAGAATCTGCAGCGAGCCCCGCTCGACTTCGGCCGCTGACGCGGTTCAGGCCCGCCCGTACACCTCCGGTTTGGTGCTGCGCCCGAGCAGGGAACTGACCATGTCCGACACCGACATGCCCTCGTGGCACACCTGATGGACGGCCTCGGTCAGCGGCATCTCCACCCCGTGCGCCTTCGCCAGCGCCAGCACCGACGAGCACGATTTGACGCCCTCGGCCACCTGCCCGTTGGTCGCCGCCTGAGCCTCGGCCAGGCTCGCGCCCTCGCCTAGGCGGGCACCGAAGGTTCGGTTGCGCGACAGCGGCGAGGAGCACGTCGCCACGAGGTCGCCGATGCCCGCGAGACCGGCGAGGGTGGTGATGTCGGCGCCCAGTGCCACTCCCAGCCGAATGGTCTCGGCGAGACCGCGCGTGATGATCGTCGCCAGCGTGTTCTCGCCGAAGCCCATCCCGGACGCCATGCCGCACGCGAGCGCGATCACGTTCTTCGCTGCTCCGCCGATCTCGCAGCCGACGACGTCGACGTTGGTGTACGGACGGAAGTATCCGGTGGCGAATGCCTCCTGCACACGAACCGCCTGGGCCTCGTCGACGCATGCGATCACGGTGGCGGCGGGCTGTCCCTGCGCCACCTCTTTCGCGAGGTTGGGTCCGGTCAGCACCGCGATCTGCCGAGCCGGGAACCCGGTGACCTCGGCGATCACTTCGCTCATCCGCTTACCGGAACTCGTCTCGACGCCCTTGGCGAGGGACAGCAGGATCGCATCGGCGGGCAGATGCGGTCGCCAGATCTCGAGGTTGGCACGCAACGACTGCGAGGGCACCGCACACACCACCAGTTCGGCGCCGGCCAGCGCCTCCTCCACGGAGCCGACGGCCCGCAGACTCTCGGGCAGCGCGATACCCGAGAGGTAATCGCGATTCTCGTGGGCGGTGTTGATCTGCTCCACCAGCTCCGGACGGCGAGCCCAGATCTTCACCTCGTTGCCCGCATCGGCGAGCACCTTCGCCACCGCGGTGCCCCACGATCCAGCACCCATCACTACTGCACGCACTCGCGACTCCTCCACCCACGACCGGTAACTGCGGTCCACCCTAGCGCCACCTCGCCACGGCTCAGCGCCGATCGCCGGGGTCGGCTCGACGGCCCGGCAGGCGGCCCGGCCCGTCGGTGCTGCACCATGGTGAACATGCGCGACCCGCTCCCGATAGCCGTCGTCCTGGCCGTGAAACGGCTGGACCACGCGAAGTCACGGCTGGCCGGGGCCCTGCCCTCCGACGAGCAGCGCCGGAGCCTGGTGACCGCGATGCTCGGCGACACGCTCGAGGCGGTCCGGGAGGCGGGCGTCGCGCAGGCGGCTGTCGTCACTCCCGACCCCGCCGTGCACGTCGCCGTCCGCGAGCACGGTGTCCGGGTACTCGACGAGCCCGAGGAGGCCGGCGACGCGCCGCACCGATCACCGTTGAACGCAGCGCTGGCGCATGCGATCGCGGCAGTCTCCCCGACCGCCGCGCTGATCGCCGCGTTGCAGGCCGACCTCGCCGCGCTCGACGCGCTCACGCTCGCCGAGGTACTGGACGAGGCGGCCGCAGCCATCGCCGGAGGCGCCCCCGCCGCCTTCGTCGCCGACCGCTCCGGAGAGGGCACGGCGCTGCTGGTGGTGCGCGCCCAGCACCCCGTCGAACCGCGATTCGGTGCCCGGTCGGCGTCGGCGCACCGAGCGGCCGGAGCGGTAGAGCTCGATCCCGGGCGGCTGCGGTGGGCCCGGCTGCGCACCGACGTCGACACGCCCGCGGATCTGGCCGCCGCGGTCGAACTCGGCGTCGGGAGACGCACGGGCGCGGCACTCCGGGCGTCCCGACACTCCGGTGAACCAAACCGTCCGGCTGACAGGACAGCATCGGACCGATAGTCCACAATTGACGCGTGAGTGCCACGGAAGAGATCGAGAACGAGTCCCAGACCGCCCTGCCCGCCGCACTGCCGGCCGAGACCGTGGATCCCGACGAAGCGGCGGACCTGCCGGCCGACCGGTACTTCAACCGTGAGCTGAGCTGGCTCGACTTCAACTCTCGCGTCCTCGCACTGGCCGAGGACGTCTCCCGCCCGCTGCTGGAGCGCGCCAAGTTCCTGGCCATCTTCGCGTCGAATCTCGACGAGTTCTTCATGGTGCGCGTCGCGGGCCTCAAGCGCCGCGACGAGACCGGCCTCTCGGTGCGCTCGGCGGACGGCCGTTCCCCGCGCGAGCAACTGCATATGATCGCTGTCCGCACCCAGAAGATCGCCGACCGGCATGCGCGCGTCTTCCGTGACTCGGTGCTCCCGGCACTCTCCGGCGAGAACATCAAGATCATCGGCTGGGACGATCTCACGGCCGCCGAGCGGGTGCGGATGCAGACGCACTTCCACAACGAACTGTTCCCGATCCTGACCCCGCTGGCCGTCGATCCGGCGCATCCGTTCCCCTACATCTCGGGTCTGAGCCTGAACCTCGCGGTGACGGTGAAGGACCGCGCCGAGGGCGGCGAGCACTTCGCGCGTGTGAAGGTGCCCGACAACGTCAACCGGTTCGTCCGGGTCGACCGTCTCGTCCAGCCGCAGGGCCCCGACGACGGGCCGCGCACCGCGCTCTTCCTGCCCGTGGAGAATCTGATCGCGGCCAATCTGCCGGAACTGTTCCCCGGCATGGAGATCGTGGAGCACCACGTCTTCCGGGTCACGCGCAACGCCGACTTCGAGGTCGACGAGGACCGTGACGAGGACCTGCTCCAGGCGCTCGAACGCGAACTGGCGCGCAGGCGGTTCGGTTCACCGGTCCGGCTCGAGGTCGGCGACGACATGACCGAGCACATGCTCGAACTCCTGCTCCGCGAGTTGGACGTCGACCCGGGCGACGTCATCCAAGTGCCTGGACTGCTCGATCTGACCTGTCTCTGGCAGATCTACGGGATCGACCGGCCGCAGTTGAAGGAGCGTCCGTTCGTGCCGGCCACCCACCCGGCGTTCGGTGAGCGGGAGACGCCGAAGAGCATCTTCTCGACCCTGCGCGACGGCGACGTGCTGGTGCATCACCCCTACGACTCGTTCTCCACCAGCGTCCAGCGATTCATCGAGCAGGCGGCCGCCGATCCGCACGTGCTGGCCATCAAGCAGACCCTGTACCGCACCTCGGGCGACTCGCCCATCGTCAACGCGCTGATCGACGCCGCGGCCGCGGGCAAACAGGTGGTGGCGCTGGTGGAACTCAAGGCACGGTTCGACGAACAGGCCAACATCCGCTGGGCGCGCACTCTGGAACAGGCCGGGGTGCACGTCGTCTACGGGCTCGTCGGTCTCAAGACGCATTGCAAAACCTGCCTGGTGATCCGTCGCGAGGGCTCGACCCTTCGCCGCTACTGCCACATCGGCACGGGCAACTACAACCCGAAGACGGCACGGCTGTACGAAGACGTCGGTCTATTCACCGCCGCACCGGAGATCGGCTCGGACCTCACCGACCTGTTCAACACGCTCACCGGCTACTCGCGCAAGCAGGAGTACCGGAATCTGCTGGTGGCGCCCCACGGCATCCGCACCGGCATCATCGAGCGGATCGAGGGCGAGATCGCGGCCCACCGGTCCGGAGATCCGGGGGCACTCATCCGGCTCAAGGCCAACGCGCTGGTCGACGAGCAGGTGATCGACGCGCTGTACCGGGCCTCACAGGCGGGCGTTCGCGTCGACGTAGTGGTGCGGGGCATCTGCGCGCTGCGACCGGGTGTGGAGGGACTCAGCGAGAACATCGTCGTCCGGTCGATTCTCGGCGAGTTCCTGGAGCATTCACGGATCCTGCAGTTCGGTGCCCAGAACGAGTACTGGATCGGCAGCGCCGACATGATGCACCGCAACCTCGATCGACGTGTCGAGGTGATGGTGCAGGTCCGTGACCGCAGGCTGGCCGCCGATCTGGAGGACATCTTCGAGTCGGCGCTCGATCCCCGGACCCGCTGCTGGGAACTGCAGCCGGACGGCACCTGGCGGGCCCAGCCGGCGGCCGGTGAGCAGGTCCGCGACCACCAGCGACAGATGATGACCCGTCAACGCCACCACGCCGACCCGACTGGATCCTGATGAGCCGGCCGACCCGTACCGTGTGGGCCGGAGGCGGCGTCCTCTGGAAGCCGAGCAAGTCGGCCGGCGTGAAGGTGGCGCTGGTTCACCGGCGGCGCTACGACGACTGGTCGCTGCCCAAGGGAAAGGCCGAACGCGGCGAGATCCTGCCGGTGACGGCCGCGCGGGAGCTCGTCGAAGAGACCGGCTACGAGGTGCGGTTGGGACACCGGCTGCGCACTGTCGGCTACCGTCTGGCCTCGGGGGTACCGAAACGGGTCTCCTATTGGGCGGTGGAGGCCGTCGGCGGAGGGTTCCACGCCAACCGCGAATGCGACGATCTGAAGTGGCTTCCGGTGGCCGACGCGATCGACGCGGTCAGCTACGACGCCGATCGCGATGTGCTGCACACCTTCGCCTCCCGGCCGGTGCGAGAGCTGCATACACTGATCGTTCTCCGGCATGCGTCGGCGGGGAGCCGCAGGGACTTCACCGGCGACGATCGCCTGCGGCCGCTCGACACGTGCGGGGTGGCCCAGGCCGCGGCGATCCGTGAGCTGCTCCCCCTCTTCGGCGCGCACCGCCTGCACGCCGCCGACCGGACACGGTGCGTCGACACTCTCGCGCCGCTGGCCGAATCGCTGCGCACCGAGGTGAAGCTGGAACCTGCACTGTCGGAGGAGTCCTTCGAGGCGGCTCCGGACGAGGCCTACCGCAGGATTCGACGACTGGCGAGCAAGACTGGGTCGGTGCACGCGGTGTGCAGTCAGGGCGGAGTCATCGCACCGTTGCTGCACCGGTGGGCCGAGGCCGACGGTGTGGAGTTGCCCGAAGCGGACAACCGCAAGGGCAGCGTATGGGTGCTGACCACGCGCGACGGCGATCTCGTCGCCGCCGATCACATCCCCAGTCCGCTCGCCGACTGACACACCGGACGCACTTCGGCCCCCGTCCACATCGTGCGGACAGGGGCCGAAGTGCGCAATACCCTTTGGCGGCAGGTGGATTCGGTCAGTCGTCGGCGCCCTTCGTCGGTGCGGACTTCTTGGCGGCGGCCTTCTTCGCCGGAGCGGACTTCTTGGCCGCCGTCGTCTTCTTGGCAGCAGCGGTCTTCTTGGCTGTCGCCTTCTTCGCCGGTGCCGTCTTCTCGGCCGCGGCGCTCGTGGCCGTCGTACCCGCGCCGGCGGTCTTCGCCGGAGCCGTCTTCTTGGCCGCGGTCTTCTTCGCGGGCGCCTTCTTCGCGGCGGCGGTCTTCTTCGCCGGCGTTGTCTTCTTCGCGGCGGCCTTCGTGGCGGCCGTCTTCTTCGCGGCCGTGGTCTTCGTGGCCGTCGTCTTCTTGGCCGTCGTCTTCTTCGCCGCGGTGGTCTTCTTCGCCGCAGCGGTGGACTTAGCCGGTGCGGCCTTCTTGGCGGTTCCGGAACCGGCGGCCGGTGTCGCCGACGCGCGCTTCACCGCGGGCTGCCCCGACTTGAGCTTCTGCTTGCCGGAGACGATCGCCTTGAACTGAGCACCCGGCCGGAAGGCCGGGATCGACGTGGCCTTCACCTTCACCGTTTCTCCGGTGCGGGGATTGCGTGCCACGCGCGCTGCACGACGGCGCTTCTCGAAGACGCCGAAACCGGTGATCGTGACGCTCTCACCCTTGTTCACGGCGCGAACGATGGTGTCGATCGCCTGCTCGACGAAGTTGGTGGCTGTCTTCCTGTCCGCATCGAGTCTTTTGGTGAGTTCCTCGATGAGTTCTGCCTTGTTCATCCGTACCTCCGCAGGATTCACACTGGCCGGGCGTGCCAGCTAATCCACACGGTAAACGGATCGTGGCGCAAAATAAGCCAACCAGCGCAAATTCACATGAGAAGTTCGGCCGCAGAACGCAAGCCTCACGGCGAGCGTCGAAATCGATTCTCGCCGTGAGGCTTCAGCGCCCGCGATCGCAGGTCAGGGCAGGGTGGTCGGCTTGAACGACGGACGCCGCGACTCGTACTCGGCGATCGCATCCGTCTGGCGGAGGGTCAGCCCGATGTCGTCGAGTCCCTCCATCAGGCGCCAGCGCGTGTAATCGTCGATCTGCAGCGGCACCACGAGATCGCCCGCGGTGACGGTCTTGTCCTCCAGACTGACCGTCAGCTCCAGTCCCGGCTCGGCCTCGAGCCGCTTCCACAGCAGCTCGACGTCGGACTGGGCCACCTGTGCGGCCACCAGCCCGGCCTTGCCGGAATTGCCGCGGAAGATATCGGCGAAGCGCGACGAGATGACGACGCGGAAGCCGAAGTCCATGAGTGCCCAGACGGCGTGCTCACGCGAGGAGCCGGTGCCGAAATCCGGTCCGGCGACGAGCACCGACCCCTTGCTCCAGGGCTCGTTGTTGAGAATGAAGTCGGGGTCGCCTCGCCATCCGGCGAACAGGCCGTCCTCGAATCCGGTTCGTGTGACGCGCTTGAGGTAGACGGCGGGGATGATCTGATCGGTGTCGACGTTGCTGCGCTGCAACGGAACTCCGACACCGGTGTGGGTGATGAACGGTTCCATCGTGTTTGACTCCTAGTCAGGCCTTGGAGAGGCTCGGTCAGTCCAGATCGGCGGGGGCGGCGAGCGTGCCGCGCACGGCGGTCGCGGCGGCGACGGCCGGCGACACCAGATGCGTGCGGCCGCCCTTGCCCTGGCGACCCTCGAAGTTGCGGTTCGACGTCGACGCGCAGCGCTCGCCCGGCGAGAGCTGGTCCGGGTTCATTCCCAGGCACATCGAGCAACCCGCCATCCGCCATTCGGCGCCGGCTGCCTCGAAGATCTCGCCGAGTCCCTCCGCGTCGGCCTGCGCACGGACCTTCATGGAACCGGGCACCACCAGCATCCGCATTCCGTCGGCCACCTTGCGGCCCTTGAGAACCTCCGCGACCGCCCGCAGATCTTCGATGCGTCCGTTGGTGCATGAGCCGACGAAGACGGTGTCGACCTTGACTTCGCGCAGCGGCATGCCGGGCGTCAAGTCCATGTACTCGAGCGCCCGAGCGGCCGTCTGCGCCTCGGTCTCGTCGGTGATGTCGGCCGGATCCGGCACGTTCGCACCCAACGGCAGACCCTGGCCGGGGTTGGTACCCCAGGTGACGAAGGGCGTCAAGGCGGAGGCGTCGATGTGGACCTCGCGGTCGAAGACCGCACCCTCGTCGGTCCGCAGCGAGTTCCAGTACTCCACGGCCGCATCCCAGTCGTCGCCGGTCGGTGCATGCGGACGGCCCTTGAGGAACTCGTAGGTCACCTCGTCCGGCGCGATCATGCCGGCCCGGGCACCCGCCTCGATCGACATGTTGCAGATCGTCATCCGGGCCTCCATCGAGAGCTTCTCGATCGCCGGACCGCGGTACTCCAGCACGTGTCCCTGTCCCCCGCCGGTGCCGATCTCCGCGATCACGGCCAGGATCAGATCCTTGCTCGTGACGCCGGGCGGCAGTTCGCCGTCGACGGTGATCGCCATCGTCTTGAACGGCCGCAGCGACAGCGTCTGGGTGGCCATCACATGCTCCACCTCGGAGGTGCCGATCCCCATCGCCAGCGCGCCGAAGGCGCCGTGAGTGGAGGTGTGGCTGTCGCCGCAGACGACGGTCATGCCGGGCTGGGTCAGTCCCAGCTGGGGACCGACGACGTGCACGATGCCCTGTTCCGCGTCGCCCATCGGGTAGAGGCGGACGCCGAACTCCTCGCAATTCTTGCGCAGCGTCTCCACCTGCAGGGCCGAGACCTGATCGGCGATCGGGCTGAAGATGTCGACGGTCGGGACGTTGTGGTCCTCGGTGGCGATGGTGAGGTCCGGTCGACGCAGCTTCCGGCCGGCCATCCGGAGGCCGTCGAAGGCCTGCGGACTGGTCACCTCGTGCACGAGGTGCAGGTCGATGTAGATCAGGTCGGGGTTGGTGTTGCCGCTCGCATCGGCCTCTCCCGGAACGACGACGTGGTCGTCCCAGACCTTCTCGGCCAGCGTGCGCGGATTTCCGGCGCTCTGCGTCATGAGCTCACTCGCATCTTCTAGTAGTTCCACTTCGAGTCGGGAGACGCGACCGGGAGGTCCGGGCTGTGGACCACCTCGGCCGGGCCTGCGCCCCTCGACTTTCAATCTCAGTATTTGGACGGTTAATATCGTCCTATGGGAAAGGATAGCGGAATCGGCGTGCTGGACAAATCCGTGATGATTCTGCACACGGTGTCGGAGCAGCCGTGCAACTTGGGCGAGCTGTGCGACGCGACCGGGCTGCCCCGGGCCACCGCCCACCGGCTGGCCGTCGGGCTCGAAGTGCACCAGTTGGTCGCGCGCGACGACAGCGGCCGGTGGATTCCCGGTCCCACTCTCGGCAGGCTCGCCGCGACCGCCCGCGACACCGTCCGCGAAGCCGCCCTGATGGTGCTCCCCCGCCTGCAGGAGTCCACAGGCGAGTCGGTGCAGCTCTATCGCCGAGAGGGCGCCGATCGCGTCTGCATCGCGGCCGTGGAGCCGCCGACCGGTCTGCGCGACACCGTTCCGGAGGGCACGCGGCTGCCGATGTCCGCGGGCTCGGCGGCCAAGGTGCTCGCCGCCTGGTCCGATCCCGACACTCTCCGCAGTCTCCTCGCCGACGCCGTCTACTCCGAGCGGACGCTCGCCGAGATCCGCAGGCGAGGATGGGCGCAGAGCGTCGCCGAACGCGCTGCGGGCGTGGCGAGCATCTCCGCACCCGTGCGCGACGCCTCCGGTGCCGTCGTGGCCGCGGTGTCGGTGTCCGGACCCGTCGACCGGATGGGCCGCCGTCCCGGCGACCGGCTGGCCACCGATCTGGTGGCGGCCGCCGACGCCATCAGCGCGAAACTCAAGACACCGGCACAGATCTGAGTCGACCGCGGCAGCCCGACGGGCGAGACGATAACGTCGGATCATGGGAATCAACCAACGCGCGGCGATCGTCATGAGCGACGACGAGATCGAGGAATTCATCAACCGCCACCGGGTCGCCACTCTCGGAACGCACGGCAAGGACGCGATCCACCTCACCGCCATGTGGTATGGCGTGATCGACGGCGAGATCTGGTTCGAGACCAAGGCGAAGTCGCAGAAGGTGGTCAATCTCCGCCGCGACCCGCACGCGACCGTCCTGATCGAGGACGGCGACACCTACGACATTCTGCGCGGCGTCAGCATCGAAGGCACGGTCGAGGTCTACGACGACGCCGAGAGCTGCCTCAAGGTCGGCATCAGCGTGTGGGAGCGGTACACCGGGCCGTACAGCGACGATCTCCAGCCCGCCGTCGAAGCGATGATGCACAAGAGGGTCGCGGTGCGCCTGGTGCCGTCAAGGATCCGCTCGTGGGATCACCGGAAGCTGAACCTCCCGTCGATGCCCGTGGCGGGGTCGACGGCTCAGTGGCTCGACGACTGAGACTCGCGTTCGCCGGCCGCGTGCTGATGGACTCTGAGTTCGTGGTCGAGCGCTCCGTCGAGGCACCGGTCGAGGGTGGCGTGTGCATTCTGCGTACCGACCGCACGCATCGTCCCCAGCAGTGAGGCCGCCCAGGACGCCTCGTCCTGGTCGGCAGGCACCCATCCCGGGCCGCGCCTGCGGTCCACCTCTTCCCGTGCGGAGACCATCAGGATCTCGGCGGCCTCGGCGACCTTCTCGGCGAACCGACGGTGCACGTCGGCCAGCACCGTCAGTCGCATTCCCTGTTCGACGAGCCGCGCGAGATTGCGGAGGCTCCGAGGATCGCCGGTCTCATACGCCGCGCCGTCGGCGGTCTCCTCCAGCAGGCCCGCGCCGAGCAACGCCTGCACGTCTGCGTCGTCGACGGTTCCGAACAGACGCTCGAGCGCCGGGCGGTCGAACACGGTCCGTTCCGTACTCGCCCACGGCTCGTCGAGGATCTCGGTCAGTTCCAGAGCCTCGCCGACGAGTGCCCGCGGATTCGTCAGGAAGGTCGCGATGTGCTTGAGCGTGAACCCGTTGCGCAGCAGTTTGTCGATCGCGCGGAGTCTGCTCAGGTGCTTCTCCGTGTAGATCGCCACCCTGCCTCGACGCACCGGACGCGGCAGGAGGCCGTGCTCTTGATAGCCGCGGATGTTGCGGGTGGTGACCCCGGATATGCGAGCGAGGTCGTCGATCCGGTACTCGGTCATGCGCAGATGTTATCCGGCACCCACGGGTCGCCTCCGACCCCGCAGACCGGGATCGACCGCACGGGCGGCATCGGAGCCTCCGCCGCGGCCGCCCGCCATCTCGGCATCGGCGCCCCGCCCCGACGCGTGCACCAGGATTCGGTAGTCGCGTAGATCCACCCTGCGGAGCTGACGGACGTACTGGGTCGCGAATCCCGGATACATCGTCGCGTTGAAGCCGTCATCGGTGAGATACCAGCTCCGACAACCGGAGTTCCACGTGGTGGCGCCCAGCCGCCGCTGAATGTCGTCGTTGTAGGCCCGCTGGACGTCGGCCCGGACGTCGAGTGCCTTCCAGTCGGCCGCCAGCAGTCGCCCGATGGCGTCGGTGATGTATTCGATCTGGGCCTCCATGTACACCAACGCGGAGTTGTGGCCCGGGCCGGAGTTGGGTCCGAACGTGAAGAACAGATTGGGGTACCCCGACACCGCGACGCTGCGGTACGCGTACGCACCGCCTCGCCATTCGTCGGCGAGGACCCGTCCGTCCAGACCCGTCACCGGTATCGGCGTGCCCGCCTTCGCCACGTCGAACCCGGTCGCGAAGACGATGCAGTCGGCCTGGTGCTCGATACCCTCGACCGTCCGGATCCCCTGGGGTGCGATCCGGGCGATCGGCCAGGTGACCAGCTTGCAATTGTCCTGCTGAAGCGCCGAATAGTAGTCGGTGGTCATCAACAGCCGCTTGCAGCCGGCTGCGAAGTCCGGGGTGAGTTGGCGCCGGAGCCACGGGTCGGACACCTGCGACCGCAGGTACAGCTTGCTCGCCGCTTCCACCGCGCGGGTGAGCGGAGTGTTCCAGACCACGCCGAGCGCGATGGATTCGTGTCCCCAGAACCATGCCGAACGGACCAGCTTCTGGGCTCCGGGAATCGATCGGTATGCGGTCTTGGTCAGCCTGCCGGTCTTGACGTCGACGCGCGGCAGAACCCAGCCGGGGGTCCGCTGGAAGACCTTCACCGAAGCCGCCTGTTTCACCAACTCGGGCACGATCTGGACGGCGCTGGCCCCGGTACCCACCACCGCCACCCGTTTGCCGGTGAAGTCGTAGTCGTGGTCCCATCGGGCACTGTGGATCCGATGACCTTCGTAGTCGTCTATTCCGCGGATGTCCGGGAACGAGGGATTGGCGAGCGGGCCGGACGCCAGGATCACCGACCGCGCCCGAACAGGTGCGAGGTGCTCGAAGGAGATCGTCCATTCACCCGAGGCCGCATCGTAGTCCAGGCCGCAGACGGTGTGCTCGAACCGGATGTGTTCGCGCACTCGGGCGGCGTCGGCCATCTCTTCGATGTAATCGAGGATCTCGCGGCTGCCGGAATAGGTGTGCGACCACTCCGGATTGGGAGCGAAGCTGTACGAGTACAGCTGGGACGGAATATCGCACGCGGCACCGGGATAGGTGTTGTCGCGCCACGTCCCGCCGATCGCGGTGTCCCGTTCGAACACGACGAATTCGTCGATGCCCTTGTCTTTGAGTCTGATCGCGGCGCCGATACCGGCGAATCCGGCTCCGATGACGGCCACTGAGAGTGTCATGGTGGTCTCCCGTCAGGCCGTGGGCTCGTAGGTCAACTCCCGCGACCACGTCGGTGTTCGCCTCACCAGCGACACGGGAATCCAGTTCGTCACCGTCACCAGCGAATCGGCGACCGCGTGATAGGCGACGTTGTCACGATTGGTCACCAGAGCGCCGTGTGTGGCGACGAAACGGAACATCGGCAGTCTGCGGGTGTACTCGCTGCGCCGCCCGACCGAGCGGTAGCGCTTCATCGCGCTGTAGAGACGTTGCTCGTCGACGCCCATCGCGACGATGTTGTCGCGCATCTTGTTCAGCAGCGGAAGGTATGTCAGCAGTCCGATGAGCAGAGAGGGCTGCGCCCATCCGCCGACGAAGTCGATCGTGCGCCGACGCAGACTGGCGTGGCCCAACATGTCCATCACCTCGAAATCCACTGCCAGGTGGCGTGATTCGTCGGAGTTGATCCGCTTGAACACCTCCTGCGCCACCGGGTCCTTCACCTCGTCGGTGATGAACTTGATGAGCGCACCGTCGAGCGCCACCTCCAGCATCGGAATCACCGTGCCCAGGAACGACAGCGACAGTCCGTCGGAGTAACGATCGAGCCAGTTGATCACCAGCTGAACGTTCACGTTGGGCGACGGGATCTCATCGTCGTCGAGCATCCCCCAGCGCCGCATCAGCGCCAGCTCGGCGTTCGCGTGCTTCTGTTCCTCCGCGTGGAAGTGCTCGTAGATGCTCTTGAGGGTGGCGTCGGGAGCCTTCTTCGCCATCGCCGCGAATCCGCGCGCACCGACGTTCTCGATCCACATCAGATCGGAGATGAACGGCTTGAGCTTCGCATGCAGTTCCGGCTCGATCAGTTCGGCGCCCGGTGCGTCCCAGTCGATGTCGGCGAGCGCCCACTGCCGGTCTTTGATCTTCTGGAGCATGCTGTCGAAGTCCATGGCCATGGCCGGTCCTTTCGTTGGATGCGATGAGACTGTCGGTCAGGCGGCCGGCAGGAAGCGGCCCAGCACGCCGAGACCGCGGGCGTACGGGACGGGGAGAAAACGCTTGAGACGCCAGATCACGTTGGCGTCGAGTTGCGGGAGCACGTACAGCCGTCCGAGATCGTGGGCGTCCAGGGTCATGGCGGCGACGGACTGCGGCGAGGTTCCGGTCAGTTCCATCAGCCGGCCGGCCAGATTCTGTCCGGCCTCGGTGATCCGGCCGTCCCGCGCGACATTGGTCTTGACGAACGTCGGGCAGAGCACCGTGACTCCGACGCCCGACCCCGCGAGCTCGGCTGCGAGGGTCTCCGACAGCGACATGACGCCGGCTTTGGAGACGTTGTACGGCCCCATCGACGGTGCCGCGGCGAACCCCGCCGCGGACGCGACGTTGATGATTCCGCCGCGGCCGGCCGCGCGGAGCACGGGGGCGAAGAGTTCGCATCCGTGGATCACGCCCCAGAGATTGATTCCCAGCGCCCAGTCCCAGTCGTCGAGGCCCACCTGCCCCACCGGTTCGCCGCCGATTCCGACTCCGGCGTTGTTGACGACGAGTGTCGGCGCCCCGGAGAAGACATCGCAGACGACGGTCACCAGCGCCTCGACATCGGCCCGATCGGCCACATCGCATCGGACCGCGGGGGCGCTGCGGCCGGTCTCGGCGGCGATGAGCGCGACGGTCTCGGCGGCGCGCTCGGCGTCGATGTCGGCACAGACCACATCACCGCCCCGGCGGGCGAGTTCGAGTGCGAAGGCCCTCCCGATCCCGCTGCCCGCACCGGTGACGACCGCGTCGGCACCGACTGAGCGCGGGTCGCGGACCAGACGATGAAGAAGCCGGTCGACGCCGTACATCAGTGCGCCCCCGTCGCGCTGTCGAGGCTCCCGGAGCGCCGACCAGTGATTCCAGACACCGGATCCGGACCTGAGTGATTCGCGCAACTTCCCATCTCTGAACAACATCACTCACTGCGCCAGTTGTCAATGGCACAGTGAAGGATGGTGTATCGAGGACGCCGAAAGAGAAGAACCCCGGTCATGAATTCCACTTCATGACCGGGGGTCTTCTTCTGTAGCCCCGACGGGATTCGAACCCGCGCTACCGCCTTGAGAGGGCGGCGTCCTAGGCCGCTAGACGACGGGGCCCTAGATCAACTCTGTTGAATTGTGAGGCACACAGAATAACATCCGTGTACTTCGCTGGGGTACCAGGACTCGAACCTAGAATGGCTGAACCAGAATCAGCTGTGTTGCCAATTACACCATACCCCAAGGGTTTGAACCGGAATCCGTTGGGCTTGGCGCTGCCGTTCCGCTTTCCGGGCCGGGAAGAACAATACCAACACCACCCACCCTAAACACAAATCGGCTGGTCAGGGGCCCGTTCAGGGCGCCCGACCAGCCGAGGTGATCAGAGCGAAGCCGACAGTTCGCGCGCCTGGCGGAGTCGAGCCAGCGACTTCTCTCGCCCCAGCAACTCCATCGATTCGTACAGCGGCGGGCTCACCGCGGCACCGGTGACACCGACGCGCACGGGCCCGAAGGCCTTGCGCGGCTTGAGCTCCAGACCGTCGACGAGAGCCTCCTTGAGAGCCGACTCGAGGGCCGCGGTCTCCCAGAGATCTACCGCCTCGCACGCCGCGATCGCCGCGTCGAGCACGCCGGTGGCCTCCCCGCCGAGGTTCTTCTTCACAGATTTCTCGTCGTAGGTGAAGTCGTCGTCGGACACGAACAGGAATTTGATGAGATCCCACGCGTCGCCGAGCACTTGAATGCGCGTCTGGACGAGGTCGGCGATCACCGCCCACCGGCCGGCGTCGACCGGCCCGGACAACCGGCCCCCGTCGATCAGGAACTTCTGCAGTCGGTCGGCGAAGTCGGCGGAGTCGAGCCGGCGGATGTGCTCGGCATTGATGGAGTCGGCCTTCTTCTGGTCGAAGCGAGCGGGATTCGAATTCACGTTGCGGACGTCGAATGCCTCGACCATCTCGTCGAGCGTGAAGATGTCGTGGTCGGCGGAGATTCCCCACCCCAGCAGGGCCAGGTAGTTGAGCAGACCCTCGGGGATGAATCCCCGATCACGGTGGTGGAACAGACTCGACTCGGGGTCGCGCTTGGAGAGCTTCTTGTTGCCCTCACCCATGACGAAGGGCAGGTGGCCGAACTCGGGAACGCGGTCGGCCACGCCGAGCCTCATCAGTGCGCGGTACAGCGCGATCTGCCGGGGCGTCGACGGAAGGAGGTCTTCGCCGCGCAGGACGTGCGTGATCTTCATCATCGCGTCGTCCACCGGGTTCACCAGTGTGTACAGCGGATCGCCGATCTCGTCGTCCCCGCGGGCGGCGCGAGTGAGCGCGAAGTCGGGCACCGTCCCCGCCTTGATCGTGGTGGTGCCGCGAACCAGGTCGTCCCACGTCAGGTCCTCGTCGGGCATCCGCAGCCGGATCACCGGCTTGCGGCCCTGCGCACGGAACTCCGCGCGCTGCGCGTCGGTGAGATCACGGTCGAAGTTGTCGTAGCCGAGCTTGGGGTCGCGTCCGGCCGCCTTGTGCCGCGCCTCCACCTCCTCGTTGGTGGAGTAGGCCTCGTACGCCTCCCCCGCCTCGAGCAGCCGGGCGACCACATCGCGGTGAATCTGCTTACGCTCCGACTGCCGGTACGGTCCGTAGGGGCCGCCGACCTCGGGTCCCTCGTCCCACTCCAATCCGAGCCAGCGCAGGGCGTCGAGGATGGCGTCGTACGACTCCTGGCTGTCACGCGCCGCGTCGGTGTCCTCGATCCGGAAGACGAAGGTGCCGCCGACGTGACGCGCCTGAGCGAAGTTGAACAGCGCGGTCCGGGCGAGTCCGACGTGCGGAGTTCCGGTTGGGGAGGGACAGAAGCGGACGCGGACGTTCTCGGCACTGGTCATGGCCGTAATGGTAGTCAGTCCGTTGCGAACAGTCGTTCCCAGTTCTCCCTGCTCGTGAGCTGCGGCACTGCTTCGCGCCAGGCGCGCTGGAGTTCCGGGGCCTGCCGCCGCAGTCGCCAGCACAGCGTGGCGAGCTCCCTGCCCTGCGCCACACTGGTCGCGCGATCGTATGTGCGAACCCGCACGCCGGTCTGCGAGGCGTCGGTGACCACCGCTGAGGTGAACCGTCCGACGTGCCACCAGGCTCCGTCGTCGGCGCCTATCGCCACCCGCCCGGGCGCCCGCCGACCGAGCAACTGCTGCGCGGCGCGCTTCACCAGCACCCGCCGTTCCCACTTCTTCGCGGGCGCCGGCGGCCGCGGGATCACCGGCAGGTCCGCGATCTCAGACGCGGGCCGCAGCCTGGTGTCGTCGTACTCGCTACGCAGCGCGTTGATCTCGGCGAGCTTGGCTCGGCCGCCGTCGGCGAGCACGTACGGCCCGGCGAGAAAGTCACGGACCGCCCGCAGTTCGATCGCCGCCTGCCCGTACTTGAGGCCGACGATCAACTCGCCGATGTGCTCCGCGACGGTCGCGGAGATCGTCTTGCCGTCGAACCGCGAATGGATGGCCGCCGAGATCAGTACATTGCGCTGACCGAAGTACGACGACCAGTCGTCGACGTCTTTGAGATGGAAGTCGGCGTGCCAGACGCCGGCGTTGGGCAGCGTGACCGTGGGAAAGCCCGCTCGACGGCACCGTACGCCGTACTCGATGTCGTCCCACTTGATGAAGTACGGCATCGGCAGACCCACCGCGTCGATCGCCTCCCGCGGGATCAGGCACGACCACCAGGCGTTGTACCCGGCGATCACACGCACGTCCTGCCGGAACTCGAGCGCGTCGACACCGCGGCGGGCGTTGGGCGGCGGGTCGGCACACGTCAGGTGATCGAGATCGTCGGTCTCCGCCGTCATGTGGATGCGCGTCGTCTCCGACAGCAGCAGCATCTGCGCACCGACCAGCATCGGTTCCCGCGCGAATCGCGCGAACGAGGTCATCCGCAGGATCGACTCCGACTCGCAGAGGATGTCGTCGTCCATCACCAGCACGTCGGTCAGCGGTCGGCCGGCCGCGGTCGCCTCGTAGATTCCCCGCGAGAAACCGCCGCTGCCACCGAGATTGGCCTGGTTGACATAGTCGAGCCGGCTGCCGAGGTCGGCCCTCAGATCGTCGAGGCCCGCGGCGTCGGCGACCCGGCGTGTGCCCTGGTCGACGAGGTGAACCGTCTCGACGCGCTCGGCGAGATCGGCGTCACGAGCGACGGCGCCGACCGTGGCGACAGCGTCGTCGGGACGGTTGAACGTGCAGATCACCACACTGACCCGGCGGTCGCGGACCGGCTCGACCGCCGTAGTCCACCGGGCGTTCCACACGCGCGCTCGGCCACCGACGACCGCGAGGTCGAACCACGCGGCACCGCCGTCGAGGTAGCGATCGATCTGCACCTCCACCACGGCGCGGCCCGCACCGGTGAGACCGACCACGGTCAGCGGCCGTATCCGCCCGCTGATGTCGGAGGCACGGGTGGCGACGGTGAGTTCGGCGCCGTCGTCGCATGAGTAATCGAACTCGACGGCGACCGTCCCGACGTCGGTGTACCGCTGCCAGTACGCGGCGGCGAACCGACCGAAGTAGGTGTCGGTGCTCAGCCGAGAACCGTCGGACAGGACCGCACAGTCACGCTCCACCCGGACCGGTGTTCCGCCTGCATCGGCGTACAGGGCGGGGGCGACGCGAGCGGTTTCACTCGCGAAGAAGGTCCGCTGGAGAAGGTGGCCGGTCCCACCCGGCTGACTGTGGGGCATGAGCGACTCCCTGTGCACGCACCGATCCCGCCATCATCTGTGGCGGCTGAGGAACTCGAGGATAAGCGAATTCACCTCGTCGGGCTGCTCGATGTATCCGTAGTGACCGGCTCGCGCCACCTCACGGTACTCGGCGTCCGGAATCGCCTCGGATACCTCTTTGGCCAGGTAGGCCGGAAGCGTCCGGTCGTCGGCGAACCCCACGACGAGGCACGGCGCCGCGATGTCGCGGTACGCGGAAAGGCGGTTCTGCTCGCGGTCGTGCAACGCGAGCTGGGCGCGGACGCCGGGCGCGCGCGTCTGGCCGCTGAAGCCGATGATGTCGAGCCAGTCGCGCGCCGAGCGGTCGTCGGCGAGCGTGTGCGGCGAGAGATTCATATGTGCCGTGAGCGCGGCGTGGTACGAATCGGGCAGTGTGATGTTCTTGTCGAACAGTTCCCGCTCCCCCGCCGAGAAGGCCTCGAGCATCGGGGTCGGACGCCCGTAGGTGGCGAGCATCACCGCCGCAGTCACCAGATCCGGCCGGGCGAGCGCCAGTTCCTGGGCGATCCGAGCGCCCAGCGACGTCCCGACCACCCGCGCGGGACCGCCCAGATGCTCGATCAGGGCGGCGGTGTCGGCGACCATGTCGGCGAGCGAGAAGCCCTCGGCACATTCGCTGGAGGGCGCGATACCCCGGTTGTCGAAGGTGACGACGCGGTAGCCCGCCTTGAGGAGTGCCGGCTGCTGGTGCGCATGCCACACGCGTCCGGGACTCCCAGTACCCATCACCATGACCACCAGAGGCCCCGACCCGGCATCGGTGTACGACACATTGATCCCGTTGACGCGCACTGTCTGAGGCCGTGCCGGCGCGGGCCGGGTCACTTGTCGACCACCGGGTTGCTCAGCGTCCCGATACCCTCCACGGAGACCGAGACGCGCTGACCGGCGGTCATCGGCCCGATCCCCTCCGGGGTGCCCGTGAGTATGACGTCGCCCGGCAGCAGCGTCATCACACGCGACACCCATTCGACGATCTCTCCGACACTGTGCAGCATGAGCGAGGTCCGGCTCGACTGCTTCACCTCACCGTCGAGCTCGGTCTTGATCTGGACGTCGGAGGGGTCGAAGTCGGTGACGATCCACGGCCCCAGCGGACAGAAGGTGTCGTAGCCCTTGCCCCTCGTCCACTGGCCGTCGTGCTGCTGCTGGTCGCGGGCGGTCACATCGTTCGCCACCGTGTAACCGAGGATCACCTCGCCCGCCTTGGCCGCCGGGACGTCTTTGCACGGGCGCCCGATCACGATCGCGAGTTCGCCCTCGTAATCGACGCGCTCGGACGACGGCGGGCGGACGATGGGCGCCTCCGGACCGATGATCGAGGTGTTCGGCTTCATGAAGATGACCGGATCCGCCGGCGCCTCGCCGCCCATCTCGGCTGCGTGCGCGGCGTAGTTCTTGCCGATGGCGATGATCTTGGTCGCGAGGATCGGCGCGAGGATGCGCGTCTGCGACAACTGCCATGAGCGCCCCGTGAACGTGGGCGTTCCGAAGGGATGTTCAGCGATCTCCCGGGCCGTCTCCTGCCCGGGCTCACCTTCGACGGCGACGAAAGCGACACCGTCAGGACTGGCTACACGACCCAATTTCATAGCCCCAAGGCTAACGCACGAGTCGGACAGTTCTAGAATGTGAAACGGATATATCACTATGTGAGACGCTACGCAAAGGCGCAGCGTCTCACCCGATCAACCGGGAGGCCGATGATGCCGGGACGCCCCGAATCCATCTCCGATGTCAGAGCGTGGACGATGCTCGCCTGCTCGCTCCTGGCGGCGATGACTACGACGTGCGCCACAATCGGAGTGGCCTATGTGATTCCAGAACTGCATCGGTCGCAGGGAATGTCGCTCTCGTCGGCGGCCACGCTCGCGGCGATCCCGACGATCGGCCTGACCCTCACGATCATCGTCTGGGGTGCGGCGCTGGACCGCTTCGGCGAGCGCCGAGTCCTGACGGTCTCCCTGCTGATCACTCTGGCCGGAACGATCGGCGCACTGGCCGCCGCGGCGGCGGGCGCGGGCTTCACCGCGCTGGCCGCGGCCCTGCTGGTGGGCGGGCTGGGCGCGGGCGCGGCGAACGGTGCGAGTGGACGGATCGTGGTCGGATGGTTCCCGGCCTCCTCGCGCGGCACCGCGATGGGCATCCGGCAGATGGCGCAGCCACTGGGCATCGCCGTCTGCGCGCTCACCATGCCGGTGCTCGCCGCACGGGCCGGACTGACGGCGGCCTTCGCGGTGCCGGTCGCCGTCACCGCGCTCGGGCTGATCGCCGTGGTCTTCGGGATCATCGATCCGCCGATCGGACGCGGCGCCGGTTCGGCCTCGTCGGCGAATCCGTATCGCGGGGCGACATTTCTGCAGCGGATCCACGCGGTGAGCGTCCTGCTGGTGATCCCGCAGTCGATGCTGTGGACCTTCGTTCCGGCATGGTTGATCGTCGGGCACGGGTGGTCGCCCCTGAGCGCCGGTGTCCTGGTCACCGCCACGCAGGTGGTCGGCGCGCTGGGACGCATCGCAGCCGGCCGGATATCCGACGTCTGGGGATCGAGGATGCGACCGATCCGGGTGATCGCCGTGGCCGCGGGAGCCGGAACCGCGCTGCTGGCGCTGACCGACTGGATCGGTTCTCCGCTGGCCGCAGCGGTGATGGTGGTCGCGACGGTGAGTTCGGTGGCCGACAACGGACTGGCGTTCACGGCGATCGCCGAGTTCGCCGGGCCGTCGTGGAGCGGCCGCGCCCTCGGGGTGCAGAACACCGCCCAGTACGTCACGACCGCGGCGAGCACGCCCGTGCTCGGCGCGCTGATCGAGGCAGCGGGCTACTCGGCCGCCTTCGCCGTCGCGGCGATCGCACCCGTCATCGCGATCCCCCTCGTGCCCCGCGACCGCACTCCCCGGATCAGCGAGACACCAGTGCGTTGAGGACGCCCGCGGCGTCGGCGGCGCCGTCGACCACGACCACCTCGCGACGGTCGTCACCGACCACCAGCAGCGCCTGACCTGACCGCAGCACGAACCCCTTGGCGCCGCGCAGATTCCGCCGACCCGAGACCCGGTAACCCCAGCCGCCGAAGTCACGGAGCGCGTTGACCTCCACGACCTCGGCGCGCCGGATCTCCGAGAGCGGCATGGCGATCACCGGCCAGCCGATCCGACTCGCCGCCCTGAAGCCGTCCTCGGACACGCTCACCTGTATCGAACCGGTCAATGCCAGCCCGACGGCGGCGACCAGCACCGCCACACCGAGCAGATACCAGTTCGCCATCACCACGCCCAGCCCGCACAGCACGGCGACGGCCGCTCCGACGGTCACCAGGCCACCCGCGCCCACGGACGCCGTTCCCGTCCAGCTGCGCTGCCCGTCGTGCGCGACCGGCACCTCGCCCACGGGGGCCGTGCGACCGTATCCGACCGGCCGGACCGGCGTGGCGTAGGCGACGGCGACCGCGAGAACCAAGGCACCGACGCCGCAGACCGCCGTCAGCCAGACCGGTGCCGTCGCCGACGATGCGTCGTCGAGCCCTCGCTGGCGGCCGGTGATCCAGATCGTCACCGCGATCACGAAGGTCGCGGTTCCGGTTCCGATGCCGGTCACGATCCGCGAGGTGACCGGCTCCTTCACCACGAAGGCGCCGACCCCTGCGATCACGGCGCCGACCACGGCGGTCGCCGCCGTGAGCACGATCAACTCGGTGATCGACGAGAATCCGTCGGCGCCGTCGGCGCCGAAGTGCGAGGCCACCCGATCCGGCAGATCCGAGGACCAGATCGCGAGCAGTGCGCACCCGACGACACCCACCAGCAGCACAACCAGCGGTCCGATCGTCCGCCGGGCAGATTCACTCATACTCGTCACGGTAGCCGAGCGATCGCCGGAACCCGGTACCTGGCCCGCGAGAGAGGAACGGCCCCGACGCGCAAGCGCCGAGGCCGTTCGCAGACGGATCGTCGTCAGACGCCGGCGAGGATGCGGTCGCCGACCTCCGAGGTGGAACCGCGGGAGGATCCGCGGGTCGCCACATCGGCCGCGACGGCCTTCTCCACGCGTGCCGCGCCCTCATCGTCGCCCAGGTGGCGGAGCAGCAGTGCCACGGACAGAATGGCCGCGGTGGGGTCCGCGATGTTCTGTCCGGCGATGTCGGGCGCGCTGCCGTGCACCGGCTCGAACATCGACGGGTTGGCGCGAGTGGCGTCGATGTTGCCCGACGCCGCCAGGCCGATGCCGCCGGACACCGCCGCCGCCAGGTCGGTGATGATGTCGCCGAAGAGGTTGTCGGTGACGATCACGTCGAAGCGACCCGGGTCGGTGACCATGTAGATGGTCGCCGCGTCGACGTGAATGTAGTCCGTCGCGACCTCGGGGAACTCCTTGCCGATCTCCTCGACCGCACGGGTCCACATGCCGCCGGCGAAGGTGAGCACGTTGTTCTTGTGCACCAGCGTCAGCTTCTTGCGCCGGGACTGCGCGCGAGCGAAGGCGTCGCGGATCACGCGCTCGATGCCGAACCGGGTGTTGACACTCACCTCGGTCGCCACCTCCTGCGGTGTGCCTACCCGGATCGCGCCGCCGTTGCCCGTGTACGGCCCCTCGGTGCCTTCGCGGACCACGACGAAATCGATCTTCGGATCGCCTGCGAGCGGCGAGGCGACGCCCTCGTAGAGCACCGACGGCCGCAGGTTGACGTGATGATCGAGAATGAACCGCATCTTCAGTAGGAAGCCGCGTTCCAGCGTGCCCGACGGGACCGACGGGTCACCGATGGCGCCCAGCAGGATCGCATCGTGCTCACGCAGCGAGGCGATGTCCTCGTCGGTGAGCAGTTCACCGGTCGCGTGGTAGCGGCGCGCACCGAAGTCGTATTCGGTGGTCGCGACGTCGGGGTGCAGCTTGCGCAGCACGCGAAGCGCCTGGTCGACCACCTCGGGTCCGATCCCGTCACCGGGGATGACAGCGAGTTTCATCGGCTTGCCCTGGCTCACGACAGGTCCACCTGCTTGATGAGGGTGGCCGAGACGGCGTCGCCGACCGCCGCGACCAGCGCGTCGTCGAGTTCGCGGTCGAGCCGCAGGATCATGGTCGCGCCGTTGCCCTCCACGTCCTGGGCCAGGGCGGCGGCGATGATGTCGACACCGGCGTCACCGAGCACGGTGCCGATCTTACCGAGCGAACCGGGCTGGTCGGCGTAGCTCACGAGCAGGTTGCGGCCCTCGGCACGGAGGTCGAAGTTGCGGCCGTTGATGTTCACGATCTTCTGAACCTGCTGCGGTCCGGTCAGCGTTCCGGCGACGTTGACGATGCTGCCGTCGGCGAAGACCGCGCGCACGTCCACCTGGCTGCGGTGGTTGGGGCTCTCGGTCTCGGTGACGACGTCGTGGCTCACGCCGCGCTCACCGGCGACTGCCGGGGCGTTCACGAAGGTGACCGGCTCGTCGACGACGGCCGAGAACAGTCCGCGCAGGGCCGAGAGGCCGAGCACGTCGACCGGGCTGGCGGCGAGTTCGCCGCGCACCTCGACGGTCAGGTTGGTCGGCATGCCGCCCGCGACGACGCCGGCCAGGACGCCGAGCTTGCGCGACAGCTCCAGCCACGGCGCCACCTCGTCGTCGACCGGACCGCCCGTGATGTTCACCGCGTCCGGCACGAAGTGTCCGGCCAGCGCCAGCTTCACACTGGCGGCGACGTCGGTGCCCGCGCGGTCCTGGGCCTCGGCGGTGGAGGCGCCGAGATGCGGCGTCACGACGACCTGGTCGAGGTCGAACAGCGGGGAGTCGGTGCAGGGCTCGGAGTCGAAGACGTCCAGGCCCGCGCCGCGGACCCTGCCTGCCTTGATGGCGTCGGCCAGGGCCTGCTCGTCGATCAGCCCGCCGCGAGCGGCATTGACGATGATGACGCCGTCCTTGACCTTGGCGAGCTGCTCGGCGCCGATGAGGCCGGCGGTCTCCTTTGTCTTGGGCAGGTGGATGGTGATGAAGTCGGCGCGTTCGAGGAGTTCGTCGAGGCCGACCAGCTCGATGCCCAGCTGTGCCGCACGGGCCGCCGAGGCGTAGGGGTCGTACGCGATGATCTTGGCCTCGAAGGCGGCCAGTCGCTGGGCCACCAGCTGACCGATGCGGCCGAGCCCGATGACGCCGACGGTCTTGTCGAAGACCTCCACGCCGGAGAACGACGAGCGCTTCCAGGTGTGTTCCTTGAGCGTGGCGTCGGCGGCCGGGACCTGACGAGCAGTCGACATCAGCAGGGCGATCGCATGCTCGGCCGCCGAATGGATGTTGGACGTGGGAGCGTTGACGACCATGACGCCGCGCTCAGTGGCCGACGGCACGTCGACGTTGTCCAGGCCGACGCCTGCGCGAGCGATGATCTTCAGATTCTTACCCGCATCGAGGACTTCGGCGTCCACGGTGGTCGCCGAACGCACCAGAATGGCGTCGGCGTCGACCACTGCTTCGAGCAGCTTCGGGCGATCGGGGCCGTCTACCCAGCGCACCTCGACGTCGGAGCCGAGGGCTTCCACCGTCGAGGGGGCGAGCTTGTCAGCGATGAGGACAACTGGACGGCCGCTTTCGGTCACTGCATTCTCCAGGTTTCTTCCGGTGAAGAGTGCCAGGTCCGGCACCCAAGACTTGCCCCGCCATCGTAATTCCCCGGCGCCGCGCGGGCACATCCGCCCCGATGCGAATGTGGTGCCCGACACCTGGGCGCGTGTACATTGCTGACGTCGTCTCATTTCCGTCACAACTGCAGCGGTATCTGAGGCGGGCATTGGGCGTTGCCCCGGAGGGCACTTAAGGTAGGCACGTCGCCCGTGAAGACATACGCGGCCTCGACAAGTACTGAGCGGAGATGCAATGAAGAAGTTGACGGTGCTGCTCGCGGTTCTCGCCGCCGGCCTGTTGTCACTGGTCGGAGTCGGTACCGCCGATGCCGCACCCAAGGTTCCGCTCGGCGGCGGGTCCGGGATCCTCGTCCTCAAGGGAGGGAACAGCGCGGCGGCGTGCACGGTGACCACCGTGGGCCGTCCGACCACCGGGCCGCGAAAGGGACAGCTCATCGCCGTCACCGCCGGCCACTGCGGCAAGCCCGGTCAGCGAGTGATCTCGGAGAGCTTCCAGAGCCGCGGCCAGATCGGCACGGTCGTCTACTCGGCGTCGGACATCGACGTCGCGGTGATCGCGCTCAACTCGAACGTCGCTCCGACGCGCACCGTGCGCGGTGTCACGATCCGCAAGGTCAACACCACCCCGGTCCAGTTCCCGACCATCCTGTGCAAGGAAGGTCGCACCACCGGCAACACCTGCGGCGTCACCTGGTTCTCCGACGGCACCTCGCACTTCAGCCAGATGTGCGTCATCGAAGGCGATTCGGGCAGCCCCGTGGTGGTCGGGGATCAGCTGGTCGGCATGGTCAACGCCTACTACTTCCTGTCGTGCCTGGGACCGGAGACCGGGACCAACGCCAAGACGATCCTGAACCGGCTCAACAAGATCGGCTACAACAACTTCAAGCCGGTGTAGCCCGAAGCCGCCGACGAAACGACGCCGGGCCCCGAGACCTTCCGTCTCGGGGCCCGGCGTCTGTCTGTGCCGGTACGCGCGCTCAGGCGGCGTCGCTGCTCTCCACCGCGGCCCGGAGCGCCGCCTCGGTCTGCCTCACCGCCTGGCCGACGACGGGCTCGATGATCGCACCGAGCGCCCTGCCCGCCAGGCCGCCCGGCAGGTCGTAGTCGAAGTTCACATCCACCAGGGTCTGCCCGTCGGCGCCGTCGGCGAACCGCCAGCCGGTCCGCACGTCGAAGCCGGCGATGGAGGTGAGGACGACGCACTCGTTCTCCACCCACTCGGTGACCCGAAGGGTGGATGTGAGGTTCTTCGGTCCGATCTTCATGCAGGCCTCGTACGTGGCGCCGAGCCCGGACGTGTGGTCGGTGACGGGTGTGAACCGGGTGACTCCGAACATCCAGCTCGGAACGTTTCGGTAATCGTCGACGTACGCGAACACCCGGTCGCGCGACGCCTCGGTGGTCACGGTCTGGCGAACTCCCGGCATTGGTGACTCCTGGGGATCGATCGGTTGCGGTCGATCGGGCATTGCGGTGTGCCCGATGTTGTTCACACCACAATGCCATGCGCCGATGGCAAGGTTGATCCGACCCCCGGGATCGCCGGCCGGTCAGTCCTCGACGGCCGCCCTGATCTTCGCCTCCGTATGCTTCACGCCCTGTTCGGCGAAGGGGCCGATGAGTCCGCCGAGCACCTTGCCCGCGAGCCCGCCGGGCAGCGTGTACCCGAACACGACCCGGAGGACGGTGGTACCCGGCTCGTCACCGTCGGCGAACGTCCACGCGGTGTCGGCGCCGAAGCCCTTCACCGACTCGAGCCTGATCAGTTGTCCGTCGATCCATTCGGTACAGCGCACCGTCGACGTCAGTTCCTTCGGGCCGATCCGGATGGCCGTCTCGAACTCGGAGTCCTGGCCGTGTGTCAACTCGGTGGTCGGCGTGAACCGACCGACCCCGAACATGTACTCGGGCACGTTCCGGTAGTCGTCCACGTACGCGAACACCGCCTCGCGTGGGGCCCCGATGACTGCCTCATGCCGGACTTCGCCCATCTGTTCTCCCCTTCTCGTCGCCGCGCGCGGTCGCCGCAGCACTGCGCAGCATGGTAGCGAGCGCGTCCCGCCGGCGAACGCGGACGACCCCGCACCCGGGATCGGGTGCGGGGTCGTCGAAGAGGTGCGCCGGCGGTGGCCGCTGAGACTCAGGCGGTCTCGGTGATGGGGCGGTCGACCCAGCTCATCAGGTCGCGCAGCTTCTGGCCGGTGACCTCGATCGGGTGCTCGGCGTTCTGCTTGCGCAGCGCCTCGAGTTCCTTGTTGCCGCCCTCGACGTTGGCGACGAGACGCTTGACGAAGGTGCCGTCCTGAATGTCCTTCAGGATGGCGCGCATGCGCTCCTTGGTGTCGGCGTCGATGACGCGCGGGCCCGACAGGTAGCCGCCGAACTCAGCGGTGTCCGAGACCGAGTAGTTCATGCGGGCGATGCCGCCCTCGTACATGAGGTCGACGATCAGCTTGAGCTCGTGCAGGACCTCGAAGTAGGCCATCTCCGGTGCGTAGCCGGCCTCCACCATGACCTCGAAACCGGTCTTGACCAGTTCCTCGGTGCCGCCGCAGAGCACGGCCTGCTCACCGAAGAGGTCGGTCTCGGTCTCTTCCTTGAAGGTGGTCTTGATGACGCCGGCGCGGGTACCGCCGATGCCCTTGGCGTAGCTCAGCGCCAGCGCCTGGGCCTCGCCCTTCGGGTCCTGATCGACGGCGATGAGCGCCGGGACGCCCTTGCCGTCGACGAACTGACGGCGGACCAGGTGGCCCGGTCCCTTCGGCGCGACCATCGCGACGGTCACGTTGGCCGGCGGCTTGATCAGGTCGAAGTGGATGTTGAGGCCGTGCCCGAAGAACAGCGCGTCGCCGTCGTTCAGGTTCGGTGCGATGTCATCGGTGAAGATCTGCGCCTGGCTGGTGTCCGGAGCCAGCAGCATGATGACGTCGGCCCAGGCGGCGGCCTCCGCCGCGGTCATGACCTTCAGCCCCTGCTCGGCCGCCTTCTCGCGGGACTTGGAGCCCTCGCGCAGACCGATGGCGACCTCGACACCCGAGTCGCGCAGCGACAGCGAGTGTGCGTGGCCCTGGCTGCCGTAACCGATCACGGCCACCTTGCGGCCCTGGATGATCGACAGGTCGGCGTCATCGTCGTAGAACATCTCGACTGCCACAGTGGAATCCCTTCAATACGAAATATTTGTGTTGTGTGTCGTGACCATTCAACCCGTCGGTGTGACGGTGGCCGCGACCGGGGTCTGACGCTTCACTCGGCGAACCGAGCTCGAGATGTCAGCGGTTGGCGGACATGCTCTTGGGGCCGCGGCCGAGCGTGACACCGCCCGACTGCGCGATCTCCCGGATGCCGTACGGGTCCAGCATCCGCAGGAGTGCCTCGAGCTTGTCCGAGGTTCCGGTGGCCTCGACGGTCACCGACTCCGGTGAGACGTCGACGACCTTGGCGCGGAACAGATTCACCACGTCGATCACTTCGCTCCGGTTGGACGCGTCGGCGCGGACCTTGATCAGCATCAGTTCGCGGGAGACCGAGTTCGCCGGCTCCTGCTCCACGATCTTGATCACGTTGACGAGCTTGTTGAGCTGCTTGGTGACCTGCTCCAGCGGGAAGTCCTCCACCGAGACCATGATGGTCATCCGCGAGATGCCCTTCAGCTCGGTGGGACCGACGGCGAGGGACTCGATGTTGAATCCGCGCCGGGAGAACAGGCCCGAGACGCGGGCGAGCACGCCCGGACGGTCTTCGACCAGAACGCTCAGAGTATGGGTGCTCACTGCTGGTTCCCTTCGCTCGTGGCCTGCTCACGAATCATGGCGTCGTGGATCTCCGCCGGGTCGGCGGCCGACTCCTCGTCGTCGAACAGCGGCCGGATGTCGCGCGCGGCCATGATCTCGTCGTTGCCGGTGCCCGCGGCGACCATCGGCCACACCTGGGCGTCCTTGCCGACGATGAAGTCGATGACCACCGGGCGGTCGTTGATCTCCTGGGCCTTCGCGATCGTCGGTGCGACGTCCTCTTCGCGCTCCACGCGGAAAGCGACACAGCCCAGCGCCTCGGCGAGCTTGAGGAAGTCCGGGATCATCCGCGAGTGCGTCGCCAGATCGGTGTTCGAGTACCGCTCGTCGTAGAACAGCGTCTGCCACTGACGGACCATGCCGAGATTGCCGTTGTTGATCAGTGCGACTTTGATCGGGAAGCCCTCGATGGCGCAGGTGGCCAGCTCCTGATTGGTCATCTGAAAACATCCGTCGCCGTCGACCGCCCAGACCTCCTTGTCCGGAGCCGCGGCCTTGGCGCCCATCGCCGCCGGAACCGAGTAGCCCATCGTTCCCAGGCCGCCCGAGTTGAGCCAGGTGCGCGGCTTCTCGTACTTGACGAACTGCGCGGCCCACATCTGGTGCTGGCCGACGCCCGCGACGTACACGGCGTCGGGGCCGGCGGCCTTGCCGAGCTGCTCGATGACGTACTCCGGCGACAACGAGCCGTCGGACTGCTTGTCGTAGCTCAGCGGGTAGGTGTTGCGGATGTCCCGCAGGTACTCCCACCAGTCGACCATGTCCGGCTTGGCCCCGCCCGCGGCGAGGTCGGCGCGGATGGCCTCGATCAAGTCGGCGATGACGGCCTTGGCGTCACCGACGATCGGGACGTCGACCTCCCGGTTCTTGCCGATCTCCGCCGGATCGACGTCGGCGTGGATCACCTTGGCCTCCGGAGCGAAGGACGAGAGCTGTCCGGTGACCCGGTCGTCGAAGCGGGCGCCGAGGGTGATCAGCAGATCGCTGCGCTGCAGGGCGGCGACGGCGCCGACCGCGCCGTGCATGCCGGGCATGCCCATGTGCAGATCGTGGCTGTCGGGGAACGCGCCGCGCGCCATCAGCGTCGTGACGACGGGGATGCCGGTGAGTTCGGCGAGTTCACGCAGTTCCTCGGAGGCCTCGGCCTTGATGACGCCGCCGCCGACGTACAGCACGGGACGCTTCGACTGCGCGATCATCCGCGCGGCCTCACGGATCTGCTTGCCGTGCGGCTTGGTGACCGGACGGTAGCCGGGCAGTTCGAACTGCGGCGGCCACGAGAACGTGGTCTGCGCCTGCAGGATGTCCTTCGGGATGTCGACGAGCACCGCGCCGGGCCGGCCCGACTCCGCGATGTAGAAGGCCTCGGCGATGATCCGGGGGATCTCCGCCGCGCTGCTGACCAGGAAGTTGTGCTTGGTGATCGGCATCGTGATTCCGGAGATGTCGGCTTCCTGGAAGCCGTCGGTGCCGATGAGCGAGCGCCCGACCTGGCCGGTGATCGCGACCACCGGGACCGAGTCCATCTGGGCGTCGGCCAACGGCGTCACCAGGTTGGTGGCGCCCGGGCCGGACGTCGCCATCATGACGCCGGCACGGCCGGCGACCTGTGCGTAGCCGGTGGCCGCGTGTCCGGCGCCCTGCTCGTGACGGACGAGCACGTGCCGGACCCGCTGCGAGTCGAGCAGGGGGTCGTAGACCGGGAGCACGGCGCCGCCGGGAATGCCGAACACGACCTCCACGCCGAGCTCTTCGAGCGACCGGACCACGGACTGCGCGCCCGTGACCCGTTCGGGTGCGACGACGGCGCCCGGTGAGCGCATGCCCTCGGTGGACGGCGACTGCGGTCGGGTCGACGACCCGCGTGCTGTTGGAGTACTCACTGCACGATCCTCATCCTCTTGTGTTCTGCTCTTCCACGCGATTCCCGATCAGGCCGGAGGGACTTCTCGTCCGGCTCCCGACAAGAAAAAACCCCCGCCAGCGAGGCTGTGCGAGGGGCGCGTCGTAATTGGTATCTGAAGGTCTACGAAGTGACCGATCAGGCGTCGACGCGCCGACCGATTACTACGAGAAGCTTCTGATTCATCACGTGGACAAAGTAGGCCAGTTCCGGGTCTCGCGTCAAATCATTCCCTCTCGCCCGAAGCTGTGACCTGCGCCCGGCGCGGTGCGTGAGACAATGGGGAATATGAGTGAGTCGTCCAAGGTCTTCTCCATCTCGCGCATCGCTTACTTCGCGGTGCCGGTCGCGTTTCTGCTCGTCATCATGCTGATGGGGATCTCGGTCGCCGGCTTCGCCTGGACTGTCATCGTGCCGATCGCGCTGGCGTGGTGGATTCACCGGCTCCGCACCATCGTCGACGAGCAGGGCGTCACCGCCGTCGGCACCTTCGGCACCAGCCGCCTCCCGTGGCACGACGTCGACGGCATCCGGTTCCCGCGCTGGGGCGCGGTGCGCCTGGTGGCCCGAGACGGATCGAGCGTGCGTCTGCCCGCGGTCGGCTTCTCCGATCTGCCCGCGCTGTCGAACGCCAGCGGCGGCCGCATCCCCGATCCGTTCGCCGCCGAGCGGGACGCCCGACTGTCCGCTCGCTGACCGGGGCGCTCGCCGCGCCCGCATCCGCCAACGACGCCGACACGGAGCCCATGACGACACTCACCGCCAAGGCCCTGCAGAGCGCCATCGACGACGGCCGGCTGGCGTTCGTGGGCCGCGAACTCTCGCAACTGGCCCCGCAGGACGCCGCCGCGATCCTCGACGCGATGGACGAGGGCGACCGGACCATCGCCTTCCGGCTGCTCGCCAAGGACGACGCCGTGCAGGTCTTCGACGACCTCAGCTCCACCGCGCAGGCCGCGTTGATCAGTTCGCTCGGGACCGCGGAGGTGGCCGACGCCTTCGACCATCTGGACCCCGACGACCGCGCGGAGCTGCTCGACGAGCTCCCCGCGAACGTCGCCAAGGCGCTGATCCGCTCCCTCTCCCCCGCCGAGCGCGAGACGACGGCGGTGGTCCTGGGGTTCCGGCGCGGGTCGGTGGGACGCCGGATGAGTCCGGAGTTCGTGCACGTCTTCCCCGACGACGACTGCCGCACGGCGATCGAGCGGATCAAGGCGCGCGGGCGGCACGCCGAGACCATCTACACGGTGCCCGTGGTGGACCACCAGCGCCGCCTGATCGGCGTGGCGAGCCTGCGCGATCTGCTGCTCTCGGATCCGGACACCGATGTCGCCGAGCACACGAAGGCGCCGATCTTCGCCTACGCCGCCGAACCGGCCGAGTCGGCCGCCCAGCGCTGTATCGACCGGTCGATCATGGCGATGCCCGTGGTCGACAACGAGGACCGACTGCTCGGCGTCCTGACCCTCGACGACGCCGCCGAGGTGGTAGAAGCGGCCCGCGACGAGGACGAGGCGCGCGCCGGCGCCCGCGAGATGCTGAAGACGCCGTACCTGCAGGCCTCGACGTTCGCGATCACCCGCGCGCGAGTGGTGTGGCTGTTCGTGCTGGCGATCTCGGCGATCCTCACGGTGAACGTCCTGGAGATCTTCGAGGGCACTCTGGAGCAGAAGGTGGCCCTCGCACTGTTCATTCCGCTCCTGACCGGCATCGGCGGCAACACCGGCTCGCAGGCGGCGACCACGGTGACCCGTGCGCTCGCCACCGACGAGGTCACCACGTCCGATGTGCTCCGAGTCGCGGGCAAAGAGATGAGCGTCGGCGCCACCATGGGCGCCGCCCTCGGCGTCGTCGGATTCCTCGTCGCAGGACTGGTCTACGACATCGGCATCGGTACCGTCATCGGGCTGACCATCCTCTCGGTCTGCACGGTCGCGGCGACCGTCGGCGGCATCATGCCGCTGGTGGCGCGCTCCATCCACGTCGATCCCGCAGTGTTCTCCACCCCGTTCATCTCCACCTTCTGCGATGCGACGGGTCTGATCATCTACTTCTCGATCGCCAAGGCGGTCCTGCAGATCTGACGCCCCCGCGCCCCGGCGGATTCCGCCGTCGGCGTCGCCGGTACCGAGGCCGGGAATAACTCTGGACAGCTGAGCGTAAAGTTGAAGGACATCCCGGATCGTCAGCCCGTCCGGGTCCAGTTCAGCGATTTCTAGCGAGGAATTCCATGCCAGCCCTGCGGTCTCGCACCACAACCGTCGGCCGTGAAGCCGCCGGCGCCCGCGCCCTCTGGCGCGCCACCGGTATGACCGACGACGATTTCGGGAAGCCGATCATCGCGATCGCCAACTCGTACACCCAGTTCGTCCCGGGTCACGTGCATCTGAAGAACGTCGGCGAGATCGTCGCCGACGCCGTGCGCGAGGCCGGCGGCGTGGCCAAGGAGTTCCACACCATCGCCGTCGACGACGGCATCGCGATGGGTCACGGCGGCATGCTGTACTCGCTGCCGAGCCGCGAGATCATCGCCGACTCCGTCGAGTACATGGTGAACGCGCACACCGCCGACGCCCTGGTCTGCATCTCGAACTGCGACAAGATCACGCCGGGCATGCTCAACGCCGCGATGCGTCTCAACATCCCCACCGTGTTCGTCTCCGGCGGACCGATGGAGGCGGGCACATCGGTCGTCATCAACGGCGTCGTGCGCCCGGGCACCGACCTGATCGACGCGATCTCGGCGTCCGCCGACAGCAACGTCGACGACAAGGAACTGCTGGAGGTGGAGCGGTCCGCCTGTCCGACGTGCGGGTCGTGCTCCGGCATGTTCACCGCCAACTCGATGAACTGCCTCACCGAAGCGCTCGGGCTGTCGCTGCCCGGCAACGGATCGACGCTGGCCACCCAGGTCGCACGCCGCGACCTGTTCACGCGCGCCGGCGAGCTGATCGTCGACATCGCGAAGCGCTACTACCAGGACGACGATGAGTCGGTGCTGCCGCGCAACGTCGCCACCCGCCAGGCCTTCGAGAACGCCATGGCGCTCGACGTGGCGATGGGCGGATCCACCAACACCGTTCTGCACATCCTGGCCGCGGCCCAGGAGGGCGAGGTGGACTTCGATCTGAAGGACATCGACCGCATCTCACGTAACGTTCCGTGCCTGGCCAAGGTGGCGCCCAATTCACCGAAGTACTACATGGAGCACGTGCATCGCGCCGGCGGCATCCCCGCGATCCTCGGTGAGCTGAACCGCGCCGGTCTGCTCAACACCGACGTCCATCCCGTTCACGCGCCGTCGCTCGAGAGCTACCTCGCCGACTGGGACATCCGTGGCGGCACGGCCACCGATCAGGCGATCGAACTGTTCCACGCGGCCCCGGGCGGCGTCCGCACCACCGAACCCTTCTCCACCTCCAACCGCTGGGAGTCGCTCGACACCGATGCCGCCGACGGCTGCATCCGCGACAAGGAGCACGCCTACACCGTCGAAGGCGGACTGTGCGTGCTGCACGGCAACCTGGCCCGCGACGGCGCCATCCTGAAGACCGCCGGCGTCGACGAGTCGCTGTGGCACTTCCAGGGCCCGGCGCGCGTCGTCGAGAGCCAGGAGGACGCGGTGCACGCCATCCTGTCGAAGGAACTGCAGGCGGGCGAGGTGCTGGTGATCCGTTACGAGGGGCCCGCCGGCGGGCCCGGCATGCAGGAGATGCTGCATCCGACGGCCTTCATGAAGGGCACCGGCATGGGGAAGAAGTGCGGTCTGGTCACCGACGGCCGCTTCTCGGGCGGATCGTCGGGCCTGGTGATCGGCCACGCCTCCCCGGAGGCCGCGGCCGGCGGCGACATCGGTCTGGTGGAGAACGGCGACGAAATCCTCATCGACGTGAAATCCCGCACCCTCAAGGTCCTCGTCGACGACGAGACCCTGGCGGAGCGTCGCGCCAAGATGGAAGCCTCCGAGCACCCGTGGACGCCGCGCGACCGCCAGCGTCCGGTCACCAAGGCGCTTCGCGCGTACGCGAAGCTCGCGGCCTCCGCCGACAAGGGCGCCGTCCGCGTCGTCGACTGAACACTGTCGGCTGAAAGCACTCATGCCGTATTCCGTGACCCGATTCGGGTCACGGAATACGGCATATGAGTTCAGGAGTACGTCAGGACGTCGGGTTCCCCGGCGAATCGAGCGGATTGGTGCCGTTGAAAACGATCCAGACGGCCACGGCGACGCCGACGCCGACGATGAACCAGGCGGCCGAACCCCAGGCCGGCCTGCGCGACCATCCCCAGCGACGGTCGAAGGAGTAGGTGCCGGGCCCGGTGAGGATCAGCGCCGCCGCCGCGGCGGCCAGCACGATCTCCAGTTCGAGCCCGTTGCCTCCGCCGTCGGCCGAGAAGAACCAGAGGCCGCCGGCGAGCGTCGCCTTGTAGGTGCCTGCCACCAGGATGCTGCTCAGCACCGCCGCCCCGGCGATCGGCGTCAGCAGCCCCAGGATCAGCAGGATGCCGCCCGCGGTCTCACTGACTCCGGCGACGAGTGAGAGCGCCGTCGTGGCGTTGTCGTGGAACCCGATGCCGGGATTCGGCTTGTTGGCGAGGAACTGCGCGAAGCCGTCCGGCCCGGGTCCGTTCAACCAGCCGGTGAGCTTCTGGAGACCGTGCAGGGTGAACGTCACGCCCACCACCACGCGCAGAATGAGCAAGCCGAGATCGAGCGTTCCGCGCCGGATCACCGGCTCCGGAGCCTGGGCGACGTACTCCTCTTCGTCGCGCGGCTGCGGTGCCCCCACGTAGTCGTCTTCGGGCTCGAGCAGCGGTGCGGTGGGCTGCGGCTCGATGTAAGGCAGCGGCGGTTCGGTGAGATGCTCCGCGTATCCCCTGCGCTCGCCGGGGTCCTCACCGTCGTCCTCGTCGTTGACGAAGGGCTCGGTGTGCACCGGCTCGTCCGACGAGCTCTTCTTGATCGGGCTCTCCGTGGCTGCGGCACCCCCCGAACTGATGATCACCGCGGTCTTCGCGTCATCGTCCGGCGGTGAACCGTCGGGCAGCGTGGCTACGGGTTCGGTCGGCTCGGTGACCGGCAGCGTCTCAGTGGGCGACTCGTCGAGTTCGACGGCCTCCTCGCGTGCGGCCTTCTCGTCGATCGCATCCTGAACCGCGGGCTCCGGCCTGCGGCCGTGCCTGTCGAAGAAGCTGTCGTTGTCGGGCTTCGGCCGACGCACCCGAGGTCGCTCGATGGCGTCGGTCGGTTCATCGTACGGACTGCCCGCAGCCGACGGATCCCCTCCGGTCCCTGGCTTGTCATCGGAACTACTCACGGTTACCGACTCTATGGCCGTGCGCCCGCGTGAGGGCCGAGCGGCACCCGACGATTTGGTAACGATCGTTAGAGTGGTGGAATGCCATCACACTCCCGGACTGCCGGCCGCGCGCTGCTCGCCGCGGCGTCCGCGGTGGCCGTCGTATTGGCGTCGACGTCGTGTGTGAACTTCAGCGAAGAGGACCAGGCCGCCGACCAGGGTTCCTTCACTGCGCCGCCCACCATGCAGCAGGCCCCCGAGCAGCCTCCGGCGCCTCCGTCGGACGATCAGGGCGGCGGTCCCCCGCCGACCGGGCCCTGCGTCGACCCGGATCCGGCGGTGATCGCCACGTGTCTGGCGTCCACCGGAGGTGTGCGGCCCGCGGACTCGTCGGGACGCAGTACGTACGTCGCCGAACGGACCACCGGCAAGATCATTCTGTCCAAGCGGTACGGTCCGCAGCGTGCGGTCGCCGGCGTGGAGGTGGACGCCTCCGGCGACGGCGGGCTCGTCGACTTCGAGATGTCGCCCACGTACGCCGAGGATCAGCTGATCTACGCGCTGATCACCACCGGGTCCGACAATCGCGTGGTCCGGATCGCCCCCACCGGGTCGGTGAAGCCGATTCTCACCGGTATCCCGAAGGGCGCGACCGGCAACATGGGATCGATCTCGTTCGCGTCGCCGACCGAGCTCATCGTCGCGACCGGCGATGCGGGCGATCCGGCCGCCGCGTCGAACCCGGCCTCGCTCGCGGGCAAGATCTTCTCGATCGACCCGAACGTCGCGGACCCGAAGCCCGACATCCGTGCGTCGGGGCTCGGGTCGAACGTCGCGCTCTGCCCGTCACCGGCCTCCGACGGCCAGCTGTACGTCGCCGACAGCGGCGCGCCGGGCGATCGGCTCTCCCTGGTCGGCCCTCGCGGTCTGCAGACGCTGTGGAGCTGGCCCAATCGGCCGGGGGTGAGCGGCTGCGCCGTCGGCAAGGACTGGATAGCGGTGTCGATCGCCAAGGCACAGCGGCTCGACACGTTCATGCGGCCGGCCGCCGGAAGCACATCGGTCGGCAAGCCGAGCCCGCAGGACTTCCGCAAGTCGTACGGAGCGGTGGGCCGCATGACCAGTGTCGCGGGGGCTGCGCAGATGGCCACCGTCAACAAGGCCACCCGAGGTGCGGACGTGAAGAGCTACGACGATCGCGTCGCGATCTACCTCCCGAAGGCCGGCGAAGACCTCACCTGAGCGCGCGCATCATCACTCGCACGCGGCGAGGACCAGTTCCTTGACGCGGGCCGGGTCGGCCTGACCGCGGGTCGCCTTCATGACATCGCCGACGATCTTGCCTGCCGCCTGCACCTTGCCGCTGCGAATCTTGTCGGCGATATCGGGGTTCGCGGCGAGTGCCTCGTCGACCGCCTTCTGCAGCGCGGAATCGTCCCGGACCACCTCGAGACCGCGATCGGCGACGATCTGCGCGGGCTCGCCCTCACCGTCGAGCACGGCGACGACCACCTGCTGGGCCAGTTTGTTGGTCAGCTTGCCCTCGTCGACCATGCCGATCACCTCGGCGACCTGCTTGGGAGTGATGGCGAGTTCCGCCAGCTCCATCTCGCGGGTGTTGGCCTGCTGGGCCAGGAACGACACCCACCAGCTGCGGGCGGCGTCGGGTGAGGCACCCGCTTCGGCCGTCTCGATGATGAGGTCGACGGCGCCGACGTTCACCAGATCGCGCATCACCTCGTCGGACACGCCCCACTCCTCCTGGATGCGGGCGCGGCGGATCCACGGCAACTCCGGCAGAGTGGCGCGCAGCGAATCCACCCACTCCGGGCTCGCGAGCACCGGGGGCAGGTCCGGCTCCGGGAAGTAACGGTAGTCCTCGGCGGTCTCCTTGCGACGGCCCGCCGACGTGGTTCCGTCCGACTCGTGGAAGTGCCTGGTCTCCTGGATGATCTCGCCGCCGGCCGACAGGATCGCGGCCTGCCGGCTCATCTCGAACCGGACCGCGGCCTCGACCGACTTGAGCGAGTTGACGTTCTTGGTCTCGGTGCGGGTGCCGAACTCGGCGGCGCCCTTGGGCATCAGCGACAGGTTCACGTCGCAGCGCATCGATCCCTGGTCCATGCGGACGTCGGACACGTCGAGCGACTTGAGCAGATCGCGCAGGGCGGTCACGTACGCGCGGGCCACCTCCGGTGCGCGCTCGCCCGCACCCTCGATGGGGCGGGTCACGATCTCGACGAGCGGGACGCCCGCGCGGTTGTAGTCGAGCAACGAGTGACTGGCACCGTGGATGCGCCCGGTGGCGCCGCCGATGTGCAGCGACTTACCGGTGTCCTCCTCCATGTGGGCGCGCTCGATCTCCACCCGCCAGGTGGTGCCGTCGCTCAGCAGCACGTCGAGGTAGCCGTCGTAGGCGATCGGCTCGTCGTACTGACTGATCTGATAGTTCTTCGGCTGGTCCGGGTAGAAGTAGTTCTTCCGCGCGAACACGCTCGACTCCCGGATCGAGCAGTTCAGCGCCAAGCCGATGCGCGCGGCGGATTCGACGGCCTTCGCGTTGGCGACCGGAAGCGCCCCCGGCAGACCCAGGCAGGCGGGGCACACCTGGGTGTTCGGCTCGCCGCCGAACGTGGTCGGGCAACCGCAGAACATCTTGGTCGCCGTGCCGAGCTCGACGTGGACCTCCATGCCCATGACCGGGTCGTAAGTCTCGATGACGTCGTCGAAGTCCATCAGTTCGTCGATAGCGGCACTCATGCGTCCCATCGTATCTGGGGGCCGAAGTCAGGGTGCTTCCCGATGCCCGATAGCGCCGCCGGGGCCTACGTTCGAGTCATCGGGCGGACGCCCGAACCGAGACCGATCCGAACCGAGGAGAACACCATGACCGATCCAGCCCTTCCGGGAGCCGGCGACGCGTACGACGCCGAGCCCGTCCGCCCCGCCAAACGACTCACCCGCTCGACCACCGACAAGATGATCGGCGGTGTCGCGGGCGGCATCGCCGAGTACTTCGGAATCGACTCCACTTGGGTCCGCGTCGCCTTCGTCGCGTCGATCATCCTCCCGGGCCCGCAGGTGCTTCTGTACCTGCTGCTCTGGGCGATCATCCCGAAGAACCGCTAGCCCTCAGCCGAAGATCGCGCGCGCTCCGCGGTAGTACTCGAGCGGCACCGTCTTGGTGTGGCCCACGGCCTCCTCGAAGGGGACCCGGACGATGTCGGTGCCGCGCAGTGCCACCATGGACCCCCACCCCGCGTCCGCGACGAGGTCGCTCACCGCCTGGCCGAAGCGGGTGCCGAGGACCCGGTCCCATGCGCTGGGCACACCGCCGCGCTGGATGTAGCCGAGCACCGTGGCGCGTGTGGCGATCCCGGTCCGTTCCTCGATGAGCGGCGCGAGGATCTCGCCGATCCCGCCCAGCCGCGGCCGGTTGAACTCGTCCATGCCCTTGTACGAGTGCGCCTGCTCCATCTCCGGCAGCATGAAGCCCTCGGCGACGACGACCATCGGCGAACGACCACGGTCGCGGACGCTGACCACCCACTCGCAGATCTGCTCGAGCGACTCCTGCTGCTCCGGAATGAGGATCGCGTGGGCGCCGGCCGCGACACCCGCGTACATCGCGATCCATCCGGCGTGCCTGCCCATCACCTCCAGAACCATGCACCGCTTGTGCGAATTGCCGGTGGTGCGCAGCCGGTCGACGGCCTCGGTCGCGATCTCGACCGCGGTGTTGAAACCGAAAGTGTAGTCCGTCGCCTGCAGGTCGTTGTCGATCGTCTTGGGCACGCCGACGATCGGAATGCCGTCGCCGAGCAGTCTGTTGGCGGCCGCCATGGTCCCGTCGCCGCCGACGGCGATGACGCCGTCCACCCCGATCCGCTGGAGTGCCCGCTTGATGTTCTCCGGCCCGCCGTCGGGTTCGGTGTACGGACCGAAGCGGCTGGTTCCCAGAATGGTGCCGCCCTGCTGGGAGATGCCTCGCACCACGGATCGGTCGAGGTCGATCGCCTCGCCGTACACCAGCCCCCAGAACCCGTCTCTGAATCCCACGAACTCCTGATCGTGGACCGTGCTGCCCTGCAGGACGGTTCCGCGGATCACCGCGTTGAGACCGGGGCAGTCTCCGCCGGATGTCAGAATGCCGAAGCGCGCCATCGGGTGCGACCCCTCTCTGAAAGGAAACCGGGTTCGCGTCCATCACAACACGATCCGTGCCCGGTGGCAGCACGTCGGCCAGTTCCGGACCGGTGCGCGGCATCGACCTCCTACTTCAGGCCGTTCTCGTAGGCGAAGACCACCGCTTGCGCGCGGTCGCGCAGACCCAGCTTGGCCAGCATGTTGCTCACATGGGTCTTCACCGTCTGTTCGGAGACGAACAGTTCGGCGGCGATCTCACCGTTCGACTTGCCGTCGGCGACGGTCAGGAGCACCTCGAGTTCCCGCGGGGTGAGCGAGTCGGCGGCCGCGGTGGCCTTGCGCGTGGTCCGGGAGGTGACCTGCTCGATCAGGCGTCTGGTGACCGAGGGCGCCAACAGCGCGTCGCCAGCGGCCACCACTCGGACCGCGCGCACGAGCTCGTCTGCCGGCGCGTCCTTGAGCAGGAAGCCCGACGCACCGATCCGCAGGGCGGCGTACACGTAATCGTCGATGTCGAAGGTCGTCAGCATCAGGACTCTGGTGGCCGACCCGCTGGAGATGATCTGCTCCGCGGCCCACAAGCCGTCGCGTCGCGGCATCCGGACGTCCATCAGGACCACATCGGGTTTGAGGCGGCGCACCTGGTCGACGGCGACCTGCCCGTCCTCGGCGTCCCCGAGCACGGTGATGTCGTCGGCGGCGCCCAGCAGTGCCGCGAAACCGGCGCGGACCATCGCTTGGTCGTCGGCGATGAGGACAGTGGTCGGCACGAGGGTCAGCCTAGTGCGCCGGGCCGCGGCGCGGCGCTCACGCCCGGGCGCTTCACGCGACCGCCCTCACCGACGGACCGATCGGCAGAGATGCGCGGACGGCGAAACCGCCGCCCGGCCGCGCCGCCGCGGTGAGACTCCCGCCGACGGCGTGGGCGCGTTCGGTCATTCCCAGGATGCCGTGCCCGCCGCCGACGGTCGCGCCGAGCGGCTGCGTCGCCAACCCGTTCACGATCTCGACGTCGAGTCTCCCCTCGTGCACGGGATCCTCCTCGATGCGGACCGCGATCGCCGCCCCGGGCGCATGGCGGGTGGCGTTCGTGACCGCCTCCTGAACGATCCGATACACGGCAGCGCCGACCGTCTGCGCCACCGACGAATGGTCGGAGGTGTCGGTCAGTTCCACATCCACGCCCACCGCCTGCACGCCCTCGATGAGTTCGGGGACGTCGCCGAGGCCCTGGACCGGAGCGAGCGCCGCGGTGTCCGCGGCGTCGCCGTGCGGGCGAAGCACGCCCAGCAGCTGGCGCACCTCGTCGAGCGATTCGCGGGCGGCGTCGGCGATCGCGTCGAACTCCGCCTTGGCCCCGGGCCCCACCTCCTCGGCATCGGCGGCCGCGGCCAGCCGGTAGGGTGCGGTCTGCGCCATCACCACCACCATCGACATGCGGTGCGCGACGATATCGTGCAGGTCGCGCGCGATGCGTGAGCGTTCGGCGAGTACGGCCTCTCGGGCTCGCAGCACCTCGGTCTCCTCGGTCTGCTCCGCGATCTCGCGCTGCGAGCGAGCACGGTAGCGCAGGAACGCGACGGCCATGCCGACGACGACCAGCCCGAAGATCCAGCCCACCAGCGCATCGAAGGGCAAGCCGACGACGAAGGCGCCCGCGACGGCGGCCAGCACCACTGGCAGCCGCTTGAGCGGCTGGGTCCACAGCGCCGCGACGGTCATCGCCAGCAGCGCCAGGAACAACGGGATCGGCATCGGCCACGGTCCGTCGTTGGGAACCAACGACGCGACGGCCGAGGTGATGACCGTTGACGCCCAGCCGTACCTGACCGCCTCCTCGCCGGCGAACACGAGCGCGATGCCGCCGCAGCCGAGGATCGCGAAGGCGGGCAGGAGGAACGCGGGCAGGCGAGTGACCTCGCCGAGCACCGGCCAGCACACCGAGATCATGCTGACCGCGGCCAGGGCGGCGAGCCAGTTGCGCCAGTGCGACAGGTATCGGTGCAGCGCCGGGTCGCTGATGCGGTCGAGCGCGATCCGGTCACGGACCCGCCCGACCGCGGCGGCGGTCCGGCGACGGACGGCAGAGGGAGACTTCACAGTTCGACGATAGGAGCCCGAGCCGGGTCGCCACCTCCCCCGCGAGAGTGAGATCCGACCGGTTCCCCAGTCGCAGGGTTCCCTGCGGTCTCACTCTCGCGCGCGGGGTGCAAGACCCCCGTTGCGAGCGATCCGGTGTGGTGCCACCCGGCCATAGCGTTCGGGACATGACCTCGAACACCTCCGCTGACTCAGCCGATTCCCCTGGGCGACAAGGTATCCGCCGGTGGGTCGTCCGGCTCTCGACCGGCGCGGCGTTGACCGTCGGAGTCCTCGGGCTGCTGCCGATCAGCTCGGCGCTGGCGGACTCGCATCGGGCCGCTCCCCCGGCCCGGCCGGCCACAGCCGCCGAACGCGCCATCGCGGACCTGGTCGGCGACCGTCCGCTCGACGCCATGCGCGATCTGCCCGCCGACTTCTCCCGACGACTCGGGTATCGACCGGTGGTGATCGACGGCCGCCCCCTCAACCCGGCCGGAGACTGTTCCTCGCCGGTCCCGTTGCCGGACCGATTCACCGACGCCTGCCGTGCGCACGATCTCGGATACGACCTGCTCCGGTACTCCGATTCCACCGGCCGGCCCGCGGGAGCCTGGGCTCGCACCGCCCTCGACGGCCGACTGATCGACGACATGCACGCCGTCTGCGACGATCCGCTGTGCCACGCCGCCGCCGAGACCGCGCGGACCGGCCTGGCGGTGAACACCTGGCGGCAGCATTCGGGCCCGCCGGTGCGCGAGTCGGGCGGCACGATCGTCCTCGGCTATCTCTCCCGAACCGCAGAGACAGTGGGGTTGCGATGAACCGCCTGCGGGTGCGTCCCGCGGTGGCCGCCGGCGCTCTCGCCGGTCGCCTGCTGGCTCTCGCCCCCGGCATGCTCCCCCGCTCCGCGCTGGTCGCCGCCGTCGCCGGCCTCGCGTTGACTCTTCTCGGGATGGCCGTCGGTGCCGGCGTCGGCGCGCTTCGAGACCGGATCGGTGACCGTCCACCTGCCCCGGTCTCTGGGGGCGTCCTCGCCGCCGGGCTCGTGGTCGCCGGTGCGGCCGTCGGGCTCGCGGCGCGTCACGAGTCGGCGGTCCGGGCCGCGGTGGGTGCCCCGCCGATCGGCCCCGGGTGGGTCCTGGCCGTGTGCGCGATCCCGGTCGCCGCCGCGGCCGCGGTCGTCGCGATCCCAGGACGGGTGTGGGCCGGCTTCGGAATGGTCGCGGTGGTCGCGGCGGCGTCGATCGGGCTGCCCGCGCCCGCACAGGCGTCGGGACCGGATGTTCCCGAGCGCCCCGTGATGCTCTACAGCCCGCTGAGCGAACCCGGCTCGGTCCGGGACCGCGCCGAGCGCCTGGCCGATCGCTGGGTGGCCGACGGCGGTCGCGAGGCACGCGCGGTCGTGGTGGCCGTGCCAACCGGCTCGGGATGGATCGACGCCGGAACGGTGGACGGCTTCACCGGGTACTTCGGCGGATCGGTCCGGGTCGTCGCCCTGCAGTACGACGACGTCGCGTCGTGGCGGGCGTTCATCTCCTCCCCGGATCGTGCGGGGACCTCCGCGTCCGCGGTCCTCGACGCCGTCTGGTCCCGTATCTCGGGCCTGCCCGAAGCGCGGCGGCCCCGCGTGTACCTCGCCGGGCAGAGCCTGGGAGCGGTGGGAGCCGACGCCGCGCGCCGCTGGGCGAACGACTCCGGGGTCGAACTCGCCGGGACAGTGCTCGCCGGGCCGCCGGCGGGGTCGGTCGACCGGGTCGCACCGTGCGAGCGGCGGGTGGTGCTGGCCAACGCCGACGATCCCGTCCCCGGGTTCGCTCCGTCGCTGCTGTGGCATCCGATCGACCGCATTCCCGGAGACGGCGACGACCGGCACCACAGCGAGTCTCCGCCGTGGCTGCCGGTCGTGTCGATGGTCGGTACCGTCCTCGACCTCGCGGGCTCACTGAAGGTTCCCGCGGGACACGGGCACCGTTACGGCGTCGAGCAGGGGCTCGCCGCCGGGAACATGCCGGCAGGCTGTCAGCCGACCGGCCCGCGGGCCGCCTCGTAGGCCGCACCGACCCGGTACAGCCGGTCGTCGGCCAGTGCCGGTGCCATGATCTGCAGGCCGACCGGGAGTCCGTCGTCGGAGGAGACCCCCGACGGAACCGACATCGCCGCGGTGCCCGCCAGGTTCACCGGCAGCGTGCACAGGTCGAACAGATACATCGACAGCGGATCGTCGACCTTCTCTCCGAGCTTGAACGGCGTGGTGGGGGTGGTCGGGGAGATCAGCACGTCGACGTCCTCGTATGCCGCGGCGAAGTCGCGAGCGATGAGCGTGCGCACCTTCTGCGCCTGACCGTAGAACGCGTCGTAGTAACCGGAGCTCAGCGCGTACGTCCCGATCATGATGCGGCGCTTGACCTCCGGGCCGAAGCCGGCCTCGCGGGTCAGTGCCATGACCTCGTCGGCGCTGTGCGAACCGTCGTCGCCGACCCGGAGCCCGTACCGCATCGCATCGAAGCGGGCCAGGTTGCTCGACACCTCCGACGGCAGGATCAGGTAGTAGGCGCCGAGCGCGTACGAGAAGTGCGGGCAGTCGACCTCGACGATCGTCGCGCCGAGATCGGTCAGCTGCTTGCACGCCGCCTGGAACGACTCCAGCACACCGGCTTGGTAGCCCTCGCCCTGCAACTGCTTCACCACGCCTATGCGCACACCCGACAGGTCGCCGGACGCGCCGGCGCGCGCGGCGCCGACGACATCGGGAATCGCCGCGTCGATGGAGGTGGAGTCGCGCGGATCGTGCCCGGCGATCACCTCGTGCAGCAGCGCCGTGTCGAGCACGGTGCGTCCGCAGGGGCCGCCCTGATCGAGCGACGACGCGCACGCCACGAGTCCGTAGCGCGACACGGTTCCGTAGGTCGGCTTGACGCCGACGGTCGCGGTGACCGAGGCCGGCTGTCGGATCGAGCCGCCGGTGTCGGTGCCGATGGCCAGCGGCGCCTGGTACGAGGCGAGTGCCGCGGCGCTGCCGCCGCCCGAACCGCCCGGAATACGCGTGGTGTCCCACGGATTCCGGGTCACCTGGTAGGCCGAGTTCTCGGTCGACGAGCCCATCGCGAACTCGTCCATGTTCGTCTTGCCGAGGATCGGGATGCCCGCGGCACGGAGCTTGGCCGTGACGGTCGCGTCGTACGGCGAGACCCATCCTTCGAGGATCTTGGACCCACAGGTGGTCGGGGCGTCGACGGTGGTGAAGACGTCCTTGAGCGCGATCGGGACGCCGGCCAGAGCGGACGGCGCCTCACCCGAAGCGATCGCCTGGTCGGCCGCCTCCGCCGCGGCGAGCGCTTCGTCGCCGCCGACGTGCAGGAATGCGCCCAGCTGTCCGTCGATCTGCTCGATGCGGTCGAGGTGTGCCCGGGTTACCTCGACCGACGACAGTTCGCGAGCGGCGATCTTGCCCGCGAGGTCGGCTGCGGACAGGCCTGTGATCTCGTTCGCGCTGCGGGTGTCGCTCACGCTCATTCCTCTCCCAGAATCTGCGGAACGGCGAAGCGCTCCTGTTCGACGGCGGGCGCCCCCGACAACGCCTGTTCTGCGGTCAGGCTCGGGACGACGACGTCCTCGCGCAGCACGTCGCGCAACTCGGCGGGATGTGCGGTGGGCGGCACGTCGTCGGCGGCCACCTCGGAGATCTGCGCGACGTGGCTCAGGATCGAGTCGAGCTGCGCCGCGTATCGGTCGAGTTCGTCGTCGTCGAGCGCCAAGCGGGACAGTCGCGCGAGATGCGCGACCTCGTCCCGGCTGATCGCCGGCTGGGAATCGGTGGACATCGTCGACCTCTCTACACACGCACTCGTCACGGAACACCGCACGAGCTCAGGACAGTGGGACTTGCCTACCAGGATATGCGGCCGCTTCGGACCGAGCCCGCGCGGGAGGTGTGCTCCGGGTGAATGATCGCGGAGTGGCCGGAGTGCACCGCACCGGTTAACTTGGACACATGATCATCGTCACCACCAACGAACTGCCGGGCTACCGGATCGAGCACGTGTTCGGCGAGGTGTTCGGCCTCACGGTGCGGTCGCGACACATCGGTTCCAACATCGGCGCCAGCTTCAAGTCGATCGCCGGTGGCGAACTCAAGGGCATCACCCAGTTGCTGCACGAGGCGCGTCATGAAGCGTTGAGTCGCTTGGCCGCCGAAGCTCAGAGCAAGGGGGCCAACGCGGTTCTCGCATTCCGCTTCGAGACGAATGAGTACGCCGGATCCGGCGGCGTCGAGGTGTGCGCGTACGGCACGGCTGTGGGTGTGCGTCCGCTCGAGCAGCAGCCGCGCTGACTCCGGTGTCGTATCTGCTTCGCGTTCTGCTGAACGACCGTCCCGGCAGTCTCGGCATGCTCGCCGTTCAACTCGGCGCCGTCGGTGCCGACATCCGCTCGCTCGAGGTGATCGAGCGAGGCGAGGGCTACGCCGTCGACGACCTGGTGGTCGACCTGCCCTCGGGTGCGCTGCCCGACACCCTCATCACCGCCGCGGAGAAGGTCGCGGGCGTGCACGTCGACTCTCTCCGTCCGCACGACGGGGTCCTCGACACGCATCAGGAACTCGAGTTGATCGACCTCGTCGCCGCGGGCGGCAAGGACCGCCTGCAGGTGCTGGCCGACTACGCGCCCCGTGTGCTCCGCGTGTCGTGGGCGATGGTGATCTCCCGCCCCGGTCCGGACGTGCTGCGCCTCTACGGCAGTTCGGGAGCCCCCGAGACGGCCCTGGAGACGGCCGACTGGCTGCCCCTCGACCGGGCGGTGGCGTTCGACTCCGAAGCCGAATGGATCCCTCAGGGATGGCGTGACATGGGGACCAGGCTGGCCGCCGCCCCCTTGGGCGACGACGGCAAGGCCCTGCTCCTCGGCCGGATCGGCGGTCCCGACTTCCGCCCTGCGGAAGTCGCGCGCCTGGGCTACCTGACCGGCATCATCGCCACCGTCCTGAAGAGAAAGCCGAACACCCAGGGCGGTTGAGCGAGCGCTCCAAGGCTGGTTGAGCGAGCGCTCCAAGGCTGGTTGAGCGAGCGCAGCGAGTCGAAACAGCATGCGCAGTCTCGATACGCGCGCTCGCTACGCTCACACGCTCACTCGACGAACCTGGGTCTTCCCCGGCCAGCTGAGCGAGCACCTCCCAGGCCAGTTGAGCGAGCGCAGCGAGTCGAAACAGTACGCGCAGTCTCGATACGCGCGCTCGCTACGCTCACACGCTCACTCGACGAACCTGGGTCTTCCCCGGCCAGCTGAGCGAGCACCTCCCAGGCCAGTTGAGCGAGCGCAGCGAGTCGAAACAGCACGCGCAGTCTCGATACGCCTGCTCGCTACGCTCACACGCTCACTCGACGAACCTCGGCTAATCCCCAGGCTGGTTGAGCGAGCGCAGCGAGTCGAAACAGTACGCGCAGTCTCGATACGCGCGCTCGCTACGCTCACACGCTCACTCGACGAACCTAGAAACTTCCGCGAGCGCAGCGAGTCGAAACAGCATGCGCAGTCTCGATGCGCCTGCTCGCTACGCTCACCGGCTCACTCGACGGACCTGGGGTCTTCCGCGAGTCGAAACGGCGCACGCATCAATCGTCCTCCGACTCCGACTCTCCCGCAGACCCGGTCGCCAGCAATTGTTTGAAGCCGTCCTCGTCGAGGATCGGAACGCCTAATTCTTCGGCCTTGGCGGCTTTGCTGCCGGGCGAGTCGCCGACCACGACGTAGTCGGTCTTCTTCGACACCGAGCCCGACGCCTTGCCGCCGCGCACGATGATCGCCTCTTTGGCTCCGTCGCGGGAGAAGTCGACGAGCGAACCGGTGACCACGATCGTCTTGCCGTCGAGCGTCCGCTCGATCGACTCGTCCCGCTCATCGGCCATGGCCACCCCCGCGGCACGCCATTTGGCGACGATCTCGCGGTGCCAGTCGACGGCGAACCAGTCGTGCACGCTCGCCGCCCGCGTGGGGCCGAGACCGTCCACCTGCGCCAACTCGTCGACGGAGGCGTTCTGGATGCTTTCGAGGTCGCCGAAAGCGGTGGCCAGAGCCCGCGCCGGGGTGGGCCCGACGTGGCGGATCGACAGCGCGACGATCACCCGCCACAGCGGGACCCGCTTGGCCTTGTCGAGGTTGTCCAGGAATCTCCGACCGTTGGCCGAGAGCGCACCCGACTTCGTGGTGTACAGGTCGGTCTTGACCAGATCGTCGGCAGTGAGCGAGAACAGGTCGCCTTCGTCGGTCAGCACGCCGCTCGACAGAAGTGCTTGCGCCCCTTCGTATCCGAGCGCTTCGATGTCGAATGCGCCGCGGCCCGCGAGATAGAACAGCCGTTCGCGCAGTTGTCCCGGGCAGTAGCGCTGGTTGGGACAGCGGATGTCCTTGTCGCCCTCCTTCGCGGGGGCCAGTTCGGTTCCGCACTCGGGGCATCGAGTCGGCATCACGAACTCGCGTTCGGTACCGTCGCGCAGTTCGACGACCGGACCGAGCACCTCGGGAATCACGTCGCCGGCCTTGCGAATGGTGATGGTGTCGCCGATCAGGACGCCTTTACGCTTCACCTCGAAGGCGTTGTGGAGTGTCGCGCGGGAGACGGTCGATCCCGCGACCAGCACCGGTTCCATCAGCGCCCACGGCGTGACGCGGCCCGTCCGTCCGACGCCGACCATGATGTCGAGCAGTTTGGTCGTGACCTCTTCCGGCGGGTACTTGTACGCGATCGCCCAGCGCGGTGCGCGTGAAGTCGCACCCAGCCGGCGCTGGCGCGTCACATCGTCCACCTTGACGACGAGGCCGTCGATCTCGTGTTCCACCGAGTGCCGGTTCTCGCCCCAGTACGCGATCGCCTCGATGATCTCGTCGGCCCCGGTCACCTTCTTCGTGTGGTCGGAGACTGGCAGCCCCCACTCGCCCAGCGCGAGGTAGGCCTCGTGCAGCGACTCGGGCCTCCAGCCCTCCACCTTCCCGATCCCGTGACAGATCATCCGGAGTCGGCGCCGCGCGGTGACCTGCGGATTCTTCTGGCGCAGAGAGCCGGCGGCCGAGTTGCGCGGATTCGCGAACGGCGGCTTCCCCTCTTCGACGAGGGAGGCGTTCAGATTCTGGAAGTCTTCGACTCGGAAGAACACCTCACCGCGGACCTCCAGGAGTTCAGGCACCGGGCGCACCGAATCGTCGAGATCGTGCGGAACGTCGGTGATGGTGCGCGCGTTGAGTGTCACGTCCTCGCCGGTGCGGCCGTCGCCCCGGGTCACTCCCCGGACCAGCGTGCCCTTCTCGTACACCAGCGAGAGCGCTACCCCGTCGATCTTGAGTTCGCACAGGAACTCGGTCCCGGCGCCGATCTCGGCTTCGGTACGCGAGACCCAGGTGCGCATCTCGTCGTAATCGAAGACGTTGTCGAGCGACATCATCCGTTCGAGATGGTCGACCGAGGTGAAGTCGGTCGAGAAGCCGCCGCCGACCAGCTTCGTCGGCGAATCGGGCACCGCCAGTTCGGGATGCTCGTCCTCGAGTGCCTGCAGCCGGCGCAACAGCGAGTCGAACTCTCCGTCGCTGATCACAGGCGCGTCCTGGACGTAGTAGCGGAACTGATGCCCGCGAACCTCCTCGGCGAGCAGCGCCCACTCCCGCGCCCAATCGGCGCCCGCCTCCGCTGCGGCCGATCCTGCCGTGTCTGTCCCCTCGCCCTCACTCACGCGTTCAGGTTAACCGAGCCCTGCGACATGGCCGCGTCCGACGAACGCCGACACTACGCTTACCGGCATGCCGCACCCCATCATGTTCTCCGACGACGATCCGATCCTGCAACGACTCCGAACCGTGGCACTGGCACTCCCGGAAGCCACCGAGAAGGTTGCGCACGGCCGTCCGACCTTTCGCTGCGGCAAGATGTTCGCCATGTACGGCGGCGGTGAGAAGGGCTCCAAGATCCGCCGCGACACCGCGCTCCTGTTCATCCCCGACCCGCTCGAGCGAGAGGCGCTCATCCAGGACGCCCGCTTCTTCGTCCCCGCGTACGTCGGCGCCTACGGATGGCTCGGCATCGACCTGACCGCCGACTCGGACTGGGACGAGGTGGCCGAACTGCTCGACGCCAGCTTCCGGCAGGTGGCGCCCAAGCGCGCGGTCGCACAGTTGGAGAGCGACGTCTGAGACGTCCGGAACGGGCGCCGATCGGCCGGGGCCGCGACGACGCTACGAGGAGCGGTAGTCCGGATCCGCGGCCAGTCCCGCGGCGATCTCCGACGACAGCGACAGGGCCCGCGTCGCCCACGATCCCGTGGCCCCCGCGAGGCCGCATACGGGTGTGACCAGGATGTTGTCGCGCAAGACCCGACGCGGCAGGCCGATCCGGTCGATCAGTTCGGTGAGACGACCGGCGAGCGTCTCGGCGTCGACCGGGGCCTCCGGCTCGGTGGCCGGAACCAGCCCCGCAGCGAGCACTCCGTCGCTGTCGACGAAGGCTCCGAGCCGGTCGTAGTCGGCGTCCGGTCGCAGTCTCGTCAGATCGATCGACAGCGCGACCCGCTCGAGTCGATCGGTCAGGTCCCACCGCGGGCGTCGACACGAATGCAGAAGAACGGGCACGTCGAGGCCGTCGACGACGCCCTGCATCAACTCGGCGGCGTCGGGCGCCGGGATCGGCCGAATCGGGTCGAGGCGGGTCAGCGGGGTGACGGTGCCATCGATCACCCGCCCCACGTCGGGTTCGTCGAGCTGCACCAGCACCTTCGCGCCGAGCCGTCGCGTCACCTCGGCGACGTGCCCGCGCAGTCCCTCGGTCAGCGACGCCGCGATGTCACGAACCGCACCGCGGTCCTTGACGATCTTGTGGCCTCCGCGCAGCTCGGCGTTCGCGGCGAAGGTCAGCGGCCCGCACGCCTGCACCTTCACGGTTCGTCCGGAGCCGACGAGCCCGGAGGCTTCCCAATGCTCCTCGAGAGCATCGAGGTCCCAGCGCAGCCAGTCCCGCGCGCGCCGCGTGGTGGTGTTGGGGTGATCGGTGAGCCGGTAGGCGTGATGCACCATGTCGAGCGGCAGGTCGACGAGCAACGCGCCGGTCCGGCCGATCATGTCGGCTCCCACTCCCCGCGCGGGGAGTTCGGGAAGGAACGGCAGATCGAGTTCGCCGCTCGCGATGCGCACCGCCTCGGACGGATCGGTGCCGGGCATGGAGCCGACGCCGGTGCCGACTCCGGCCGGCAGCCCCGTCCCGGCCGCCTGCGCTGTCACTCCGAGCCGGTGATCCGGCCGCAGCCGATCACCAGGTCGCCTTCGACCTCGTCCGGAGCGTAGAGCACGGCCGCCTGCCCACGCGCCACACCGCGAAGCGGCTCGCGCAGATCGATCCGGATGCCGGGGCCGTCGGGGCCCTCGACCGGCGTCGCGACTGCGGGCGCGAGTCCGCCGTGCGCGCGCACCTGCACCACGCACTCCACCGGGCCGTCCGGGGTGCGGCCGGAGGTCCACACCGCCTTACCCGCGGTGATCGCGGTGACCTCGAGATCGGCCGCGGCGCCCACCGTCACCGTCCCGCTCTCCGGATCGATCCCCGTCACGTAGCGCGGACGGCCGTCGGCGGCGGGCGCCTCGATCCCGAGGCCCTTGCGCTGACCGATGGTGAATCCGTGGACGCCGTCGTGCTCGGCCAGCCTCTCGCCCGTCGCCGAGTCGACAACGGCCCCGGGCCGCACGCCGATCCGCGCGCCGAGGAAGGCTCGCGTGTCGCCACTCGGAATGAAGCAGATGTCGTGGGAGTCGGGCTTATCGGCGACCGCGAGCCCGCGGCGTTCGGCCTCCTCCCGGATCTGCGGCTTCGGGGTGTCACCGACCGGGAACATGGCACGCGAGAGCTGCTCGTGGTCCAGGACGGCCAGCACGTACGACTGATCCTTGTCGGCGTCGACGGCACGGCGCAGTTCGCCGTCGGCCAACCGTGCGTAGTGCCCGGTGGCGAGCGCGTCGAAGCCCAGCGCGACCGCGCGTTCGGCCAAGGCCGCGAACTTGATCTTCTCGTTGCACGACAGGCAGGGGTTCGGCGTCTCACCGGCCGCGTACGAGGCGACGAACTCGTCGATCACATCTTCTTTGAAACGGTTGGCGAAGTCCCACACGTAGAACGGGATGCCGAGCAGGTCGGCCGCGCGCCGGGCGTCGTCGGCGTCCTCGCGCGAACAGCAGCCGCGCGAACCAGTGCGCAGGGCACCGGGCGCCGTCGACAACGCCAGATGGACTCCGACCACCTCATGACCGGCGTCCACCGCACGCGCAGCGGCGACCGCCGAGTCGACCCCTCCGCTCATCGCTGCGAGTACCCGCATCAGCTCTCACCTCCAGCCCGCGCTCCGACCGCCGACAGCAGTCCGGCGGCCCGGGCACGATCGACCACCTCGCCGATCACCTCGCCGACCAGGTCGACGTCGTCCTCCGTATTGCCGGTTCCCAGCGAGAACCGGAGCGATCCGCGGGCGGTCGCAGTGTCGAAACCCATCGCCAGCAGCACGTGGCTGGCCGCCGCGACACCCGCGGTGCAGGCCGATCCGGTGGAGCACTCCACTCCCTTCGCGTCGAGGAGCATGAGCAGCGAATCACCCTCGCACCCGTCGATGGACACGTGCAGCACGCCCGGCAGCGCGAGGTCGGGCTCGATGGGCAGCGCACCGTTGATCCGCACACCGTCGACGGCGCCCAGCACTCCCGCGAGCCGGTCGCGCAAGGCGGCGACGCGCCGGGAATCGGTGTCGCATCCAGCGACCGCCGTCCGCAGGGCCGCCGCCATTCCCGCGGCCGACGCGACATCCGGGGTCCCCGACCGGAGGTCACGCTCGTGACCGCCGCCGTGGAGCAGCGGCACGCAGGCCACGTCACGGCCGATCACCAGCACTCCGGTCCCCTGCGGACCGCCGAACTTGTGTGCCGCGACAGTCATCGCCGACAACCCGCTCGCCGCGAAGTCGACCGGCAGGTGGCCGACGGCGGCTACGGCGTCCGAGTGGACCGGAATCCCGGCTTCGGCGCCGAGCCGGGCGATCTCGGCGATCGGCTGCACCGTCCCGACCTCGTTGTTGGCCCACATCACCGAGATCAGCGCCACCTCGCCGGCGTGCTCCTCGAGCGCCGCGCGCACCGAGTCGGGACTGACGAACCCGTGACCGTCGACCGGCAGCACGACGAGTTCGGCGCCGGCCTCGTCGGCGAGCCACTGCGCCGGATCGAGAACCGCGTGGTGTTCGATCGCCGAGATGACGATCTTGCGGCGCCGAGGGTCCTCACGGCGGCGCGCCTCGAAGATCCCCTTCACCGCGAGATTGTCGGATTCGGTGCCGCCGCCGGTGAAGATCACCTCGGACGGACGGGCTCCCAGGTCGCGGGCGATCGACTCGCGCGATTCCTCCAGCATCCGTCGGGCCGCCCGGCCGGAGCCGTGCAGCGAGGAGGCGTTCCCCGGGTGTGCCCACGCCGCCGCCATCGCCGCGGCGGCTTCGGGTACTAGCGCGGTGGACGCGGCGTTGTCGAGGTAGACGGGAGGGTAGGGCAGCGACATGACGCGCTCCACGATAGTCGCACGTCGCACTGCCCGGAAATCACCGGGCCAGTTGTCCGACTCGGAGCACGCCGCGCGGATCGTGTTGGCCGGCGAGCGCACGCAGCCAGGCGCGTGTCTGCTCGTCATAACAACGCGCCGTCACGCCGGCGTCGGAGGTCGCCGTGAAGTTCGGCAGCCGGTATCCGTCGGAGTACGCCGACATGGTCTCCACCAGTCCCGCGACCGCGACCGGAACCTGTTCCGCGATCGGCGGCGCCAGAATCCCGACCGTGTACAGATGCAGGGGCGCCGATCGGTGACAGAGTGCGCTGTCGACCTGCGGCGTCCGCGCGAACCGGCCGCCGAGCAGTCGCAGTTCCACCATGAGGAGAGGCGATTCGACGTCCGGTCCGGCGGAGGCCAGGATCGCGTCGACCGCTTCTTCGGGGAGTTCTCGCAGCAGGCAGCCGTCCTCAGCGACCGGCATCGGGTCTGCGGGATCGGCGTGGATCGCGCCGATCGCCGCGTAGGGCATCGTGCCGACCGCATCGAGCAGCGGGGGCGCGACCGCACGTATGGGCGCGAACAGCCGCTGCGCCTCATCGCGCGAAGTCAACGCGGCGTAGCGGACGGCGACCGTCATGCGGCCGGCGAGCATCGGCGGCACCGTCGGCAGCTCTGGCAGTCGCAGCAGTGCCACGGAGGTGTTCGCCTCGACCGGCAGCGAGGCACTCCATGTCCGCCATTCACGCAGAACCGCGGGTGCGTCGGCGCCGTCGAAGTACATCGCACCGGCGTACAGTTCCGGGATCGGCAGCAGATCGATCACCGCCTCGGTGACCAGACCGAGAGTCGCTTTGCCGCCCCGCAGCCCCCAGAACAACTCGGCGTTCTCATCGTGCGACGCCCGGACCACCCGTCCGGCACCGGTCACGACCTCGAACGAACGGACGTGGTCGCTGGAGGATCCGACAGTTCGCACCAGCGGACCGATGCCGCCGCCCGTCAGGAATCCGATCACGCCGACAGACGGTGCCGACCCGCACAGCGGGGCCAGACCGTGCGGTGCGGACTCGTCGAGGACCCGCTGCCACCGCACCCCGGCGCCGACGCGCGCGGTACGCCCTGCGGGATCGATCTCCAGGGTGTCGAGACCGCCGGTGCGTACAAGCAGCGAGCGCCCGTCGATGGGAATCGCGCCATGCCCGGTCGAGTGGACGGCGACAGTCATCCCGTTGTCTCCCGCGAACGTCATCACCGCGGCGATGTCCGCGGCGTCGGCAGCGTCGACGACCGCCCAGGGGCGGCGTGACACGGCGACGTTGAATCCGATCGTCTCGTACCCGTCGTCCGACGGCCGGTGCACCGCTCCGCGTACCCGCGTTCGTAGGTCGGCGATGTCGGCGCGATCGATGGCGTGTGAGGTCATGGCATGTCTCCCGGTTCACGGCGGCGCGGGGATCCGCACCTGTCCCGAACCGACTGTCACTCAGTGCGCTTGCATCCTTCTTGGACTGCCCTTGGCACACTCGTCCTACGCTCGGCGGCGTGCGCGACGTCGGCTACTGCCTGGAGGCCCAGCGCACGGGCCTGCGCGGCGATCGCCGCGATCTCCCTCGCACGGTCGGCCGAGTCAGGTGCCCGCAGAGCTTCGAAGAGGCGGCAGCGCAGCAGCCCGGGCCGGCTGTCCCCGGCGATCGAGAGCGCTCGTGCGCGACCCAGCGCCGCGTCCGCGGCCGCATCGTCACCGATCAGGTCGTAGAGGCCGGCGAGCGCCAGGTCGACGGGGCCGACGCAACCGACCTGACCGACCGTCGCGATATGCCCCGCGTAGGGGGCGAGCACATCGATGAACGCCCGCGCGTCGTCGACGAAGCGCTCCTCGACCACGAGATTCGCCAGCACCACGGCCTGCGCGAGCGACGTCCAGATCATCGGGCGGTCGTCCGCCCGCCAGAGATCGATCATCGACTGGACCAGCGCGGCGTCGCCGTGCTCGACGGCCACGGTCGCCACACCCGCGGCCAGCAGCGTCGATACCCGATTGTCGGGCGCCGCGGACATCACCGTCCGCACCCATTCCATGCGGTCCCCGCCGCCGGTGCCGAGCACCTCATCGACGACGTCGTCGAACACGCCCCGCTGATTCGCCGTCGCCATCAGCGCGAGCGCCCCGGAGCCCGCAACATACAGTTCCGTCTGCCGATGGACCGCGAGGGCGGTCCGGAAGTGCTCTTCGGCAAGCGCGAAGTCGCCGTGCCAGACCGCCAGCGCGGCCTCCATCCAGCGCAGTTGCGCGCGCAGGACCGGCAGTCGCATGCGCTCACTGCCTGCGATCGCCGCACGCAGACGAGCCTTCGTCTGCGGGATGTCGCCGAGCGTCATCGCGGCCATCGTCACGACCGAACCCGCGATCACCTCGTCGAGTTCGGCATCCGCGTGAGGCAGCGCGGTCAGGTCATCGGCCAGCGAGATCAGCTCGGCCGCGCGTCCGGAGACCCCGGAGTAGGTGATGAGGCGCGCGAGAATCGCGTCGGCCATCACATCGGGATCGCCGACCGCAGCGGCCACCTCGGCGGCTCGCTCCAGAAGCCCGGCAGGCACCGAGGCGTCCCGGTGATAGCAGTGTCCGATCGCGAGCGCTCCCAGCACTCGAACCAATGCTATGGAGTCGCCGTCGACGATGTCGACCGCTGCGGTGAGGACCTCGTGCAGCGACCCGGTCTCGGCGGTCGGCGAGATCCACGGCCAACCACCGCCCGCACGCAGTAGAACACCCGCGAGACGCCCTACCGTGACAGTGCTCCCGTCACGCATCGCCCGCACCAGCATGGCCTCGACCGTGTCCAGGACGAGCTGAGCCCGTCCGGCGCGGACCTGCGCGTGCAGCATGCCCGTAAGCAGCGCGTCCCGCTCGTCGACCGACGCTTCCGGACCCGCCAGTGTCTCGTGTGTCCGGAGCGCGCGGCTGAGCCAGTGCGCTGCGCTCTCCGAGTCCCAGCGGACCGCCGCATCGTGCGCCGCCTCCCGGCAGGCGGCGACCACGTCGGGCACCTCGGCCACCGGCAACGCGTCGAGCAGGTGCGCTGCGCGGCGGGCGCTCATCTCCGGGCCGCTCCGCGCCGCGAGCAGTTCGGCGGCCCGCAGATGGATCCGGCAACGGCGCAGCGGCGCGAACATCGTCTCGGCCTCGTCGCGCAGAAGTGCGTGGGCGAAGGTCAGTCCACCGCTGCTCGGCAAGGGGACGACGATCCGCTCGTCCGCGGCTTCGTCGAGACAGTCGGCGACCGCGTCGACGCTGCGGGAGGTCAGTTCCGACAACATCGCTATGTCGATCTCCTCGCCGATCACCGCGGCGTGGCCGATGACCTCGCGGACGGTCGGATCGAGTGTCGCCAGCCGGCGACCGAGCACCGATCTGACCGCCGCCGGGATCACGTCGCGGCGCTGTTCCTCCGGCAGCCGGGCATACTCGGTCACATACAGCGGATTGCCACCGGTCCGGGCCACCAGCTGGTCGAGTTCGGCGGCCGACAAATCGGTGTCCGCCACCGCCCGCACCAGCTCACCGACCGCCTCGCGCGACAGCTCCGGCACGTCGAGCAGTCGGCCGCCGGATCGTGCGACGGCCTCGCGGAGCGACTGCGCGGCGTCGGTCGCCTCCTCCTCCCGCAGTGTCAGGACGACGGTGACCGGCGCATCCCGAAGTACCGGCGCAAGGTAGCGGAGCAGTCCCAGCGACATCGCATCGGCCCACTGGACATCGTCCACGACGATCGTCAGCGGTTTCGTCGCGCTCTCGTGTTCGAGGAGGGCTTGCACGCGGTCGTAGACCTCGAAACGGGCCGCGTCGGCGTCGGCGCCGTCGGAGACCGTCAGCAGATCCGTGTCCGCGTTCAACGCGCGGCAGAGCTGGCGCAGGGGCCACCATGCCGGAACGCCCTCGGTGTCCGGGCAGCGCACCCACACAGCCCGATCCCCCGCCGCCTCGGCGAGGTGGACCGCCTCCTCGGCCAGACGAGTCTTGCCGATGCCGGCGGGTCCGGACAGGATCAGCCAGCGGGTGCCGGTGCCCGCCGTACGCAATTCGCGGAGCACGCGCACCGCATCCTCCCTCCCGACGAGCGGCGCCCCGATATCGCGGGCCACCTCGCCCGCGAGCTCTTGCGTCTCGACGGGCTGGACGGCTCGCGGTTCCGGGGACGACACCGGCCGGGCGCCGGTCCAGCGAGGAGTCAGCGGCCAGGCTGCCAGCTCGGGGTCGTGCCTGAGCACCGCACCCTGCAGCTCACGCAGTTCAGCGCTCGGGTCGAGGCCGAGTTCCACGTCGAGATCGCGGACATACGCCGCGTACGCTTCGAGAGCGCTCCCGGCCCGACCGTCGCGATACAGTGCGACCATCCGCAGCCAGACGCTCCGCTCCCGGAGCGGGTCCTGGCGGCACAACTCAGTCGCGGCGACGAGTGCGGTCGCCACATCGCCGTGCGCAAGGAGCGCCGCGATCTGAGCCTCGGTGGCCGCACGCCGCAGCTCGGTCGGCGCCGTCGACTCCACTTCGATCCAATCGCGGTCCTCGAACTCCTCCAGCAACGGCCCCCTCCAGAGCGCCAGAGCGGCTGTCGAGGCAGACAGCGCGGTCTCCCAGTCAAACGCGTCGACCGCATCGCGCGCCTCGCCGGCCAGTCGCCCGAACTCCAGCAGATCGAACCGATCCTGGCCCACCGCCAACCGGTAGCCGGGACTGACCCGCTCGATCGGAGACGCACCGGATGCGTCACGCAGCAGTCTGCGGAGATTCGAGATGTAAGCCTGCAGACTGGTCGCCACCGCCGCGGGCGGATCGTCTCCCCAGACCGCGTGCACCAGCCGATCGGTCGAAACGACGGCGCCACGGGCCAGCAGCAGCGCCGCGAGGACCGCGCGCTGCTTGGGCGACCCGGGGTCGACGGGCATGCCGTCACGCCGAACGACGAGTGGCCCCAGCACCCGGTACTCAAGCATCACAGCCCCAGCTCATCCCGTCGATTCTAGAATGCGACGCGCGGGCGGTCGTCGGCTTCGGCAGGCGTCGCATCCGATCGCGCCTGCCTGATCCACACTGCGGCCGCTGCCGCTCCCACGAGAGCCGTCCCACAGCTCACCCACAGTGCCAGCCGCAGACCGTCGACGAATTCCGCCGGGGATCCGCCCGCCAGGACGGACTGCGCGGGGAACAGGGCTCCCAGCGCAGCGACACCCAGTGCGATCCCGGACTGCCGAAAGGCGTCGTTGATTCCCGCGGCCAGTCCGGCATCGTCACCGTGGCTCTCACTGAGCACGACACCGCTCATCACCGGATTGAACACCCCGGCGCCGATGCACGCGACGACGAATCCGGGAACCATCACCAGACCGCTGCTGTGCACACCGCCGAGCGTCATCATCGCCATCCCGACCGCGACCGCCACCAGCGAGAGCGCGAGGGCCCGGCCGGGCGGAACAGAGGTCAGGAAACGGTCCGTGACACCGGCGACGGCCAGCATGACCACAGTTCCCGGCAGATACACGAGCCCGGCGCCGATCGGCGACATGCCGAGGACACCCTGCAAGTAGACAGTGACGTACACGAAGACCGCGAACATCGACGCCGAGATCGCGAAGACCGCGACCTGTGCGCCGGCGAATGAGCGATTCGCGAACATCGCCAGGGGCAGCATCGGCTGGTCTACTCTCCTTTCGACACTGATGAATCCTGCGAGAGCCGCTACCGCGACGGCGAAGGCGGCCACCGTCGCGCGATCGGTCCAGCCCCGCTCGTTCGCCTCGACGAGGCCGTAGGTGAGCGCGGCCAGTCCGATCACCACTGCGAGTTGTCCCCGGCGGTCGCCGCGTCGGGGCGCGCTGCTGCGCGACTCCGCGACGTGGCGCACCCCCGCCAGGATGACGAGGCCGACCGGCACGTTGATGAGAAAGATCGATCGCCAGGCGAGCAATTCGGTGAGGAGACCGCCGAGCAGCGGACCGACCGCGAACGACGCGCCGATGGTCGCGCCGTACACCGCGAGCGGCCGCGCCCGATCGGACCGCCGGGGAAACGCGCCGGCGAGCAGAGCGAGCGACGAGGCGAACAACAGCGCGGCGGCCAGCCCCTGCACCACCCTGGCGACGATCAGCATCGGCATGCCGACAGCGGCCGCACAGAGGATCGACGCCCCGGTGAATCCCACGGTGCCGAGGATGAACACCCGTCGTCGCCCGTAGCGGTCCGACCATGCACCGGCGCTGAGCACGATAGTCGCGAGTGCGAGCGTATAGCCGTCGACCACCCACTTGAGCGAGGCCATGCCGGCATCGAACTCGCGCGCCATCGCGGGAAGGGCGGTGTTCACCACGGCGATGTCGAGCATCAGCATCGCGGTGGCGGCGCAGACCACCGCGGTCGTCATCGTCTGGGAGAGGTCCCGGCCGCGCCGGGAAACTCGATCAATGTGTTCCATTAGCCTCGGGCTTTCATCGCTGAATTCGCCTGACCTGCCGTTTTCATGAAGAAAGGTGCTCTGAGCTGCAATAATTGTTGTTGCGAAACGACAATCACAAGCAGGGCAAGGAGCACCTTTCTGGTG
>NZ_BAAARB010000018.1:0-78656 GCF_039531975.1 Gordonia cholesterolivorans | reverse complement strand
GCCGCATACACCACATGAGGGGGAATTCCGAGAACCTGACACCGAACATGCTTTCAAAGCATGTCCGGCGCACTGTCAGTCGAGGTCAGACACCGGAAACCAGCGTATCTGTACACACATTTTGGCCATTAACCCAGAACATCCCGGCATGCAGAACGCCCCGGATCTCGCGAGAGATCCGGGGCGTTCCGTGTGTCTAAGTCTTTAGACTGCTGTCACGTTCGTCGCCTGGGGGCCCTTGGCGCCCTGCTCCAGGTCGAACTCGACCCGCTGTGCTTCCTCCAGGTTGCGGAATCCTCCGCCGGAGATAGCCGAGTAGTGGACGAAGACGTCTTCACTACCGCTGTCGGGAGCGATGAAGCCGAAGCCCTTTTCGCCATTGAACCACTTGACGGTTCCTTGTGCCATGCTGTGTTACTGCTTTCTTCAGATTGCAGGGGGCAAAATCTGCCCACCCGCTTCATAGAGCATCTCACAGATCTGCGAACTTCGCAGTGCCGTGGCTCACCGCGCCCGTATCGAGTACAGATGCCCAGCGGTCAGGTGATCGATACCCGCTGCAGGTCCTGGCCGATCACCACCTCGCCGCCGTAGCCATTCGAGGCCCAGTTCTTCCAGCGCTCTCGGTCGATCGGCGTCTGCGAGACGCGGTGGGTTACCGCACCGCGGAGACGTGCGCGCACGTCGACCTCGCCGACGGCACCGTGGAGCGCGCCGAGGTGGTGATCGCGGGACCGTCCCCGCCGAGACCCCGCGCGCCGCGGGCGTCGATCTGTCGGAAGTGGACGTCTACGTAGGGCCTCGGGGCCACTTCGTGCACTACGGCCTGCGTGGCGGAGCGATGCTCAACCAGGTGTACGTCTTCGAGTCGCCGAAGGCCCTCGCCGGCGAAGAGGACTGGGGCACCCCCGATGAGCTGGACGCGGCCTTCGAGCACACCGTCGACTTCGTCCGCGACGAAGTGGCCCACATGTGGCGCGACAAGTGGTGGCGCATGTTCGACCGGGAACCGCTCGACGACTGGGTGCACGGCCGTATCGCACTGCGCCCGGCACCGGCGCGCCGACGGCGGCGTCGACTGGGACGCCGCGCTCGCCGGGTACAACGCGGTCCGTCTGGAGCACTGCCGCCGGGCACTGACCACGTCCCGGGCCTGGGGTGAGCTCTGGCACCTGGACGGCGAGTCACGCGCCACGGCCCTGGATCCCGAGGACGAGCCCGCGATGTTCACTCCGGTTCCGCTGTCGACCGCGGACGCCCTCATCCCGCGCGAGGGTTCCGGCGCGCCGTCATGACCGGCAGACGACGGACGGCCGATGGTCGATGACCATCGGCCGTCCGTCGGTCGTCACCGGGGTGGGCGCGTACCTCAGCCGCGCGCCTGCTCCAGTGCCGTGTTGAGCGTCTCGCTCGGGCACATCACCTTCTCCAGCTTCGCGGAGTCGGCGAGGTAGTAGCCGCCGAGATCGACCGAGTGGCCCTGGACCGCGGCGATCTCGTCGACGATGCGCTGCTCGTCGGCGGCCAGCTTCTCGGCCAGCGGAGCGAAGTGCGCGGCCAGTTCCGCGTCCTGCGTCTGCGCCGCCAGCTCCTGTGCCCAGTACATCGCCAGGTAGAACTGGCTGCCGCGGTTGTCGAGCTCGCCGGTCTTGCGCGACGGCGACTTCCGGTTGTCGAGCAGCTTGCTGGTCGCCGCGTCGAGCGTGGTGGCGAGGACCGCGGCCTTCTCGTTGTCGTACTTGCGGCCCATGTCCTCCAGGCTTGCGGCCAGCGCCAGGAACTCGCCCAGCGAATCCCAGCGGAGGTGATTCTCCTCGACCAACTGCTTGACGTGCTTGGGCGCGGAGCCGCCCGCACCGGTCTCGTAGAGTCCGCCGCCGGCCATCAGCGGCACGATCGAGAGCATCTTGGCGCTGGTGCCCAGCTCCAGGATCGGGAACAGGTCGGTCAGGTAGTCGCGCAGGATGTTGCCGGTCACCGAGATGGTGTCGAGACCGCGCCAGGCGCGCTCGAGGGTGTAGCGCATGGCGCGCACCTGGGACATGATCTGGATGTCCAGGCCCTCGGTGTCGTGGTCCTTCAGGTACTTCTTGACCAGCGTGATCAGGTTGTTCTCGTGCGGACGGTACGGGTCGAGCCAGAACACCGCGGGCATCCCCGAGGCGCGCGAACGCGTGACGGCCAGCTTGACCCAGTCCTGGATCGGCGCGTCCTTGACGATGCACATGCGCCAGATGTCGCCGGCCTCGACGTTCTGCGACAGAAGCACCTCGCCGGTGCCCGCGTCGACGATGTTGGCGACGCCGTCCTGCGGGATCTCGAAGGTCTTGTCGTGCGAGCCGTACTCCTCGGCCTTCTGCGCCATCAGTCCGACGTTCGGCACCGTGCCCATGGTGGTGGGGTCGAACGCGCCGTTGGTCTTGCAGAAGTTGATGATCTCCTGGTAGATCCGCGCGAAGGTCGACTCCGGCATCACCGCCTTGGTGTCCTTCTTGCGGCCGTCGGCGCCGTACATCTTGCCGCCGATGCGGATCATGGCAGGCATCGACGCGTCGACGATCACATCGCTGGGCGAGTGGAAGTTCGAGATGCCGCGCGCCGAGTCGACCATCGCCAACTCCGGGCGATGCTCGTGGCAGCGGTGCAGATCCTCGATGATCTCCTCGCGCTTGGACGCGGGCAGTGTGTCGATCTTCTCGTAGAGGTCCACGAGGCCGTTGTTGACGTTGACGCCGAGTTCGTCGAAGAGAGCGCCGTGCTTGGCGAAGGCGTCCTTGTAGAACACCTTGACGCAGTGGCCGAAGACGATCGGGTGCGAGACCTTCATCATGGTGGCCTTGACGTGGAGCGAGAACATGACGCCGGTCTCCTTGGCGTCGTTGAGCTGCTCCTCGTAGAACTCGAGCAGCGCCTTCTTGCTCATGAACATGCTGTCGATGACGTCGCCCTCGTCCAGCGGCACCGTCTTCATCACGTGCGTCTCGCCGTCGGCGGTCACCACCTCCATGCGCGCCTCGCACGCGTGGTCCATGATCATCGACTTCTCGCCCGCGTAGAAGTCGCCGTGCGTCATGTGCGCCACGTGCGACTGCGAGGCCATCGACCACTTACCCATGCTGTGCGGGTTCTTGCGCGCGTACTCCTTGACGGCCTTCGGCGCGCGCCGGTCGGAGTTACCTTCGCGGAGAACGGGATTGACCGCACTGCCCAGACATGCCGAGTAGCGGTTGCGGATCTCCTCCTCCTCCGGGGTCTTCGGATCCTGGGGGTAGTCCGGGACCGCGTAACCCTTGGCCTGCAGCTCGTGGATGGCCGCGTTCAGCTGCGGAACCGATGCGCTGATGTTGGGGAGCTTGATGATGTTGGTGTCGGGCTTCTGCGTCAGCCGACCGAGCTCGGCGAGATTATCGGGCACCTTCTGCTCGTCGGTCAGATAGTCCGGGAACGCGGCGAGGATGCGCGCTGCTACCGAGATGTCACTGGTCTGGACGTCGATGCCGGCGGGTTCTGCGAACGTGCGGATGATCGGCAGGAACGCGGAGGTCGCGAGTCGCGGTGCCTCGTCGGTGAGGGTGTAGATGATCGTCTGGTCCGTGGAGGCCATAGGTGGAAACCTCTTATCTGATCGTCGTTCTTGTGGAACTCTCTGATATTTAGTCGCATCCATTGTCCCGCTGCCGGTGATTCAAAACGACTCGACTCGCGAATGCGAGACGTTGCACACACTTCTGATTCCGCTGACCTGCGTCGCTAGCTGTAGTAAGCGGCACAAACCCTCGCCCACACGGCGCCGGCGTCAGTCCGGCCATACCCCCGACGTCCCCCGGCGATGAGAGCCCAGCAGATGGGTGTCGACGATTCCGACCGCCTCCATCAGCGCGTACATCGTGGTCGGTCCGACGAAGGAGAAGCCTTCGCGTCTCAGCGCTTTCGCCAGCGCCTTCGACTCGGGCGACTGGGTGGGCACGTCCGCGTGCGTGCGCGGACGCGGCGTCTCGTCGGGCCGGAAGCTCCAGATGAACTCGGCCAGACCGCCCTTCTCGCGCAGCGACAGGGTGGCCCCGGCGTTGGTGATCGCGGCGAGGATCTTCGCTCGGTTGCGCACGATCCCGGCGTCGTTCATCAGTCGGGCGACGTCGGCCTCGCCGTAGCGGGCCACGCGTTCCGGATCGAAGCCGTCGAAGGCCCGGCGGAACGCGGGGCGTTTGCGCAGAATCGTCGCCCACGACAGCCCCGACTGGAAGGCCTCGAGACTGAGTCGTTCGTAGAGGCCCTGCTCATCACGCACGGGCACACCCCACTCGGTGTCGTAGTACTCGCGAAGGAGCGGATCGGTGCTCGCCCACACCGGGCGCGCGAGGCCGTCGTCGCCGACCACCAGGCCGGAGCCGGTGACGTCCTCGGGTTCTGCAGTCATGGTGTCCTTCCTGAAATCCTCACTCGCCCGTCACCGGCTTCGGCTCGCCATCACTCCGACAGCCCGGTGACCCGCATGGTGATGTTGATCCGGCCCGCCGCGAGACCGCAGTCGTCCGGCGCGGTGCCCGGATGGATGCGCTGCACGCCGTGATACGCCAGCCGCAACGGTCCGCCGAAGACGAACAGGTCCCCCGACTCCAGGTCGAAGTCCCGGTACGGTCGACTCCGGTTCTCGGTGTTGCCGAACCGGAAACGCGCCGTATCGCCGATCGACAGCGAGACCACCGGCTCGCGCGACACCTCGTCCCGGTCCTGATGCATCCCCATCCTCGCGCCGGCGTCGTAGTAGTTCACAAGCGCCGTGTCGGGCGTGTACCGCTCGGCGCTCGGATCGCCGGCCGCCGTCAGCGCCTGGCGCCCCAGCCGCACCATCCAGTCCGGGAAGCCGAGCACCCGGCGCCCGTTGACGTCGACGGCGTCGCGCGAGTACCGGTACGGACGCCAATGCCAGCCGAGGCAGACGGTCCGCACGCTCATCCGATGCTCCCCGATGCGCGCCGAATGCGGCGGCACCGGTCCGGCCGCCCACCGGCGGTACTGCGCGACCAACCACCGCTGCTGGTGCGGCGTGAGCCACCCGCGGACCAGCGCCGCGCCGTCCGGGAGCTCGGGCGGCGGCCGCCCCGGATCGTCGTCGCCGAAGAGCGAGTTCGGGCTCCCGTTCACGCGACACGCTCCAGCGTCAGCAGTGCCGTCTTCGCTTCGACGCCCCCCAGATAGCCGCCGAGGCTCCCGTCGGCGCGCAGCACCCGATGGCATGGGACGACGACGGGCAACGGGTTGGTGGCGCATGCGGTGCCGACCGCGCGCACGGCCCCCGGGTTACCCACCGACTCGGCGACCTCCCGGTACGACTGCGTGTGCCCGTACCCGATGTGCGGCAGATACCGCTGCACCGTCTGCCGGAAGCCGGACGACAGCCGGAAGTCCAGCGCCACGTCGAATTGCCGGCGCCGGCCGCGGAAGTACTCGTCCAACTGTGCTGCGACGACGTCGAGCCGACGCGGCGCGCGAAGTATCCGGGAACTCACCTTCGCGGCCAGAACGTCCAGCACCGCGTCGAAGTCCTCGCTCTCGAACGCGATGCGGACCAATCCGGCCTCGGTGGCGGCCAGGAGCAGCGGCCCGATCGGGGTCTCGACCGTCCGATACGCCACGTCCAGCAGCGCGTTCTCGTCAGCGGCTGTCGTGAGCCGGGCGTGCAGCCGGCCGAGGTCGTCCGGTGCGACCGGGAACAGGTCCGTCATCGCGGGCCTCCCTTCTCCGAGCAGGTGCCGGTGGTGCCGTAGGTCTTGCGCAGGGATCTGATGCCGTCGGCGGCGGCGCGCCGGACCGCCGCGGGCGTTCCGCCGATGATCTCGGCCGTCTCGACGTGACTGAGCCGAGCGAGGTAGTGGTAGCCGACCGCCAGACGCTGCCGGGGCGGGAGGTCGGCGACCGCGTCCCACACGTCCGCGTCCCCGGTTCCCGGCAGCCCGTATTGCGACTCCCGTTCGGGCACCTCGTCGATCGGCACCGCGTTCCGCGCACGCGCCCGGATGACGTCGATCGCCTTCCGTTGCGCCACCCGGACCAGCCAGGCTTCGACGTCGGTGCCCTCCTCCAGATCCGGCCACGCTCGCAGCGCCGCCAGAAAGGTCTCCGACCACGCGTCGTCCGCATCCGGGCCGGCACCGAGCACACCGCGGCACACGCGCAGCACAACGGCTCCGTGCTGCGCGACGATCCGGTCGAAGGGCTCCCTCATCGTGGATCGTCAGAACAGGCGGGCATCGGACACCTCCGGCGGTTCTTCGATCTCCAGCAGCCGACGTTTGCGATCCAGCCCGCCGGCGTACCCGGTGAGCGAGCCGTCCGCGCCGATCACGCGGTGGCACGGAATGATCACGCTGATCGGGTTGCGGCCCACGCACTGACCGACGCGCTGTGCCAGGCGCGGGTTGCCGAGCCTGCGCGCGAGCTCACCGTACGTCGTCGTCTCCCCGTACGGGATCTCTCTCAGCATCGCCCACACCCGTTCGGAGAAATCGTCTCCGGAGGTCGCGATCTCGACGTCGAACTCACGCCGGTCGCCGGCGACGTACTCGTCGAGTTCCCGGGCCGCCTGGACGAACACCGGGTCGTCGGCGGCGGTCGGCTCCCCGTACTCCGTTTCGGGCGGCAGATGCCAGTGGTGGGGGAAGTAGACGGCTGTCAGTGCCGAGCCGTCGGCGACCATGGTCAACCGGCCCAGTTCGGTGTCCACCACCGCGTGTCGTCTCGTCATCGCACTCACCTCGCTTTCCATTCATAGAGCAGACGTTCTGGCGACGCCGAGTGTGAGGTCCCAGTGGCGTCGATCATGTGTGTCGTACCGGTAAGGTGTCGAGCGCCATGTACACCACCGACGACGCCCGCGACTTCGAACTCGATCCGCGCCCGGCACGAGTGGTCGCCTTCGGGTCGCAACTGGTCTTCGGCTCCGTCGGTCTCAACGCGGCCATGCCCGTCTACGAAGAGGCCGGTGTCCGTTGTGCGGCCGTTCCCACACTCGTCCTGAGCAATCTCCCCCATTACCCGTCGGTGCAGACCGTCGAGGTCACGCCGGAATGGATCGACGCCGCCCTGCGCGACCTCGGCGCCACGGGCGCCCTGCGCGCGGTGGAGGCGATAGCCGTCGGCTATCTGGCGTCGCCGGGACAGGCGCACGCCATCGCCGCGTGGTACCGCTCACTCGACGAGCGCGAGCGTCCGCCGCTGATCCTCGATCCGACCTTCGGCGACTCGGACGTCGGCTTCTACACCGACCCCGCCGTCGCCCCGGCACTCCGCGACGCGCTGGTGCCGCTGGCGGCGGTACTCACGCCGAACCGATTCGAACTCGAGCACCTCGTCGGCCCCGAACACCCCGCCGGCGAAGCCTCGGATGAGGCCGACTCCGGCATCACCGGCCTGGCACGCAGACTCCTCCTCCCCGCCGGCCGCGCGCCCTCCGATCACTGCACCGTGATCGTGACGGGCGTGCACACCGACGCGGGCGTGATCGACAACCTCATCGTGACCGCCGACGAGCAGCGGACCGTGTCGGGCCCGGAGATCGCGACCTGGGCGAAGGGACTCGGCGACACCTTCACCGCCGCACTGGTGACCCGCCTCCTCACCGGCGACGACGTTCACGCCGCGGTCGCCGCCGCGGCGGCTCGCGTCCGGTACGCGATCGAACACCGGTGACCGAGCACCCGCTCGGCGAAAGCACCCAGACGGCGACCGCGTCGCACTAGGGTCGACACCGTGAGCCGCTCGAACAGTTCTCCGGCCGACGATCGCGTCACTGCGCGGGTCCTCGTCTACTCCGACGACTCCGGCACCCGCCGCCAGGTCCTCAGCGCACTCGGCGAACGCCTCCACCCCGACCTTCCCGATCTGGAGTACATCGAGGTGGCCACCGCGCCGATGGTGCTCGCTCACCTCGACGAGGGGACGGTCGATCTCGCGGTGCTCGACGGCGAGTCCGCGCCCACCGGCGGGCTCGGTCTGGCCAAGCAGATCCGCGACGAATACGACCCGTGCCCCCCGCTGCTCGTGCTCATCGCTCGCCGGGCCGACCGCTGGCTCGCCGACTGGTCGCGGGCCGACGCCACCGCCGATCTCCCGGTGGATCCGCTGGAGCTGCCGCGGACCGTCGTCGCGCTGTTGCGGTAGCCCTCGCCGACTCGCGACTTCACCGAGAAGTCCCACAGCACACGCAATTACGTGAGTAGGGTGTGGGTTGAGTCACAGATCATCTGGCACGTGATGGCCGTCTCGACCAGCACTGCGGAAGTGGAGGCTACGCCGGCATGAACGCTTACGGACCGATCCTCGTACTGGGTGCCATCGCGCTGGCGTTCGCACTCGTCTCCGTGGTCATCGCCTCCGTGATCGGCCCTCGCCGCCGCAACCGCGCCAAACTCGAGGCCTACGAATGCGGTATCGAACCGCTGCCCCCGACCGCCGGCGTCGTCCAGCGATTCCCGGTGAAGTACTACCTCACCGCGATGCTGTTCATCATCTTCGACATCGAGATCGTCTTCCTCTACCCCTGGGCGGTGGCCTCCGAGAGTCTCGGGTGGTTCGGGCTCATCGCCGTCGCCCTCTTCCTCGTCAACGTCTCAGTCGCCTACGCCTACGAATGGCGTCGCGGAGGACTCCGCTGGGACTGAGAGCACTGCGAACGAGCACGACCGAAGGAGGCGGGCAATGGGACTCGAAGAGCAACTCCCCGGCGGGTTCCTGCTGAGCACAGTCGAGAAGCTGGCGGGCTACATGCGCAAGGGGTCCCTGTGGCCCGCGACCTTCGGGCTGGCCTGCTGCGCGATCGAGATGATGGCCACCACAGCCGGCCGTTACGACCTCGCTCGCTTCGGCATGGAGGCCTTCCGAGCCTCTCCCCGGCAGGCCGATCTGATGATCGTGGCCGGACGCGTCAGCCAGAAGATGGCACCGGTTCTCCGCCAGATCTACGACCAGATGGCCGAGCCGAAGTGGGTCCTCGCGATGGGCGTCTGCGCGTCCTCCGGCGGGATGTTCAACAACTACGCGATCGTCCAGGGCGTCGACCACGTGGTGCCGGTCGACATCTACCTCCCCGGCTGCCCGCCGCGGCCGGAGATGCTGCTCAACGCGATCCTGATGCTCCACGAGCAGATTCAGCAGATGCCGCTCGGCGTCCACCGGGAGGAGGCGATCCGCGCCGCCGAGGCCGCCGCACTCTCCGCCCCGGCGACCATCGAGATGAAGGGACTGCTGCGATGAACGGCGAGGTGTCGCGGCCGCGGCCCGAGCACGAGGTGATCGGAGCACGACACGGCCTGTTCGGCGTCACCGGGACCGGCGACACATCGGGATACGGTCGCCTCGTCGCACCGATCACGCTGCCGGGCAACACGACCCGCCCCTTCGGCGGCTACTTCGACGAGATCCTCGACGAGTTGGAGACCGCGCTGGACCGCCGCGGCGTCCCGTTCGACGACGCCGTGGAGAAGACCGTCGTCGACCGCGGCGAGATGACGATCTTCGTGACCCGGGAGCACCTGCTGCCGGTCGCGGCCGCGCTGCGCGACGAGCCCGCCCTCCGCTTCGAACTGTGCCTCGGTGTCAGCGGGGTGCACTACCCCGACGAGGCCGGACGCGAACTCCACGCCGTGTACCCGCTGCGGTCGATCACCCACAACCGCCGTGTCCGGCTGGAGGTCGCGATACCCGACGCCGACCCGCACGTGGTCTCCCTGCTGCCGGTGTATCCGACCAACGACTGGCACGAGCGGGAGACGTACGACTTCTTCGGCATCGTCTTCGACGGACACCCGTCGCTGACCCGCATCGAGATGCCGGACGACTGGGAGGGCCACCCGCAACGCAAGGACTATCCGCTCGGCGGCATCCCGGTCGAGTACAAGGGTGCGACGATCGCGCCGCCCGATCAGCGGAGGCGGTACAACTGATGACCGGAGAATCCACGTTCACCGTCTCCGGCCGCGACTGGCAGGAGGTCGTCAGCGCGGTCCGCGAACGCGCGGCCGCCGCCCCCGACGACGAGCGGATCGTCGTCAACATGGGCCCGCAGCACCCGTCGACGCACGGGGTTCTTCGCCTGATCCTGGAGATCGACGGCGAGACCGTCACCGAGGCGCGGTGCGGAGTGGGTTACCTGCACACGGGAATCGAGAAGAACCTCGAGTACCGGACCTGGACGCAGGGGGTCACGTTCGTGACCCGGATGGACTATCTCTCGCCGTTCTTCAACGAGACCGCCTACTGCCTGGCGGTGGAGAAGCTGCTCGGCATCACCGACGACATCCCCGCGCGCGCGAGCGTGATCCGGGTGCTGCTCATGGAGCTCAATCGCATCGCCTCGCATCTGGTGGCTCTCGCGACCGGCGGCATGGAATTGGGCGCCGTGACGCCGATGTTCCTCGGCTTCGGCGCCCGCGAGACGATCCTCGACCTCTTCGAGGACATCACCGGACTGCGGATGAACCACGCGTTCATCCGTCCCGGCGGAGTGTCGCAGGACCTGCCCGACGGCGCCGAGGCGAAGATCGCCGCCGTCCTCGACGCGCTCGGCGCCCAGATCGGCGAGGTGGAGTCACTGCTCACCGACAACTACATCTGGAAGGCCCGGACCCAGGGCGTCGGCTACCTCGACCTCACCGGCGCCATGGCGCTCGGCGTCACCGGCCCGGTCCTCCGCGCCGCCGGACTACCGTACGACCTGCGTAGATCGGATCCGTACTGTGGCTACGAGAACTACGAGTTCGACGTCGTCACCGATACCGGCTGCGACGCCTACGGCCGCTACCTCATCCGCGTGGAGGAGATGAAGCAGTCCGTCCGGATCGCCCGGCAGTGCCTGGACGTCCTAGAGCCGGGACCGGTGATGGTGGCCGACCGCAAGCTGGCCTGGCCCGCCGACCTCGCCGTCGGCCCCGACGGTCTGGGCAACTCTCCCGAGCACATCGCCGAGATCATGGGGATGTCGATGGAAGCGCTGATCCATCACTTCAAGCTCGTGACCGAGGGGATGCGCGTGCCGTCCGGTCAGTGCTACGTCGCGATCGAGTCGCCACGCGGCGAGCTCGGTGTCCACATGGTCTCCGACGGCGGCACCCGGCCCTACCGCGTCCACTTCCGCGATCCGTCGTTCACCAATCTGCAGGCCGTGGCCGCGATGTGCGAGGGCGGCCTGGTGGCCGACGTGATCACCGCGGTCGCCAGCATCGATCCGGTGATGGGAGGCGTCGACCGATGAATGAACCCGTCCGCCTGGAGTTGTCGGCCGGTCCGCCGGTCTACTCGACCGGAGTCCCGCATCCGCCGGTGGAGTTCGCCGGTCCCGAGCACTATTCGGCCGAGGACACCGCGGCACTGGCCGACGACGCGGCCACGATCATCGGCCGCTACCCGCAGTCGCGCTCGGCGCTGCTTCCGCTGCTGCATCTGGTCCAGAGTCACGACGGCTACCTCACCCGAGCCGGGATCGCCTTCTGCGCGGAGCAGCTCGACCTGACCGCGGCGCAGGTGGCGTCGGTGGCGACCTTCTACTCGATGTACCGCCGCGCACCCACCGGCGACTACCTGGTCGGGATCTGCACCAACACGCTGTGCGCGGTGATGGGCGGCGATGCGATCGCCTCCCGGATCACCGATGAGCTCGGCGTCCGCCCCGGCGAGACCACCGCCGACGGGCGGGTCACCGTCGAGCACGTCGAGTGCAATGCGGCCTGCGACCACGCGCCGGTGGTGATGGTCAACTGGGAGTTCTTCGACGACCAGACTCCCGAATCGGTGCAACAGCTCCTCGACGATCTGCGCGCCGGCGTGCCGCGATCGCCGACGCGCGGATCGGACACACTGTGCACGTTCCGCCAGACGGCACGCCTGCTGGCCGGCGTGGAGGAGGCGCCGAAATGATCGCCGTGAGCCTGCCCTCGTCCACCCCGGAACCGGCCCGCGTTCCGATACTCAGCAGACACTGGGACGAGCCGGAGTCGTGGACGCTGCGCAGCTACATGGGCCAGAACGGGTATCAGGGGCTCAAGGCCGCGCTGCGACTGTCGCCCGACGAGGTGATCGAGCAGGTCAAGGCGTCCGGGCTCCGGGGCCGCGGCGGCGCGGGCTTCCCGGTCGGCACCAAATGGTCGTTCATCCCGCAGGGCCCGGCACCCGGCGGCGACGGGACACCGCACTACCTCGTGGTCAACGCCGACGAGTCGGAGCCGGGCACCTGCAAGGACATGCCGCTGCTCCTGGCCTCGCCGCACACGCTGGTGGAGGGGGTGATCATCGCGGCCTACGCGATCCGTGCCCACCATGCCTTCATCTACGTGCGCGGCGAGGTGGCCGGCGTGGTCCGCCGCCTGCGCACCGCCGTCGAGGAGGCCTACGACGCCGGGCTGCTGGGCCGCGACGTCCTCGGGTCGGGCTTCGCGCTCGACCTGGTGGTGCACGCCGGCGCGGGCGCCTACATCTGCGGTGAGGAGACCGCGCTCCTCGACTCACTGGAGGGCCGTCGCGGACAGCCGCGACTGCGGCCGCCGTTCCCCGCCGTCGCCGGGCTGTACGCCAGTCCGACCGTCGTGAACAACGTGGAATCGATCGCCAGCGTGCCGTCGATCATGCGCAACGGACCGGACTGGTTCCGCGAGTTCGGAACCGAGAAGTCGCCGGGCTTCACCATGTACTCCCTCTCCGGCCACGTCGCCCGGCCGGGCCAGTACGAGGCACCGCTCGGGATCACCCTGCGCGAGCTGCTGGCGCGGGCCGGCGGCGTGCGCGCCGGTCACGAGCTGAAGTTCTGGACGCCCGGCGGGTCGTCGACTCCGATGTTCACCGCCGAGCACCTCGACATCCCGCTCGATTACGAAGGAGTGGGGGCCGCGGGCTCCATGCTCGGAACCAAGGCGCTGCAGATCTTCGACGAGACGGTGTGCGTGGTCCGCGCCGTCCTGCGGTGGACGGAGTTCTACGCGCACGAATCCTGCGGGAAGTGCACCCCCTGCCGCGAGGGCACCTACTGGCTGGTGCAGCTGATGCGTCGCCTGGAGGCCGGCGACGCCACCGAAGCCGACCTCACCACGCTCACCGACGTCACCGACAGTGTGGTCGGCAAGTCGTTCTGCGCTCTGGGCGACGCCGCCGGTGCCCCGATCATGAGCTCGCTGACCCACTTCCGCGACGAGTACCTGGCGCACTTCCCGCACGACGGGCATCCGGGCGGCTGCCCGTTCGACCCCGAGAAGTCGACGGTCTTCGCGTCCGTGTCGCCCGAGTCCGAGGGAGGCGCGCGATGACCGCCGCGGCGACCGACCTGATCACCCTGACGATCGACGACGTCGAGGTCTCGGTCCCGAAGGGCACCCTCGTGATCCGCGCCGCGGAACTGATCGGCGTGGCGATTCCGCGCTTCTGCGACCACCCGTTGCTGGCGCCCGCCGGTGCCTGCCGGCAATGCCTCGTCGACGTGGAGGGCCAGCGCAAGCCGATGGCCTCGTGCACCATCGTCGCCACCGAGGGGATGGTGGTCCGCACCCAGCTCACCTCGGCCGACGCCCGCCGCGCCCAGGAGGGCGTGATGGAGCTGCTGCTCATCAACCACCCGCTCGACTGCCCCACGTGCGACAAGGGCGGCGAGTGTCCCCTGCAGAACCAGGCGATGTCGGCCGGACGGCCGCAGTCGCGCTACGGCGGCGTCAAACGGACGTTCACCAAACCGGTTCCGTTGTCGAGCGAGGTGTTGCTCGACCGCGAACGGTGCGTACTGTGCGCCCGGTGCACCCGCTTCTCCAACGAGATCGCGGGCGATCCGCTGATCGAGCTCGCCGAACGCGGCGCGTTGCAGCAGGTCAGCGCGTACGCCGACGAACCCTTCGAATCGTACTTCTCCGGCAACACCGTGCAGATCTGTCCGGTGGGAGCGTTGACGGGCACCGCGTATCGGTTCCGCTCGCGGCCCTTCGACCTGATCTCCTCGCCCAGCGTGTGCGAGCACTGCGCGGCCGGCTGCGCCCAGCGCACCGACCACCGGCGCGGCGAGGTGCTGCGACGGCTGGCCGGCGACGACCCCGAGGTGAACGAGGAGTGGAACTGCGACAAGGGCCGCTGGGCGTTCACCTACACCTCCCGGCCCGATCGCATCACCACACCGCTGGTGCGCGGCGACGACGGTGAGCTGCACCCGGCTCCGTGGTCGTACGCGCTCGCCGCCGCGGCGCGCGGACTGAGTGCCGCGGGCAGTCGGACCGGAGTGCTCGTCGGCGGCCGCGCCACCGTGGAGGACGCCTACGCCTACGGCAAGTTCGCCCGCGTGGCGCTCGGCACCAACGACGTCGACTTCCGGATCCGCACCCACTCGGCGGAGGAGGACGACTTCCTCTCGGCACATGTGGCGGGCAGCGGGATCGGACTGACCTACGCCGAGCTCGAGCAGGCGTCGACGGTGGTCCTCGCCGGACTCGAACCGGAAGAGGAATGCCCGATCCTCTTCCTCCGCCTGCGCAAAGCGGTCCGGCGTCACGGTCAGGCGGTGCACACCGTCGCACCGTGGGCCAGCCCCGGTGCCGCCAAGCTCGGCGGCTCCGTCCTGCAGTGCGTGCCGGGGCGAGAGGCCGCGGTGCTGCGCGGCCCCCGCGTGCACGAACTGCTCTCCGCACCCGGCGCGGCGCTCCTGATCGGGGAGCGCCTCGCCGGGTGTCCCGGTGCGCTGACCGCCGCAGCCGAGGTGGCCGCCGCCACCGGCGCCCGACTGGCCTGGGTGCCGAGAAGGGCGGGCGAACGCGGCGCCCTCGACGTCGGTGCGGCGCCCAACCTGCTTCCGGCCGGCCGGCCGCTCTCCTCCGAACGGGCCCGGCGCGACGTCGCAGCGATCTGGGGTGTTCAACCGCAGGCAGCACCCGGCCGCGACACCGCGCACATCTTGAGTGCGCTCACCTCCGGAGACCTGTCGGCCGCGCTCGTCGGCGGCGTGGAACTCGGTGATCTGCCGAGTCCGTCGGCGGGCGATGCGGCACTCGCGGCCGCCGGTTTCGTGGTCAGTCTGGAACTTCGCCGCAGCTCGGTCACCGCACACGCCGACGTGGTGCTCCCGGTGGCCGCCGTGGCCGAGAAACCGGGCACGTTCGTCGACTGGGAGGGGCGCCCGCGGCCCTTCGACGTGGCGCTGCCGCCGGCGCAGTCGAACGGAGGCGCCCTGCCGCTCTCGGATCACCGCGTGCTCCACGCGCTCGGGCGGGAGATGGGTTTCGACCTGCGGTGCGACGACCCGGGCGCCATTCACCGCGAGTTCGCAGAGATCGGCGGCTGGACCGGCGAACGGCATCGGCCGGCGCCCGGACCGGCCGCCGAGTGCGGGGAGCCGCCGGCGCCGGAGGCGGGCCAGGCCGTGCTCGCCTCGTGGCGGATGCTCCTGGACTTCGGCCGCATGCAGGACGGAGAGCCGCATCTGGCGGGCACGGCACGGCCGGCCACCGTGCGGCTCTCGGCCGCCACCGCCGCGGAGATCGGCGCCGCCGACGGCGAGCGCGTCGTCGTCTCGACCGATCACGGGGCGATCGCCCTTCCCCTGACGGTCACGGATCTGCCCGACCGCGTGGTGTGGCTGCCGATGAACTCCCCCGGTTCGCGGGTCTGCCCGATGCTCGAGGCGGAGCCGGGCGCGATCGTCACGATCGGGAGGGACGATCATGCCTGACCTGTCGAGCTTCGGAAACGACGCCTGGTGGCTGATGCTGGGCAAGTCGGTCCTCATCTTCGTCTTCCTGGTCCTGACCGTTCTCGTCGCCATCCTCGCCGAACGCAAGATCATGGCGCGGATGCAGTATCGGATCGGCCCCAACCGGGTCGGCTGGCACGGGGCGCTGCAATCCCTGGCCGACGGTGTGAAGCTGGCACTCAAGGAAGGCCTCACGCCGTTCGGCGTGGACAAGGTGCTCTACCTCCTGGCGCCGATCATCTCGGTGGTCCCGGCCATCATGGCGTTCGCCGTGATCCCGATGGGACCCGAGGTGTCGGTGTTCGGTCATCACACACCGCTGCAGCTCACCGACCTGCCGGTCGGGGTCCTTTACGTGCTGGCGATGGCGTCGATCGGCGTGTACGGGATCGTCCTCGCCGGCTGGTCGTCGGGATCGACCTATCCGCTGCTGGGGGGACTCCGTTCCACCGCGCAGGTGATCTCCTACGAGATCGCGATGGGCCTGTCGTTCGCGGCGGTCTTCCTGCTCTCGCGCACGATGTCGACTTCGGAGATCGTCGCGGGCCAGGTCCACCACTGGTACGTGCTGCTGGTGCTGCCGTCGTTCGTGATCTACGCGATCTCGATGGTCGGTGAGACCAATCGCGCACCGTTCGACCTCCCCGAAGCGGAGGGCGAGCTCGTCGGCGGATTCCACACCGAGTACTCGTCGCTGAAGTTCGCGATGTTCATGCTCGCCGAGTACATCAACATGGCCACCGTGTCGGCGCTCGCGACAACGCTCTTCCTGGGCGGCTGGCAGGCGCCGTGGCCCCTGTCGATCTGGGGCGGCGCCAACTCGGGATGGTGGCCGCTGCTCTGGTTCGTGGGCAAGATGTGGGCCTTCCTGTTCGTCTTCTTCTGGCTCCGCACCACGCTTCCCCGACTGCGCTACGACCAGTTCATGGGTCTGGGATGGAAGGTCCTGATCCCGTTCGCCCTGGCCTGGGTGATGGTGGTCGCCGTGATCCGGGAGGCCACCCGTGACTCGTCCGAGTGGACGGCGGGGGTGATCCTGGCGGCCGCCGGTCTGGTCGTCGCGGCGGCGCTGCTGTTCACGATCGCGCGGGTGGTCGGCCGGCGTCCCGGGCCCGCACCCGACCGTCCGGATCCCGACGCCCCGTTCGATCCGATGGCGGGCGGGTTCCCCGTCCCGCCGCTGCCGGGCCAGGTGCTGCCCGATCCCATGCTTCCGCGCTCGACGTCCAAGGAGGCCCCTCATGTCTGATTCCAGACTCCCCGACGCTCTCGCCGGCTTCGGCGTCACCTTCTCCGGCATGTTCCGCAAGACGATCACCGAGCAGTATCCGGAGCAGAAGGAACCGACCGCCCGGCGCTACCACGGCAGACACCAGCTCAACCGGTACGCCGACGGACTGGAGAAGTGCATCGGCTGTGAACTCTGCGCGTGGGCGTGTCCCGCCGACGCGATCTACGTCGAGGGCGCCGACAACACCGACGACGAGCGTTACTCTCCCGGTGAGCGCTACGGGCGCGTGTACCAGATCAACTACCTGCGCTGCATCGGATGCGGACTGTGCATCGAGGCCTGCCCCACCCGCGCGCTGACCATGACCAACGAGTACGAGATGGCCGCGCCGACGCGCGTCGGAATGATCTACGAGAAGGACCAGCTGCTGGCTCCGATGGAACCGGGGATGAGGCCCACGCCGCACCCGATGGCCGAGGGAACCCGCGCGGAGAACTACTATCGCGGCGACGTGGGGCCCGACGCATGACGTCGATGCTGGCCGAGGAACTCGTCCGTACCTCCGGCACCGAGGCCGTCACCTTCTGGGTGCTCGGCGCGGTGGTGGTGATCGGGGCGCTCGGGGTGGTGCTGAGTCCCAAAGCCGTCTATTCGGCCGTCTTCCTCGCGATGACCATGATCGTGCTGGCGGTCTTCTACGTGATGCAGGGCGCTCTCTTCCTCGGTGTGGTGCAGGTGGTGGTCTACACCGGCGCGGTGATGATGCTGTTCCTGTTCGTGCTGATGCTGATCGGAATCGACTCCTCGGAGTCGCTGGTGGAGACCATCCGGGGCCAGCGACTCGCGGCCGCGGGGCTCGGCCTGGGTTTCGCCGTTCTGCTGATCGCCGCGATCGGCACCGCCTCGCTGGCGACCTTCGCCGGCGCCCCCGATCACAGCCACTCCGCCGCGCCCGGCGGCGGCAACGAGAACATCCGCGCGCTCGCCGAACTGATCTTCGGCCGCTATCTGTGGGCCTTCGAGCTCACCGGCGCACTCCTGATCACCGCCACCCTCGGAGCGATGGTCCTGGCGCACCGCGAGCGCTTCGGTCCGCGCCGCGGGCAGCGCGAGCGGTCGGTGGAGCGCTTCAAGAACGGCGGTCACGTCACACCGCTTCCCCCGCCCGGCGTGTACGCGCGGCACAACGCCGTCGACGTTCCGGCGCGCGAGCCGGACGGATCGCCGTCGAAGCTGTCGGTGAACGCGACGATCACCGCGCGGGAGATCGACGCCGCGCGGGAGGCGGAGTCCGATCCGGCGCTGGAGGACCGATGACGTTGGAGGAACGCCGATGAACCCGGCCAACTACCTGTATGTCTCGGCGCTGCTGTTCGCGATCGGCGCCTCGGGCGTCCTGCTTCGACGCAACGCGATCGTGGTGTTCATGTGCATCGAGTTGATGCTCAATGCGGGCAACCTCTCGTTCGTCACCTTCGCCCGCATGCACGGCAGCCTCGACGGTCAGGTGATCGCCTTCTTCACGATGGTCGTCGCCGCCGCCGAGGTGGTGGTGGGACTGGCGATCATCATGATGATCTTCCGCACCCGCAGGTCGGCCTCGGTCGACGACGCCGACCTGTTGAGGCGGTGAACCGATGAGCCACGATCTCACCAGCGCCCTGCTCTGGCTGATCCCCGGACTGCCCGCCCTCGGCGCGGCCGTCCTGCTGATCGCCGGCCGCCGCACCGACCGCTGGGGCCACCTCGCCGCCACCGCGCTGGTGACGGTGTCGGCGGTGCTCGGAATCGCGATGTGGATCGGCATGATCGGGCGCGACGGCGGGGCCCGCACAGTGACCAGCGGAAGCTACCGGTGGATCACCGCCGGTGATTTCAGCGTCGACGCCGCGCTGCGCCTGGACCAGCTGTCGATGTGCTTCGTGCTGCTGATCACCGTCGTCGGCGCGCTGATCCACGTCTACTCGATCGGCTACATGAGTCACGAGCCCGACCGCCGCCGGTTCTTCGCATACCTCAACCTGTTCGTCGCGGCGATGCTGATCCTCGTGCTCGCCGACAGCTACCTCGGGCTGTATCTGGGCTGGGAGGGCGTCGGTCTGGCGTCGTACCTGCTGATCGGCTTCTGGCAGCACAAGCCGAGCGCCGCGACGGCGGCCAAGAAGGCCTTCGTGATGAATCGGGTGGGCGACATCGGCATGGTGATCGCGCTGGCCGTCATGTTCGCGACCTTCGGCTCGGTGAGCTTCGACGGTGTCTTCGGCTCGGCGGCCACCGCGAGTGAGGCGACGCTGACAGCGATCTGCTTCATGCTGCTGCTCGGCGCGTGCGCGAAGTCGGCGCAGGTGCCGCTGCAGGCCTGGCTCGGCGACGCGATGGAGGGCCCCACCCCGGTCTCGGCGCTGATCCACGCGGCGACTATGGTGACCGCGGGCGTCTACCTGATCACCCGGTCGGCGCCGCTGTTCGATCTGGCTCCGCACGCGCAGACCGCCGTCGTGGTCGTCGGCGCGGTGACCCTTCTCTTCGGCGCGATCATCGGCTGCGCCAAGGACGACATCAAGAAGGCGCTCGCCGCCTCCACCATGAGTCAGATCGGCTACATGGTCCTCGCGGCCGGACTCGGGCCCGCCGGGTACGCCTTCGCGATCCTGCATCTGCTCACCCACGGATTCTTCAAGGCCGGATTGTTCCTCGGGTCCGGCTCGGTGATGCACGCGATGAACGACGAGACAGACATGCGGCGCTTCGGAGGGCTCCGGGCCGCCATGCCGATCACGTTCGTCACGTTCGGGTTCGGCTACCTCGCGATCATCGGCGTCCCGCCGTTCGCGGGCTTCTACTCCAAAGACCACATCATCGAGGCCGCTTTCGGTGACGGCGGTGTTCGCGGATGGCTGCTGGGCGGGGTGGCCGTCGTCGGCGCGGGAGTCACCGCCTTCTACATGACGCGCGTGATGGTTCTGACCTTCCTCGGCGAGAAGCGGTGGGCACCCGACGCCAAGCCGCATGAGGCGCCGCGGTCGATGACCGGGCCGATGATCGTGCTGGCGGCCGGCTCCCTGCTCTCGGGCGGTCTGCTTGCGATCGGCGGCTCGCTCGCCGACTTCCTCGCGCCGGTGGTCGGCGCCGTCCCCGAGGAGAGCGGTCCGCTGCCCGCCTGGTCCGTGACCGTGATCGTGCTGGCCGTAGTGGTGGTCGGCGCGGCGATCGCCTGGCGTCAGTACGGGCGGGGTGATGTCCCGGAGACGGCACCGGCCGACGTCTCGGGTCTCACCGTCGCGGCGCGCGCCGACCTGTACGGCGACGCCTTCAACGAACGGGTCTTCGCGATCCCCGGTGCCCGGCTCACCGCCGGGCTGGTACGGGCGGAGGACCGTGGTCTCGGCGCGGTGCCCGCGGGGGTCGGAGCCGGCGTCACCGGACTGTCGGTCCTGGCCAGGCGCGGACAGAACGGCTTCGTCCGGTCGTATGCCCTTTCGATACTCGCGGGCACCGTCGCGGTGGCCGCCCTGACCCTGGTGGTGAGCGCGCTGTGACGAACTCCGGAACCGTTCCGTGGCTCACCGTGCTGTGGCTGCTGCCCGCGGTGGCCTCGCTCGTGGTGATGCTCCTGCCCGCCGGCCGGGCCGCCGACGCCCGCCGGGTCTCGCTCGGGGCGTCGCTGCTCACCCTCGGCTGGGCGGTCGTCGTCGCCACCCGATTCTCGTCCGGCACCGGCGGCTACCAACTCACCGAGGACGTCAGCTGGATCCCGGCGTTCGGCGCCCGCTACAGCCTCGCGCTGGACGGGGTCGGGCTGGCGCTGATCCTGTTGACGGCGGTGCTGACACCGATCCTGCTGCTCGCCGGATGGCGCGACGTGAGCGATGCCGGCAATCGCCGGGTGCACATCTACGTGGCGCTGATGCTCGCGGTCGAGTCGATGGTGCTGATGAGCTTCGTCGCGACCGATGTACTGCTGTTCTACATCTTCTTCGAGGCGATGCTGGTGCCGATGTACTTCCTCATCGGCGGTTTCGGCGCCGCTGACGAGGGACGCCGGTCGCGGGCGGCCGTCGAGTTCCTGCTCTACAACCTCTTCGGCGGGTTGATCATGCTGGCGGCGGTGATCGGGCTGTACGTGGTGAGCTCCCGGTCGGGTCTCGGTCCGGACGGGGCCGGGACATTCAGCTTCTCCGACCTCGCCGCGGCCGCGTCCGCCGGTGGCCTCGACGCCTCCCAGGCGACGCTCGACCTGCTCTTCCTCGGATTCTTCTTCGCCTTCGCGGTCAAGGCACCGCTGTGGCCCGTGCACACCTGGTTGCCGGACGCGGCGGTGTCGACCACGCCCGCGGCCGCGGTGATGATGATGGCCGTCATGGACAAGGTCGGCACCTTCGCGATGCTGCGGTTCTGCATCGGTCTCTTCCCCGACGCGTCGGCCCGGTTCGCACCGTGGATCTCCGCGCTCGCCGTCGTCAGCATCGTCTACGGAGCGCTGTGCGCCATCGGGCAGCGCGACGTGATGCGCCTGATCTCGTACACCTCCATCTCACACTTCGGGTTCATCGTCCTCGGCGTCTTCGCCCTCACCGGGCAGGGACAGTCCGGCTCGGCGCTGTACATGGTCAACCACGGTCTCTCGACGGCCGCGCTGTTCCTGGTGGCGGGATTCCTGGTGAGCCAGCGGGGCAGCTCGCTGATCGCCGATTACGGCGGGGTGCAGAAGCTCGCCCCGATGCTGGCAGGCACGTTCCTGGTGGCCGGTCTGGCGACTCTCTCCCTTCCCGGACTGGCGCCGTTCGTGAGTGAGTTCCTGGTCCTCATCGGCACCTTCACGCGGTATCCCGTCGCCGCGATCGTCGCCGCGTCGGCCCTGGTGCTGTCGGCGGTCTACATCCTGTGGACGTATCAGCGCATGATGGGCGGACCCGAACGGCTCAGCGCCACGGTCGACGCCGGAGCGCAGGTGCCGATACGGGATCTCGATCTGCGGCAGAAGGCGGTCGTCGCGCCGTTGATCGTCGGACTGCTGGTGCTCGGTTTCTTCCCGCGGCTGGTGCTGGACTACATCGATCCGGCGGTGTCCCCGGCCCAGATCAGCACCCCGGCCGTCAGTGCCGGTGAAGGAGGTCATCGATGACCCTCGCGAGTGCTCTCGACGCTCACAGCATCGACTACTTCCGGCTCTCCCCCATGCTGATCGTCTTCGGCGCCGGAGTGATCGCGGTCCTGGTGGAGGCCTTCGCTCCGAAGCAGCGGCGCTACCGTGCCCAGCTGTGGCTGGCCGGAGGCGCCCTGGTGGCGGCCTTCGTGGCGCTGATGTTCGTCACCGCGTCCTTCATGGCGGACGGCGCCTCGGTGGCGATGTCCGGTGCCGTGGTGATCGACGGTCCGGCGCTGCTGCTGCAAGGTGCGGTGCTGGTGGTTTCGCTGGGCTCGATCGCGGTTATGGGCGAGCGCCGGCTCGACCGGGTGTGGGCGCCGCTGGAGGTGCGCACCGCGGCGGGCGAGCGCATCGCGGTCGGCGGGTCGAGCGGCGACGCCGCCGACGCCGATCTCCCCGCCGACGCCTTCACTCCCTCCGGCGCCACCGTTCCCGGCTCCCCCGACGAACTCGTCGCCGGGCGCGCGGGGGCGATCACCACAGAGGTCTACCCGCTCGCACTGCTCGCCGTCGGCGGAATGATGCTGTTCGGCGCGTGCGGCGATCTGCTCACCATGTTCATCGCGCTCGAGGTGCTGTCGCTCCCGCTGTACCTGCTGTGCGGACTCGCACGGCGACGCCGGCTGCTGTCGCAGGAGGCATCGCTCAAGTACTTCCTGCTGGGTGCGTTCTCGTCGGCGATCTTCCTGTTCGGCGCCTCGTTCGCCTACGGCGCGACGGGATCGCTGTCGCTGTCGGCCATCGGCGACGCCGTCGCGGGCGGTGAGCTCGAACCGGCCGCCGACCGCACGCTCGCGGTGCTCGCGGTGACCCTGCTCGCCGTCGGACTGCTCTTCAAGGTGGGCGCGGTGCCGTTCGGCTCGTGGGTACCCGACGTCTACCAGGGCGCTCCGACTCCGGTCACCGCGCTGATGGCCTCCGCGACCAAAGTGGCGGCGTTCGGCGCACTGCTGCGGGTGCTCCACGTATCGTTCGGCGCGCTGGAGCCGCAGTGGCGGCCCGCCCTGTGGGCGGTCGCGATTCTCACGATGGTGGTCGCGACGCTCATGGCCGTCACCCAGGGCGACCTGAAGCGCATGCTCGCCTACTCCTCGGTGAGCCACGTCGGTTTCGCGCTGGTCGGGGCGATCACGATGTCGCAGGCCGGCGTGGCCGCCACGCTGTTCTACGTCTGCGCCTACGCGTTGTCTGCTTTCGGTGCTTTCGCGCTGCTGTCGGTGGTCCGCGACGGCGCCGGGCGCGAGAGCACCGAGATCGCCTCGTGGGCCGGGCTCGGCCGCAGGCGACCCCTGGTCGGGGCGATGATGTCGCTGTTTCTGCTCTCGTTCGCCGGCATCCCGCTCACCAGCGGATTCATCGCCAAGTTCGCGGTCTTCGGCGCGGCCGGCGACGACGGCGCCTGGCCGCTGGTCATCGTCGGCGTCCTCTGCAGCGCCGTCGCCGCGTACTTCTACATCCGGGTCATCGTCGCGATGTTCTTCTCCGATCCCCCGCAGGATGCTCCCGAGGTGGTCACTCCGAGTCTGCTGACCTCGGTGCCGATCGCGCTGTCGGCGGCGCTGACCCTCGTACTGGGTCTGTTCCCCCAGTGGCTACTCGACCTCGCGACCTCCGCCGCCGCCTTCTACCGAGGCTGACTCAGCGCCGCCGAAGGCCGTCGCACCGGTGCCACTGACTGCGAGCTCGATCCGCTTCCTCAGGTCGTCGGAGCCGAGATCGTCGAGGTCGTCGAGACGTCGCCACATCACCTCGGTCAGTTCGCCGTCGGACGGTACTGGGTCGCCCGACCGCCAGCGGCAGCGGAACGTCAGATCGAGGTAGTCCACCTGGTCGCCGTTCACGTGCGTGCGCCGGGGCAACTGGTGCACCCACGCCAGCCGCTCCACCTCGATGTCGACTCCCGCCTCCTCCAACGCCTCCCGCCGCGCGGCCGTCGCGGGTTCCTCACCGGGATCGACGATCCCGGTGATGGGCGCCAGCGCGCCGTTGTCCGACCGACGTCCCAGCAGAACCCGTACTTCGTTCGCGTCCTCCCGCAGGATCACGGCGGTCACACCGATCAGCACCAGCGGGTCATGACCGATGTGCTCGCGCAGCTTCAGGACGTACTCGGGGGTCGGCATGAGCGTCAGGCTACGCGGGCTCGATTCCCTTCTCCGCGGCGATCGCGTCGATCCGCTGCGCCAGCGCGACGTCGAAGGAGGTCAGCTGACCGACGCTGTGCGTCACCAGCCGGAAGGCCACCGCCGGATACCGCAGGTCGACGTCGGGGTGATGACCGGCCTCCTCGGCCGCCGCCACCACGGCGGTCACCATCTCCAGACCGCGGACCATGTTGCCCGGCCGGTACTCGGCCACGAGCATCCCGTCGTCGACGGTCCAGGCATCGGGGGTCTGGGCGAGCGCCTCCGCCCGGGTCACGGGCTCCGGTTTCTGCGTCATGATTCATCCTCCTGTCACCGGTGACACGTCGACGCAGGGCACCGGACGCGGATGCGCCGGATCCAGGGCGTTGAGTACCAGCGCCGCGCTGCGTCTGTTCGACGTGATCGACATGTGGTCGGAACGGTCGCGGGAGCAACCGTCCTGTACGACGATGTTGCGCACCCGGGTGCCGGGCGGACCGTCGAGCAGCCCGGCGGTGTACGGCGTCACGATCTCATCGTCGCGGGTCACGATGTTGGTGTAGGCGACGCCGGGCAGATACGGCGTCGGCTCGCGGACGGCTCTGTTGAAATCGAGATCCTTCGGCGGCGACGAACACTCCGGGCAGGCCGGCCGGACGGGTTCGGCGATGCCGAGGCTCCGGCGGAACGACGCGATCGCCTCACCGCGCGCATCGTCGTCGTCGGGGCCCTGCCGCCAGTACGGCGCCAGGGAGACGTAGTGCGCCACCTCTCCCCGGCCGCCGAGGTACTTCATCCAGTACGTGGGGATCTCGGTGCCAAGCGAGTGCCCGACCAGATCCACCTGGTCCGCGCCGGTGGCGGCCCGCACGCGGTCGATGAATCGCTTGACGTCCCAAGCACTGTCGAGCTTGGGACCGAGGCCCCCGAGCGCGGAGACCGGCCAGACTCGCGCGAGCGCACCGTAGGTCGGGGCGAAGACGCAGTAGCCGTCGTTCTTGAGTACCGGAGCCAGTGTGGCCCAATTGGTCTGGCGGCCGCCGCCGCTGCCGTGCAGCAGCACCACCGGGTGCGGGTGACGCGGCGTCGGTCGGCACGAGAAGTCGTTGGTGCCCGGCAGCGAGCCGCCGGGGTTCGCCAGCTCGGCGCGGATTCCGGCGAGGAAGTCGTACGGGACCGGCAGCCGGGCCGGAGCCGCGGTCGCGGTTCCGGGGACACAGGCCAGCGCGACGAGGAGAATCACCAGTGAAAGCCGCGCCGCCACCGTCTCAACTCCTCGCGGCGGCCAGGTAGTCGTCTTGGAAGATGCCCATCCGCGTGGCGTCCCGGTAGGCGCCGTCGGCGAAGAACTCTCGGCGCAGCACCCCCTCGACGACGAACCCCGCCTTCTCGTACACGTGGATGGCCGCGGCGTTTTCGGTGTCCACCAGCAGGTACACCTTGTGCAGGTTGAGCGAGCGGAATGCGAAGTCGAGCGCCGCGCGCGTCGCCGCGCCGGCGTATCCGCGTCCCTGCTCGCCGGGCGCGATGATGATCTGGAATTCGCAGTTGCGGTGCACCTGGTCGATGTACACCAACTCGACCAGCCCCACCCGGCGTCCGGCGGCGTCGACGATGAAGCGGCGCTCACGGTCTCCGCACCGCTGCTGCCGGACGAATGTCTCCTCGAGGTCGGTGATGGTCACGTGCGCCGGCTCGAACCAGTAGCGCATCACCTCGGGATCGTTGAAAAGGCCGTGGACGAACTGCAGATCGGCCCGTTCCAGCGCCCGGAGCCTCGGCGCTGCGAAGGTCTCCGGAGTCGTAGCGTCACCCATGTCTGAGACCCTACTGCGACGCGGCCCGGCGCGGGAGTGCCGGATGCCCGACTCAGGGTGTCCGGGTCAGATGTCGTCGAACGACCCGCCGCGTCCCCTGCCCGCCGCGAAACGCTGCGCGCCGCCGACACCGTCCGCACGCAGCGAGGTCATGCCGATCGCGAACTCCCGGCGCAGCGCGGCCTCCTCGGAGTCCGCCCATTGTGCGCGGGCCGAGCGACGGTCGCCGCGCATGCAGGTGGCGGGCATGCGCGCGATGTCGTGGGCGAGCGCAACCGCCGCCTCGCGTGCGGTCCCCGCCGGGACCACGCGGTTCACCAGACCGAACGTCAGCGCCTCCGCGGCGTCGACGGGACGGCCGGTCAGGATGAGGTCCATCGCACGGCTGTGTCCGATCAGGCGCGGCAGGCGGACCGTTCCGCCGTCGATCAGCGGTACGCCCCACCGGCGGCAGAACACGCCGAACGTGGCGTCCTCGTCGGCGACCCGGAGATCGCACCACAGTGCCAGTTCCAGCCCGCCGGCCACCGCGTGCCCGTTGATCGCGGCGACGACCGGCTTGTCGAGGTCCATCCTGGTCGGTCCCATCGGGCCGTCTCCGTCCGGCGTCAGCACATTGGTGCGCTCGGTGCCGACGGCCTTGAGATCGGCACCGGCGCAGAACGACGGACCGTCGCCCGCCAGCACCGCCACCCGGGCGTCGGAGGCCTCGAATTCGCGGAAGGCGGCCGCGAGTTCGCGCGCCATGCCGGCGTCGACCGCGTTGTGCCGTTCCGGCCGGGCCATGATCACCACCGTCACGTCGCCGTCGCGCTCCACCCTGACGTCGTTCATCACTGCACTCCTTCGCCGGAAACCCCGATCTTTTGGGGAGTTCGGCGTTCTGTCAAGGCGACCGCGTGACAGGCTGGCCGATATGCGCGATGTCGTCATCTGTGAACCCCTCCGCACTCCGATCGGCAGGTACGGCGGTGCCCTCAGATCGCTGTCGGCGGCCCGGCTGGGCGAGATCGCGCTCCGCGCACTGATCGAGCGCACGGGTCTGGACCCGGAAGCCGTCGACGACGTGGTGCTCGGCAACGTGTACCCCACCAGCGAGGCCCCCGCCATCGGACGCGTGGTCGCACTCGACGCCGGACTGCCGGTGACGGTGCCCGGCGCGCAGGTGGACCGCCGCTGCGGTTCCGGTCTGTACTCGGTGATCATGGCCGCCATGCAGGTGGCCACCGGCGCGTGCGGCTTGGCCGTCGCCGGCGGAACCGAGTCGATGAGCAACGTCCCCTTCTACAGCACCGACATGCGCTGGGGCGTGCGCGGGCCTGGTGTGATGCTGCACGACGGCTTGGCGCGCGGGCGTGTGACCGCGGGTGGGCGCCATCACCCGGTCCCCGGCGGCATGCTCGAGACCGCTGAGAATCTCCGCAGGCGGTACGGGATCTCCCGCACCGACCAGGACGCCCTCGCCGTCGAATCGCATCGGCGAGCGGTGGAGGCACAGCGGTCCGGCGTGTTCGCCGAGGAGATCGTGCCCGTCACGGTTCCCTCGAAGGCGGGCGACATCGTCGTCGACTCCGACGAACATCCCCGTGCCGATACGACGATGGAGACCCTCGGGCGGCTCCGGCCCATCCTGGCCGCCTCCGACCCCGACGCGACGGTCACCGCGGGCAATGCCAGCGGGCAGAACGACGCGGCGGCGGTCTGTCTGGTGACGCACCCCGAGCGGGCGCAGGAGCTGGGTCTCGAGCCGATCGCACGCCTGGTCTCGTGGTCCGTCGCCGGAGTGGACCCGGCGTACATGGGCATCGGACCGGTTCCCGCGACCGGCGCCGCCCTCGCCCGCGCCGGGCTGTCCCTCGCCGATATGGATCTGATCGAACTGAACGAGGCCTTCGCCGCCCAGGCTCTCGCCTGCACTCGCGAGCTGGGTCTGGGAGCCGACGATGCCGCTCGGATCAACGTCCACGGTTCGGGCATCTCGCTGGGGCATCCCGTCGGCGCCACCGGGACCCGGATGCTCGGCACGCTCGCCCGCGAGCTGCGCCGCCGCGACGCCCTGTACGGTCTGGCCACCATGTGCATCGGCGGAGGTCAGGGGCTCGCAGCGATCATCCAGCGCGTCTGAGGGCTACCGGCCGATGTCGCCCGCGTTACCCGCGGATCACGGAGTTCTCGCATCGGCACCCCGCTCGCCGGTGCGTTCGGCACGTGGTCCAGCATTGCCGAATCCACGAACAGGAGAAGGCGATGCACCTCAGCGACCGGCAGATCACCCTGCGTTTCATGGCGGCCCCGACCGATGTCGCGACCCTCGGCGGCGGTGTCCGCGGCGGTCGGATCCTCGAATGGGTCGACAAGGCGGCCTACGCGTGCGCGGCGGCCTGGTCCGGCGGCTACAGCGTGACCGCCTACGTCGGGAACATCAGCTTCGGGCGGGACATCGATTCCGGCGACATCGTCGAGGTGACGGCCACTCTCATCCTCACCGGCCGATCGAGCATGCACATCGAATGCCGGGTGGCCTCGGCCGATCCGCGGCTCGGCGAGTTCACCGAGGCGAGTCGCTGCATCCTGGTGTTCGTCGCCGTCGACGACGACGGCACGCCGACACCGGTCCGTCAATGGCGGCCCGTCCTGCCCGACGACCTCGACCGCGCCGCGTACGCCGCCGAACGCACCGAGGTCCGCAATCGGATCACCGCGGCGATGGCCGGGGCCGACTACGGCGCGCCGTCGACCGCACCCGAGGCCTCCACCCGATTCCTCGCCGCCCCCACCGACGTCAACTGGGGCGGCAACACCCACGGCGGCCGGGTGATGGGCTGGATCGACGACGCCGCGTACCTCTGCGGGGTGCGGTGGTGCGGCGGCGAAGCGGTCACCGTCTACATGGGCGGCGTCCGCTTCTACGAGCCGATCCGCATCGGACAGGTGGTCGAGGTCAGCGCCCGTCTGATCCACACCGGCCGCCAGACCATGCATGTCTCGGTGCACGTCCACGCCCACTGGCCGCGCGACGGGCAGCAGACGCGCCGCCTCGCGGCCCACGGTCTGACGGTGCTGGCAGCGCTCGACGCGGACGGTGACGCCGCGCCGGCACCGACGTGGACGCCGAGGCTTCCCGGCGACGTCGCCCTCGACCGACACGCCCGCGAACTGATCGCGATCCGCGGCCAGCGGCGCCCGGCTCGCGAGCACCGGATGGTGGAGATCTGACACCTGGCGCGGGCCCGGCGCGCCGTGGCGTGCCGGCCCGGGATAATCGGTGCCATGACCGAATCCGCCGAGCAGAGCCGTCAGTACACCACCGCCGTCGCCGTCGAGGACTTCCGGCGCAACATCGCCGCCGTGCAGGCACGGATCGACGCCGCCGCGCGTCGGGCCGGACGTGATCCGGCTCAGGTGCAGCTCCTTCCGGTGTCGAAGACGGTGCCCGAGGAGCGGATCGTCAACGCCGTCGCCGCCGGCTGTCGTCGCCTCGGCGAGAACAAGGTGCAGGAGGCCAAGCGAAAGCACGGCGCCCTAGCCGACCTCGACGTCTCCTGGTCGGTGATCGGGCACCTGCAGACCAACAAGGCCAAGGACGTGGCCGCTTTCGCCGACGAATTCCAGGCGCTCGACAGCCTCCGCGTGGCCGAGGCGCTCGACCGCAGGCTGCAGGCCGCGGGCCGCGGCCTCGACGTGTACGTGCAGGTGAACACCTCGGGCGAGGACAGCAAGTACGGGCTCGCGCCCGACGAGCTGCCTGCGCTGCTCAGGCAGCTGCCGAACTACTCCGCCCTGCGCGTTCGCGGACTGATGACGCTCGCGGTCTTCTCCGACGACACCGATCGGGTGCGCTCGTGCTTCCGGCTGCTGCGCGACCTCCGCGACCGGACCCGCGACGTCGACCCGGATCTCCTCGGCGACGGCGGCCTCTCGATGGGCATGTCGGGCGATTACGAGCTCGCCGTCGAAGAGGGCTCCACCTGTGTCCGGGTGGGCCAGGCGATCTTCGGCGCACGGGCGACTCCGGACAGTATGTACTGGCCGGGCTGACCGCGGCCGGTCGCGTGGCTCAGGCCTCCCTGGCGCCGATCAACGCCTCCGAGATCACGCCGGTGGCCCGCCGGAGCGCGAGGACCGCCCGCTCCTGCAGTTCATCGTCCATCCGCGACGTCGGACCGGAGATCCCGACGGCCATCGGGGTCGGCGCCCCGGGAACCGCCATCGCGACGCAGCGGACGCCGAGTTCCTGCTCCTGTTCGTCCACTGAGTAGCCGTTCGAGCGCACCCGTTCCACCTCCGCGAAGACGCCGGAGAGGGAGGTGACGCTGTATTTCGTGGTCGCGGGCATGCCCGCCTGCGACACGAGCTTGAGGATCCGGGCGTCGTCGAGCTCTGCCAGAATCGCCTTGCCGACCCCGGAATTGTGCAGGTTGACCCGTCGTCCGACCTCGTTGTTGGTGCGCATGGTGTGCGGCGACGGCACCTGGGCGGTGTAGATGACCATGTCTCCGTCGAGGACCGCGAGGCTCGCGGTCTCCGACAGCTCGGCCACCAGCGCCTCCAGTACCGGATCCGCGACCGCGCCGAGCTGCCGGTTGGCGACCTCGCCCAAACGGATCAGTCGAGGTCCGAGCGCGTACCGTTTGTTCGGCAGCTGCCGGACGTATCCGATGCCGACGAGCGTGCGAAGCAGCCGGTGGATGGTCGGCGGAGGCAGCGGCGACTCGCCGGAGAGGTGGCTGAGCGAGCACTCGCCGCCGGCTCGGCCGATCAACTCCATCAATTCGAATGCGCGCTCGACGGACTGCACGCCGCCCGTCTTGCTCTCGCTTGCCGCTGCGGCCACCGTCTCGCTCCTCAGTTATGGGACACCAGAACTCTATCTTCCACCATGCGGAACACAAAGCGTCTCCACAATCCGTGTCCGCTTGTGTGAAGTGCACAATTCGCACTAGACTCCACGATGCGGAATTGCAATTCCGTATTCGACTGACCGGGAGGGTGAATGACCAGCGGCTATCTCAGCGACTCCTTTCTGGCCGACGTCGACAGCCGATTGTCGGAGGCGGACGAGGACCTGGTACGCCGCTACCCCGGCGACGACGGTCGACGCCAGCCGGTCCACACCGTGTACGTTCCCGCCGACCGCTACGCACCCGAACTCCCGCGACAATGGGGCGCCGCCGCACTGGACACCGCGCGCGCGGCCGGCGGCCTCGACGCGGTCGCGGCGATGATCGGACTCGGCGCCGCGCCCGAGTCCACGCCGGAACGGCTCGCCGATCTCGTCGCGGCCAAACTGAGGTCCGAACCCATCGAGGACCTCCGTCTCGACTTCGAGGACGGATACGGCGACCGCGGTGACGCCGCCGAGGACGCCGACGTCGCATCCGCCGCCGCAGCGGTGCGCTCCGCGAACGACTCCGACGCGCTCCCGCCGTTCATCGGCATCCGCTTCAAATGCTTCGAGGCTCCCGTCCGGCGCCGCGGGCTGCGCACGCTCGACGCCTTCATCGGCGCCTTGGCGGCCGGAGGGCCGCTGCCCGACGGCCTCACCCTCACGCTCCCGAAGGTCACTTCGGTGGACCAGGTGGAGGCGATGGTCCAGGTCGCGGCAGCACTGGAACAGGCGCACGGCCTCCCGTCCCGGCGCATCCGGTTCGAGGTCCAGGTGGAGACGCCGCAGGCCGTCCTGGGCCCCGACGGCACGGCTCCGGTGGCGAGACTGATCCATGCGGGCGACGGACGGGTCAGCTCACTGCACTACGGCACCTACGACTACTCGGCGTCGCTCGGCATCGCGGCGGCGTACCAATCGATGGAGCACCCGGCGGCCGACCACGCCAAGAACGTCATGCAGCTGGCCGTCGCGGGCACCGGCGTTCACCTGTCCGACGGTTCCACCAACGTCCTGCCCGTCGGCGACGACCGGGAGCGGGCGGCGGCCTGGCGGCTGCACGCCCGACTCGTCCGCCGCCACCTGGAGCGCGGCATCTACCAGGGGTGGGATCTGCACCCGAACCAGCTCGTGACCCGTTTCCTGGCCACCTACGCCTTCTACCGCGACGGCTTCGCTCCCGCCGCCGCGCGTCTGCGGAACTACATGCACCGCATCGACTCCGGGATTCTCGACGAGCCGGCCACGGCCCGCGCACTCGCCGGTTTCATCGACCGCGGCGCCGTCTGCGGCGCACTCCCCGCCGACGATGTGGAAGCCGCCACCGACCTCCCGATGGAGACGGTCCGGGCCGTCGCCCTCGGTCGCATCACCACTCCGCTCGCCTGAACCGAACTCACACCCCACAGAGGAGACGTCGTGACCCCACCGCAGAAAGCGTCGTACTACACTCCCCGCGGCGGCCTGCCGCCGCAGACCGCGCTGCTCACGGATCGGGCCGTGGTCACCGAGGCGTACACGGTGATCCCCCGCGGTGTCCTCTCCGACATCGTCACGTCGGTCTTCCCCGAGTGGACCCGCACGCGCGGCTGGATCCTGAATCGGCCGGTCGCCGGCGGTTCCACCACGTTCTTCCAGGCCATCATGGAGGTCCAGCCCGGTGGAGGCGCCGACCGGCCCGAGCCGCAGCCCGAGGTGGAGGGTTTCCTGTTCGTCACCTCCGGCGCGCTGTCGGTGGTCGCCGACGGACATGCGCAGACGCTCACCGAGGGCGGGTTCGCCTACCTCCCCGCGGGCACGGCGTGGTCGGCACGCAACGACGCAGACGCCGACGCGACCTTCGTCTGGATCCGCAAGCGTTATCAGCCCGTCGACGGCCATGCGCCGTCGGTCCGCTTCGGGAACGAGCGGGACATCGAACCGTCCGCGATGCCCGGCACCGACGGCAAATGGCGCACCACCCGCATGCTCGATCCGCAGGACCTCGCCTACGACATGCATGTCAACGTCGTGACCTTCGAGCCCGGCGCCACCATCCCCTTCGCCGAGACGCACGTCATGGAGCACGGACTCCTGATGCTGGAAGGCAAGGCCGTCTACCACCTCAACGGCGACTGGGTGGAGGTGCAGGAGGGCGACTACCTCTCCCTGCGCGCGTTCTGCCCGCAGGCCTGCTACGCCGGTGGGCCGTCGAACTTCCGGTATCTGCTCTACAAGGACGTCAACCGCCAGATCCTGCTCTGACTTCAGGCAGATCGTCTCCCCGCACTCCGCCCGGTACGCGTGCTCCCCCACCGCGTGCCGGGCGGTTCCATGCTTCGGTGGTCGGCGGATCAGATCTGGAACGGCCAGCCCACGACCTTCTTCTCACGCGGCGGTGCGTACGTGCGCACCTTGGAGGTCGACAGTCCCATGCGGACGAGCCCCTCGGCGACGGTGACCGCCGAACGCACGCCGTCGACGATGGGAACGCCGGTCGCGGCCCTGACCTTCTCCTCGAGCTCGGCCATTCCGCCGCAGCCGAGGCAGATCACCTCGGCGTGATCGCGCTCGACCGCTTCGCGCGCCTGCGCGACGATCGCCTCCACGGCACGCTCCGGGTCGGACTCCAATTCGAGGACGCCGAGGCCGGACGCCCGCACCGACGCGCAGCGCGTCGCGAGACCGGCGAGGCGCAGTCGGTCCTCGATCAGCGGAACGGTGCGGTCGAGCGTCGTGACGACCGAGTACTTGTGACCGAGGTACATGGCCGTCGAGGCGGCCGCCTCGGTGATGTCGACGACGGGCACGTCGAGCAGTTCCTGCAGTCCCTCTCGGCCGTGTTCGCCGTAGCCGGCCTGGATGACGGCGTCGAAGGGCTCGGGATAGGACGTGATCGCATCCATGACGGCGATAGCGGCGAGGTACGACTCGAAGTTGCCCTCGCAGGAGTCCGCGCCGAAGCGCGGAGTGACGCCGAAGATCTCGGTCCCGGGCGCGGCGACGGCCCGGGCCGACTCCGCGATCGCGTCGGTCATGGACTGCGTGGTGTTGACGTTGGCGACGAGAATCCGCACGGATTCGCTCCTTCGGGGGAATGGACGGGAATGGGGCGTGCCGGACGTCAGTGCGTGCTGGCGACGGCGATGGCCTCGCCGGAGACGTCGGCGAACGGTCCCTTGCGATCGGCGACGAGCAAATAGACGATCGCACCGACGGCGGCCCCGATGAACCACGAGTACTCCGAGACCACTTCGAAGGCCGGCACGAAAGCCAGGACGAGAGCGAACGCCGCCGTCGGGATCAGTGCGATCACCGCGCGGGGGTTGACGCCGCCCCGGTAGTGGTAGGCGCCGTCGGGGTCCTCGGTGAACAGCTCGGGAACATTGACCCGCGATCGCCGGACCAGCCAGTAGTCGGCCATCACGATGCCGAACAGCGGGCCGAGCAGGGCACCGAGTCCGCCGAGGAAGTAATTGATGACCGCGGGCGAGTTGTAGAGGTTCCACGGCAGGATCACCAGACCGATGACCGCGGAGACCAGCGCCGCGCGCTGGAAGTTCAGCGTCTTGGGGAACAGATTGCTCAGCGCGTAGATCGGTGCGACGAAGTTCGCCATCATGTTGACCGCGACCGTCAGGATCAGCAGCGCGAGGCAGGCGAGCACCAGCAGGAACGTGTTCGGCACGGCCTGGACGATGTCGGCCGGCGATTCGATGACCCGGCCGTCGATCCGAAACTGCGCGCCGGCGAGGGTGATGACGATGCCGCCGAAGAGCAGCATGTTCAGCGGAATGCCGAAGAAGTTGCCCCGCACGATGGAGCCCTTCGACTTCGCGTTGCGGGTGAAATCGCAGAAGTTGAGGACGAACGTGCCGTAGATCGCCACCCAGAGGCTGGCGCCGCCGACGATCTTGGCCCACATCTCACCGCCGGTGAGCGAGTCCGGCGTCGTCCACGCGATGGTCCAGTCGGCCTGGCTGAGCATCCAGACGGCCAGCGCGATCATGGTGATGAGAATGACGGGTCCGGCGAAGGCCTCGTACCGGCGAATCATCTCCATGCCGTAGCTGACGATCACCAGCTGGATCACCCACAGCGAGACGAACGAGATCCAGCCGAGGGTGGAGAGTCCGAGGAAACTGTTCGCATCGAGGTTCTGGGCCGACGGGATCAGCGCGACGATCAGGATGCGCAGCACCACCGACGCGAGGAAGGTCTGGATGCCGAACCAGGCGATGGCGACGGCGCCGCGGATGAGGGCGGGGATCTGCGCACCACGGATGCCGAACGAGATCCGGCTCATCACCGGGAACGGGACGCCGGTCTTCTCGCCCATGAATCCCGAGAGATTCAGGAGCAGGAACAGGAACAGTCCGCCGAGGCCGAGGGCCAGCAGGATCTGCCATCCGCCCAGGCCGAGCGCGAACAGGCCGATCGCGAACGCGTAGTTGCCGAGGCTGTGCACGTCGTTGGCCCACAGCGTGAAGATGTTGTACGCGCTCCATCGTCGTCCGGCCCGCTTGGTCGGAGCCAGATCGGCGTTGTAGAGGGCGGGACTCACGCATTCCGGCAGTCCCTGCTCGGTCCGCACGGCGACGTCGTCGAACGACACCGCGGACTCAGTGCGGCCGGCGGGGCCGGCGTCCTCGATCACTCCGGATGATTCGGTGCTCATGGCAGGACTTTCACTCGTCGCGGAGGACCTTGCCGCCAACCGCTGATTCCACTGTGTGGAATTAAGATTCCGTGGTTTTGAACATTTACGCCTACCGCTCGGTCAGATGTCAACCCCCGAGCACGTCGCACGCCCGCTGGGCGCCGTTCCAAAAAACGACGATGTGATTCCACCATGAGGAATTACTCTGCGGTATTCTCTCCTCGACAGATCTGTCCGGCGACCACGTGGAGGAGCAGCCGCACATGAGTACCAGCCCGGAGAGCAACGAGACGGCGCAGTCCGTGTCCGCCGAGCCCGCGACCGCGTTCGATCTGGTCCTGCGCGGCGAGCAGATGTTGACGACGGCGGGGATCGTGGCCCGCGAGATCGGCATCCGCGACGGCCGCGTCACCGCGATCGAGCCGCTCGGCAGCGGCCTGCAGGGTGCCGAGGTCATCGAACTCGCGTCGAATCAAGTGATGATTCCGGGGCTGGTCGACACCCACGTGCACGTGAACGAGCCGGGTCGCACCGAATGGGAGGGCTTCGAGTCCGCCACCAAGGCGGCCGCCGCGGGCGGCGTCACCACGCTGATCGACATGCCGCTGAACTCGATTCCGTCCACCGTCACGGTCGAGGCGCTCAACATCAAGCGGCGGGCCGCCGCGGGCAAGACCTACATCGACGTCGGCTTCTGGGGCGGCGCCATTCCCGGCAACGAGGGCGACCTCCGCGGGCTGCACGACGAGGGCGTCTTCGGTTTCAAGTGCTTCCTGCTGCACTCGGGCGTCGACGAGTTTCCGCATCTCACCGCCGACGAGATGGAAGCGGATATGGCGGAGCTGGCGAAGTACGACTCCCTGATGATCGTTCACGCCGAGGACTCGCACGCGATCGACCACGCGCCCACCGCGGAGGGCAACCAGTACGCGAACTTCCTGGCCTCCCGCCCGCGCGGCGCAGAGAACGTGGCGGTCGCCGAGGTGATCGAGCGCGCCCGCTGGACCGGCGCCCGCGCGCACATCCTGCACCTGTCGTCCTCGGACGCACTGCCGATGATCGCCTCGGCGCGCCGCGACGGCGTCAAGCTCACCGTCGAGACGTGTCCGCACTACCTGACGCTGCTCGCCGAGGAGATCCCCAACGGCGCCACCGCGTACAAATGCTGTCCGCCGATCCGCGAGGCGTCGAACCGAGAGCTGCTCTGGCAGGGGCTGCTCGACGGCACCATCGACTGCATCGTGTCCGACCACTCGCCGTCGACGGTCGACCTCAAAGACGTCGAGGGCGGCGACTTCGGCGTCGCCTGGGGCGGCGTCGCATCACTGCAACTGGGACTGTCGCTGATCTGGACCGAGGCCAAGCGCCGCGGCATCGGCCTGCCGCAGGTGATGGAATGGATGTCGGCCAAGCCCGCGGCTCTGGCCGGGCTGACCAACAAGGGCCGCATCGCCCTCGGCTGCGACGCCGACTTCGCGATCTTCGAGCCCGATTCGGCGCAGGTGGTCGACGTCCGCAACCTGCATCACAAGAACCCGATCAGTCCGTACGACGGCCGCGCCCTGGCCGGCGTCGTCACGGGCACCTGGCTTCGCGGTCAGAAGGTCGACTTCGAGAACCCCCGCGGCCGGATGCTGCGCCGCGGAGACGTCTGATCCCATCACCTGGTCAGACAACGGAAAACGACTTCGCCGGCGAGGCACCACCTCGCCGGCGAAGTGCGTTGTGGCACAGCGAACTTCCAAACGCTTGTCGGCTGATCGGTCTAATCGTCCACCGGGCTCGCTGATATCCCCGAACAAGACATTGCCGACTCCTAAGATTCGTACGGTTTCCGCGCATTGCGCACACGCACATTCAGGAGCACGATGACCAACCAGCCACCCCTTCCACCGAATGGCCCCTACCCGCAGTATGGCCATCCACCCGTCGGCCCAGGGATGCAACCGCCCGTGCCGCCGGCCAAGCAGCGCAAGAAGTGGCCATGGATCGTCGGCATCGTCGTCGTAGTGGTGATCATCGCGGCGGCGATGAGCGGCGGCGATGACGACAAGTCCACTGACAAGACTGCGAAGAGCGCGGCGACCGTTTCCCAGCGAGCCGACACAGCGACCGCTGTCCCAGACGATGAAACGAACGAGAAGTCTGACAAGAAGTCGAAGGATGCGGGGCTCAACACTCCCGTCCGGGATGGCAAGTTCGAGTTCACTGTCACCGGTGTCGAGAAGGGCGTGCCCTCTGTGGGTGACAATCCCTACCTCACCGAGCAGGCTCAAGGGCAGTTCGTCATCCTGTCGGTCACAGTGAAGAACATCGGGAAGAAGCCCCAGTCCTTCTCTCCGACCGCCCAGAAGCTGACCGACTCCGAAGACCGGACATTCGAGCCCGACACGACAGCGCAGATCGCGCTCGGCGGGTCGGACATCACCGTCTGGGACAACATCAACCCGGGCAACGCAGTCGACGTCAAGCTCGTATTCGATATGCCGAAGGGCGCTGTTCCCGCAGCCGTGGAACTGCACGATTCGATGTTCTCGAATGGAGCCTCGGTGGATCTGGCCTAACCGCCTACACCACCCGCTTCAGGCGGTCACCCGGGTCATCGCCCAGGTCCAGCACCTCGTTGAAGCCGTCGACGAGGCACTCGGCGAATAATTCCGGCTCGGTGACGGCGGCGGCGTCGAAGTTCAGGCCGAGGCACGCCGTGCCGTTGTGCGTGATCATCGTGGCCATCACCGCGCAGCCGGGCAGCGGGCCGAAGGGGAACATCCGCTCCACACGGGCGCCGGCGACGAACGTCTCCCACGGAATCCCCGGCACATTGCTGGCCTGCAGATCGTTCTGCGACGTGGTGCCGCTGAACTGCGCCAGCAGCGGGCCGGGCAGCCAAGCCGCCACCGGCCCGATGGTGTTGAGGATGTCGACCGCGGGCTCGGCGCGCGCCGCGCGGACCTGCTCCCGGATGGTCAGCACACGCTCGAACGGGTCGTCGATCCCGATCGGTCCCGCGAGCCGCCCGACGGCGATCCGGTTTCCGCCATCGGGATCGCCGGGTTCACGGACCGAGATGGGGATCGCGACGGGAATCGTGTCGACCACCGTCCCCATGCTCTCGTGGTACCGCCGGAAGCCGCCGATCAGGCCGCCGAGGTAGACGTCGTTGATCGACGCGCCGGTCGCCGAACTCACGGCGCGCAGCGCGGCGAAGTCCACCTCGAACGCACTGAACCGCCACGAGAGGCTGCGAGCCGCCAGCAGCGGTGATCCGGGCGGACTGATCATTCCGGCGACTCGCGGAACCGATCGGCCGTACCGAAGCACTCGGCGCAGGGTCCGCTTGGGATCACCGATCGCCCGGACTCCGGCGACGGCGAGTCCGGCCAGTTTCGGCAGCCGGCGGATCTCCTCTCCGATCTGGCGGCTCAGCACGTCGAGAGACGACAGATCCCCGGGTGCGGGGGCGGGCGGCTGCGGCTTGCCCGGTATCGGCTCGCGGCTGGTGGAATGCAGTTGCGCGAGAACGAGAATCGCACCGAGTCCGTCGGTGAGAGCATGATGCGCCTTGAAGAAGTACGCGGTCTTGCCGTCGGCCAGCCCGTCGATGAGGTAGCCCTCCCACGGCGGTCGAGCCGAGTCGAGCGGTGTCATCGCCAGCTGTTCGCAGAGGGTGAGGACCTCGCGCATCGATCCGTCGCCGGCCACCCGGACGCGCCGCAGGTGGTAGTGCAAGTCGAAGTCGGGGTCCACCTCCCAACTCGGGGTGCCGGTGCGCAGCGGCGATTCGATCACTCGCTGACGGAACCGCGGCGCCATCCGGCTTCCCCAGTCGTGCGCCGCCACGAGCCGATCCCAATCCGGTTCACAGTCGTAGACCTCGAGCATCGAGATCGTCGACCGCAACCGGCGGTCGGCGTCGCCGCGCCACATGACCGTGTCGACCGCACTCATCTCCGGTTCGGTGCCCCATGCAAGAGGCCGGTCCACCACCGGCTCGCGCGGTGCGCCGGAATCACTCGTCACCTTCGGACTCCTGCCACTCGAAGACTCCCATCGTCCTGGTCATCCGGCCGTCGTCGAACGCGGTGACCGGCCAGTCGGCCAGCGCGTCCAGGAACTGCTGTCGCACCTGGCTCGCGTACTCGCCGACCTTCTCGGGCACCCACGAGGAGGTGTCCACCGGCGGCAGCACTCGGACCTCGACCGTGCCGGGTTTGATCAACTGCGCTCCGCGCCACATCAGCTCGCCCGCGTTGCGCAAGACCACCGGCACCACCGGCACGCCGGCCTGCATGGCGATGTGGAACGGTCCCTTCTTGAACTCACCGATCCGCGGCGTCGCCGACCTCGTCCCCTCCGGGGCCACGACGAGCGAGAACCCCTCGTCGACCACCTTCCGGACCACCGGTTCCAACTGTTCGATCGCCCGGCCGGCGTCGGCGCGGTCGATGAACGCCACACCCCCGACCTCCAGGATTCTGCCGAACAGCGGCAGGTCGCGGATCTCCTTCTTCGCCACCCCCGTGGCCTGGCCGCGGATGAGATGGATCATCACCGGGAGATCGAGCTTGGACTGGTGGTTGAACACGAAGACGCACGGTCGAGCCGACTGCAGATAGCCGCCTCCGTCGAGGACGTCCACCCGGACCCCGGCGAGTGCGAAACCGGTGTCGATCCCCGACGAGACAGCCTTCTGCATCACCTGCGTGCCGTCGTCGCTGAGCACTCCCCTGGCGAATCCGACGGCGGCGCCGCCGAGAAACGAGCCGTAGAAGGCACTGGTGCGGGCGAGCATGCCGAGCCTGTTGTGCGACGGATTCCGCAGTTCCAGGATCGGCCAGCCACGCGATTCGGCGACCGCCCGCAGCCCCCGCTGGGGCGACACCGCCGCCGGATGTCCTACCGCCTCCAGATAGGGCACATCCTCGTTTCCGTCGCTGTAGGCGAACGACGACGCCAGGTCCAGATCGTGCTCGGCGGCCAGGCGCCGCACCGCGGCGGCCTTGCCGGGGCCCCACAGAGGTCTGCCGAGGATCTTGCCGGTCGCGATCCCATCGATCACCTCGACGTCGGTCGCGAGCGCGTCGTCGGCATCGATCTGCCGGGCGATGGGCTCGATCTGAAAGCGCGTGGCCGAGGACGCGATCACGATGCGGTGTCCCTTGGACCGGTGCGCGCGAATGATCTGCCACATCTGCGGCCGCAGCTTGGACGCCGTGTCCTCTTTGAACAGCCGCTCGCCCATCGCCAGCAACTCGGCGTAGGTCTTGCCCGCGAACGCCGGCCGCGTGGCTTCGAGCACCTCGGCGAAGTCCTGCTCCGACGAGCAGCCGCGCAGGGCGATCATCAGTCCGTCGAGGAGTTCGCCGGGCGTGAACTCGAGGCTGCGCAGACGCGCCCGCAGGATCGCCGTGGCCGAGAACCCCTCGATCAGCGTGCCGTCGTAGTCGAAGAAGGCACAGACCCGCCCGCCCTCGGGCGCGGACCGGATCGCCCGCAGCCGCTCCGCCAGCGCACTCATGCGTCCGCCTCCCGCGCTGCGGCCTGCGCCGCTTCGATCTCGGCGATCCGGGCGAGCCTGCACCGCATCTCCTCCACCTCGTCGAGCCAGGCTCTGCGGCGGGAGGCCACCTCGCTCGCCGAATCACCGTGCACCGCGCCACGGTTGTCGGCCAGCCGGTACGCGCCGTCGTACAGTTCCCGGGACACCGAGTCCTTGCTGTGCACCACGCCCTGCAACGACAACTGGCGGCCCAGGCCGAGACACTCGGTCAACACCTCCTCCTTGTCGAGTTCCTCGGATCCGAGGGCGACCAGCCGGGTCGCCACCACCAGCTGCGCGTCGAAGAAGGTCTGCAGCGTGCGGCGGGCGAACAGTTGCCCCGCGCTCGCCAGCAGCGCCGCATGCACCCATTCCTTGGTCCGCCGGTCGGTCCGCCAACCGGGAGCGAGCAGATCCATCTCGGCTCCGAGCCGATGGAGGAACTCCTGCTTGGCGGGGAAGAAGAACTCGAACTTGAGCAGATCGCGGATGCGGAGCACCTCCTGCTGCGCGGGAGCGAGCAGCCCCTCGTCGGCGCCGGCCTGCGCGTCGGGCGCCGGGCCTCCCTCCACCACGTCGCCCGCCGACACGGCGAGCATCCCCAGTTCGACGATCGCCCGGCCGACGAAGTGGTGCAGCGCGCCGTTGCGGTAGTAGGCGGCGACCGCATGATTGTCGGGGGCGATGGACCACACCTGCTCCGGGCCGCCGTCGAAGGTCTCGAGGACACCGGCGTCGGTGAGTTCGCGGAGCGTGGTGAGCAGCCCGAGCCCGCGGCACAGCGACGGGTCGGGGCCGGGCAGGCCGCGGGTGTCGATGTAGGTCAGCAACGGCGCCAGAATCACCTCGATCTCCCGCGCCGTGTACGCCCGGTCCGCGGCGCCGAGCAATGCGAACCCGGCCAGAGACGTCGCCGAGATCGGAGTCGCGGCGTTGATCTCGTCCATGACCTTGAACGCGACCTTCTCCAGGCGTGCCCGCCCGGTCCCCGCCTCGGCCAGCGCTTCGCGGAGCGAGAACGGTTCACCGAACCGGACGCGGGCCTCGCCGCGATACGTCCGCTGGGCGCGAGCGTACTTGAGCAGCCACTTGAGGTCCTCGGGACTCTTGGTGCCCCCGGCCGACTCCTTCGCCATGGCGGCGATCTCCGGAAGCTGGTCGTAGACGATCGAGGTCGGCACCACCACCACGTCCGCGGCGTCGAGCGCCTCCACAGCGTCCGCGACGTAGGCGAGCAGACCGAGCATCGGCGGCCGCAGCTTGCCGGTCCGGCTTCGGCCGCCCTCGATGTACCACTCCAGATTGAAGCGCTTCTCGACGATGAAGGAGAGGTACGAGCGCATCGCCAGCTTGTAGACCGGGTCGGCGCCGAACTTGCGCCGGATGAACACGGTGCCCGCGCGGCGGGCGATCGGTCCCATCGGCCAGAACGCCAGGTTCTCACCCCCGAGCACGAGGTTCGGCGGAAAGTCGTGCTGATGCAGCACACTGGCCAGGATCAGCGAGTCGACGTACGACCGGTGCGAGGGCAGGAACACCAGCGAACTCGACTTGTTGACCGAGCGCAGACGTCCGAGGGTGTCCAGATCCGCCGACACCGACCATGCGCGCTCGTAAAGTCCGCTGAAAGTGGAGGTGAAGACGTCGCGGACCAGTCTGCTCTGGGTTGCGACGAAGGCGCTCATCTTGTCGGTGGCCTCCTGCGCCACGGATGCGGCGGACCGCCCGAGTTCGGCCGCGAGTTCGGCGGCCGCGGCCTGGAATCTGGCCGACGAGCTGATCTGCTCGGCCACCAGTCGCGGCACCTTGTACCGGGTTCCGACGAGTTCGAGTTCCGCGCGCTCGGCCGAGATCGCGGCCTGCATGCCGACGAAGCCTGCGAACGACGTCCCCTCGGCCTGCCGCTCGTCGTAGCGAGCGCCGAGTTCGGCCACTGTGGCGGGGACGCCCTGCACCACGCGGACCCGATCCGGTCCGTGCCTGCGGATGGCCGCCTGCCGGAAGGCCGGTGGGCGCCGCGGATTCGAGAGCACGATCGCGTCGGCCAACGCGACCTTGCGTTCACCGCGACGCACCGGCGGCAACCACACCACGCGCGCCGGAATCAGGGTGGTGTCCGGATCGAGAGCGGCCACGTCGACGTCCTCGAGCCTGACCACGCCGACACCCGGATGATGCTTCGCCGCCCACTCGTCGAGGATCTCCTGCTCCACTCCGGTCCGCACCTGCGCCAGTACGATCGCGCTCACCGAATCTCCTCGTCCGACGATCTGCCCCCGGACACGGCTGAGTTCCGGCGGGAACTGAATTGTCGCCGATCGCGGATCGGTCCGGGGCGGTATTCGATGCCGTTCGGTATTCCGGTCGAGCCGGCACCAAACACTCCCGCCGGTCTTGATCGTCTGATCTACTCGATCGTGTGAGTGTTTCGACCTCCGCGCCGCCGGTGTCACGCCGGGTCACCGCGGGCTTCGCGGCCGGCAGTCTGGGAACCGGTGGCTTCGGCGTGCTGCCCGGACTGGTGCTGGCGTACTACCTCACGGACACTCTCGCGGTCGGCGCCCTGCTCGCCTCGGCGATCGTGGTGATCCCCAAGATCGTCGACGTCCTGGTGAACCCGCTGATCGGCGCTCGCAACGACACCGCGTTCGCCGCCACCGGATCCCGCACGCGGTTGATGTGGATCGGCACCCTCGCGATCGTGCCGACGTTCATCCTCACCTTCGCCGCACCGACGGCCGCGCCGCCCGCGGTGGCCGCACTGTGGGTGCTCGTCTTCTTCACCACCGCTGCCGTGGCCTACGCCTGCTTTCAGGTCCCGTACATCGCGCTGCCCACCGATCTGACGCCCGACTATCACGCGCGCACACGTCTGATCTCGGCGCGGATCGCGGTTCTCGCGCTGGCGATCCTGTTGATCGGCGCGGGCGCTCCCGCGGTCCGCGATGCGCTCGGGGGCGGCGCCGCCGGTTACGCGGTGATGGCTGCGGTGTCCGTGGCCGTGATCGCGGGAGGCATGGCCGTCTCGACAGCAGTCGCCGGCGCCGCGGGCCGTCGGGCGCCGATCCGGGCGCGGACCGCGACGCACGCGGTGGGCGGAGCCGCGGCGTTCCGGGCCGTCCGCGATCATCACCACTATCGGGTCCTGTTGTCGGTCTTCGTGATTCAGGCGCTCGCGAGCGCGGTGATGCTCGCCGGAGCGCAGTATCTGGCGACCTACGTCCTCGACAGCTCCGCCGCGCTGACCCCGCTGTTCGTCGCGCTCGTGGCACCGGCGCTGCTGGTGATGCCGCTGTGGGTCCGTGTGGGACGACGTTTCGGGAAGCTGCGCGGTCTGTACGCGGCGTCGGCGTTGTTCCTGCTCGCGGACGTGATCCTCGCTTTCGCGATCGCGGCGCCGGGGGCGTGGGTCTTCGGAGTCCTGGCGATCACCGGCGTCGGCTACGCCGGCATGCAGACCTTTCCGCTCGCGATGCTTCCCGACGTGATCGACGAATACTCCGCGCGCACCGGCCGCGAGCAGGGCGGCGCCCTGTCCGGCCTCTGGACCGCGGGCGAAACGCTGGGCATGGCCGTGGGACCGGGTCTGTACCTGCTGGTGCTCGCGGCCACCGGGTTCGTCTCGTCGACGGCCGACACGGTCGCCGATCAGCCGCGCAGCGCGATCATCGGCATCACCGCGGGATTCTCGGTGCTGCCCGCAGTCCTGGTGACGCTGAGTCTGGTGCTGCTGACCCGCTACGAGAGGAGACACCCGTGACGAGCCGCGACCCGGACGAGGTACTGGCCAGACTGCGCCGACTGCGCGAATCCGACGCGCCGACCCACGGCGGCCGGATCCTCTCCTACGTGTACGACAGCGGGCTGGGCGTCCTCGACCGGCTGGCCGCGGACGCAGCCGAGCTCGTCCGTCCGGTGAACGGACTCGATCCCACGGTCTTCGGATCGGTCGCCGCGATGGAACGCGATCTGATCGAGTTCTCCCGGAGCGCGTTCGGCTCCCCCGACGCCGTCGGGACGGTCACCTCCGGCGGCACCGAGAGCTGCCTCCTCGCCGTCGCCGCGGCCCGCCGGACCTCCGGGCTCCCGCGCGGGCACGGAAATGTGGTCGCGCCGTCGACGGCGCACGCCGCCTTCGACAAGGCCGCCGAACTGCTCGGCGTCGATCTACGACGAGTTCCGGTGGATCCCGACTCCACTCGACCGTCCGCCGCCGACGTCGCCGCGCACGTCGACGACGAGACCTTCCTGCTGGTCGCGTCCGCTCCGAACTATCCGACCGGAACGATGGACCCGATCGCCGAGTTCGGCGAGCTGGCGCTCGAACGCGGGCTGCCGCTGCACGTGGATGCCTGTCTCGGCGGCTTCGCACTCGCCTGGTGGCCCGAACCGTCCGATCCGTGGGACCTGTCCGTGCCCGGTGTCACCAGCCTGTCCGCCGACTTCCACAAATACGGCTACGCCCCGAAGGGCGCGTCCATCCTGTTGCACACCGATCGGGATCGGCACCGCGCCGGCTACTTCGCCACCGCGGACTGGCCGGGCTATCCGGTGGTCAACCCGACGCTGCTCGGGTCGCGATCGGCCACCGGCACCGCCGCAGCGTGGGCGATCACCCAGTTCCTCGGCCCCGAGGGGTTCGCCGGACTCGTCGGCGACATCGCCGCCGCGCGCACGGTGCTCCTCGAGCAGGTCTGCGCCATCGACGGGCTCCGGGTGGTCGGCGACCCCTTCGGTCCGGTCTTCGCGGTGGCCGCCGACCACGCGTCGGCGCGGCCGATCGACCCCCACCGGTGGGCCGACGAGGTCCACGCGCGTGGATTCACCCTGCAGGCGCAGCCCCGCTACCGGCAGTCCGACGGCTCCGAACTCGCCGCGAGCACCCACCTGACGATCACTCCGGTGACCCGGACGGTGGCGGCCGAGCTGTCGGCCGCGATGGTCGACGCCGCGACCGCGGCTCGTGCACTTCCGCCGATCGACGCACCGGGCCCGCTCCGCGAGCTGGCCGCGGCGTTCGAGTCGGGAGCCGTCACGGTCGAGGACGCCGTCGGGCTGGACTCGGCGGCCACCGAGGCCGTGCTGATCGGAGCGGGGATCGACCCGCACTCCGACCCGGCGCGGTCGGAGGAGGCGCTCGACATCGGCGCCGTGATCGCCGCCATCGACCTCCTCCCCCGACCGGTGACGGCGAAGATGCTCATCGAGTTCCTCGCCGCCTTCACCAATCCGCCGCCGGCCGGGACGGGCACTACAGTGCGCGCGAGATGATCTCCTTCATGATCTCGTTGGTGCCGCCGTAGATCATCTGGACGCGGTTGTCGGCCCACATGCGGGCGATCGGGTACTCGTTCATGTAGCCGTAGCCGCCGAAGAGCTGCAGGCAGGTGTCGGCGACCTGCATGGCCTTCTCGGTGGTCCACCACTTCGACATCGCCACGGTCGGGATGTCGAGTTCTCCGCGCAGGTGCTGCTCGATGCAGTCGTCGATGAACACCCGGGCGACGTGTGCTTCGGTCGCGACCTCGGCGAGCTTGAACTTGGTGTTCTGGAAACCGTAGATCGGACGGCCGAAGGCGGTGCGCTCCTTGGTGTACTCGAGCGTCTTCTCCAGGGCGACCTCCATTCCCGCGACGGACGCGACACCGATGATCAGGCGCTCCTGCGGAAGCTGCGTCATCAGCTGGATGAAGCCCAGCCCCTCCTGGTCGCCGAGCAGATTCGACTGCGGCACACGCACACCCGAGAAGTTCAGCTCGGCCGTGTCCTGGCCGCGCATGCCGACCTTGTCGAGGATCCGGCCGCGGCTGAAGCCCTCGCGGTCGGTCTCGACCAGGATCAGCGAGATGCCCTTGGCGCCCTCGTTGGTGTCGGTCTTGGCGACGACGATCACCAGATCGGCCTGGCCGCCGTTGGTGATGAAGGTCTTGGAACCGTCGATGACGTAATCGTCACCGTCCTTGATCGCCTTGGTCTTGACGTTCTGCAGGTCCGATCCCGTTCCCGGCTCGGTCATGGCGATCGCACCGACCACCTCTCCCGAGGCCATCTTCGGCAACCAGTGCTGCTTCTGCTCCTCGGAGCCGTACGCGAGCAGGTAGTGCGCGACGATCCCGTTGTGCAGGCTCTGGCCCCATGACGAGTCGACGGCCCGCGCCTGCTCCTCGATCAGGACCGCCTCGTGGGCGAAGGTGCCGCCGCCGCCCCCGTACTCCTCCGGGATCGACATGCAGAGCAGGCCCACCTCGCCCGCTTTGAGCCACAGATCGCGGTCGACGTGGTGCTGCTCGATGAAGCGTTCGGTGTTCGGAGCGAGCTCCTTCTCGCAGAACGCGCGCGCCATGTCGCGCAGCGCGGTGAGTTCCTCGGTCTCCCACGAAGGACGTCGTGCCATGAGTTGAGCTACCTATCTCGAGTGCGGTGTTCGACGCTGAGCGTGCCGCCCAGCCCTACCGGCGACTATACAGTCGTACCGTATTTTGAGTGCCTCGCGAGCTTAACATCGCTCGATGTCAACGTCGCGTCCGGGGCGGCGCCGACCGCCGCTCCGACCACCCCGCGCACAACCGGAAACGCCCGGAACCAGGCGGTCCCGGGCGTTTACGGGGACGAGAGATGCAGGTCAGGCGTTGCCCTTAGACCACGTCGACCAGGGGATGTTCCAGTCGCCGAGACCGTCGGTGCCGGGCAGTTCGGGCCCGATCGTGTTCTTCACCGTCACCGGGTCGCCGCGCAGCGTGTTCCGGACCACCCAGAGGGCGTCGTCCGGGCTGAGGTTCAGGCACCCGTGGCTGGTGTTCGTGTTGCCCTGCGCCCACACCGACCACGGAGCCGAGTGCAGGTAGATACCGCTGTACGACATCTGGGTCGCGTAGTCCACGGGGGTGCGGTAGCCGTCGGCGGAGTTCGTCGGGACGCCGTAGGTCGAGGAGTCCATGATGATGTGATCGAGACGGTCACCGATGATGTAGATGCCGTTGTCGGTGGGGGCGCTCTCCTTGCCCATCGAGGTCGGCATGGTCCGGATGACCTTGCCGTCGCGCTTGACGGTGACCATCTTGGTGTTGTCGTCCGCGAACAACTCCATCTGGCGGCCGACCTTGAACGACGACGAGACGTTCTCCTGGCCGAAGAGCCCGTCGCCCAGATCGATTCCGAAGGTGTTGACCTTCACGCTCACCTTGGTGCCCGGCTTCCAGAAGTGCTCGGGACGCCAGCGGACCTCCTGGTCGCTGATCCAGTAAAAGGCGCCCTCCACCTTCGGGGTCGAGGTGATCTTGATGGCGGCCTGAGCCGCCTTGCGGTCCGGGATCGCCTCGTCGAAACGCACACCGATGGTCTGCGCGATACCGACGGTCTCACCGTCGGGCGGGCTGATGTACGCCTGCGTCACGTTGTTCGGAGCGCGGGTGGTGAAAGTGCTCTTGCTGGTCGTGGTGCCGCCGACGCCGATCGCGTCCGCGGTGACCGTGTACGACCTGTCGTATCCGAACGGCTCGGCACTGGTCCACTTGGTGCCGTCCTCGCTCAGCACGCCCTTGATCGGCGTGCCGTCCGACTTCGGGATGTTGACATTGCGGATGGTGCCCTCGGTCGCGGTCACGACGATCGGCGCACCCGGCTGGACGCCCACCTCACCCTTCTGCAGAGGCTTGCCCGACTCGTCGGTGAACGCGAGTGCAGGCTTGATCATGTCCCCGAACTCACCGTTCGCGTGGACCTGACCGTCATAGCTGCTGCAGGACGAGATCAGCGCGATGGCGGCAAGCATGGCAAAAACGGCAGTGACCTTGGCCCCGAACCGACGGCCGCGCATCCGACGAAAACGCATTGTGCTCCCAAGAAGAATTCAGCGGGCTCCGCAGAGACGGAGCCTGTTCCGGCTGCCCATTGTACGAGAGGCGCCAGACCGCCTGCACCTCGGACGCGTGTGGAGCGCCACACATCATTCACGCGAACGACCTGCGCACGTTCCCGGCGTCGAGCGGTCGTCCCGGACGGCTCAGGCCGCCGACTCCGCGAGCGGGCGGCGGTCGCCGGTCCCGTCGGCGCCGCCGGCGTCGGCGACGCGCCCGGCCGAGCGGTCCACCTGCGCGAATCCCGGCCGAGCCGAGCCCGCGAAGGAGCGGAACCAGGACAGCACGGCGCCGACCCTGTTCCGGAATCCCACTAGGTAGAACAGGTGCACCCCGAGCCACGTGAGCCAGCCGAGGAAGCCGGTGAGCTTGATGCCGAACGGCGCGTCGACGACGGCGTTATGGCGGTTGATCACCGCCATGCTGCCCTTGTCGAGGTAACGGAACCGGGTGCCGCGGACCGTGTCACCGCGGATCATGTCGGCGGCGTGACGGCCCTGCTGCATCGCGACCGGACTCTGGCCGGGCAGCCTGTCGAGGCTCGTCATGTCGCCGATCGCGAAGACGTCGGCGCGGCCGCCGACCGTGAGGTCGGGGTTGATGAGCAGTCGTCCGGCGCGGTCGGTCTCGCATCCGGTCGCCTCGGCCACCACCTGCGCGAGTGGCGTGGCCTTCACTCCAGCCGACCACACCACCGTCCGCGCTCGCAGAACCCGCTCGGTTCCGTCGGCGGCCCGGACGGTCACCGCGTCGCCGTCGATATCGGTCACGACGGTCTCGGTCATCACGTCGATTCCCGACTTCTCCAGCGTCTTGCGCGCGAAGTCCGACAACTTGCCCCCGTACACGGGAAGGACGTCGCCCGCCCCCTCCACGAGGTGGACGGTGGCCGGCGCGTCGGTGAAATAGCGCAGGCCCAGCTCTTGGATCTGGCCCGCGATCTCGACACCCGTGGCGCCGGCGCCGACGACGACGAAGGTGTGCGCGGTCTCGTCGGCGAGCGGAGCCTCGAAGCAGTCCAGCAGGTGCGCCCGCAGATCGATCGCGTCGTCGCGCGTCTTGAGCGAGAAGGTGCTCTCAGCCCACTCGTCGTGGCCGAAGTATCCCTGGCTCGCGCCGGCGGCGACGATCAGGAACTCGTAGGCGATCTGCTCGCTGCCGTCGTCGGTGCTGTAGGTGATCACCTTGCGCTCGGCGTCGAGCGCGGTGACGTAGCCTTCCACGACGTCGATCGACTTCTTGTCCGCGAGAACATCGGCGATCGACGGCGCGATCTCCTGCGCCGGGAGGACGCCGGTGGCGACCTGGTACAGCAGCGGCTGGAACAGATGCTCCGGCGTCGCGGAGATCAGCACCGTCTCGACCTTCGACTTCGCCAGCTGCTTGGCTGCCGCCAATCCGCCGAATCCCGAGCCGATGATCACGACCTCGGTGCTGCGCATGTGCCTCATCTCCTGTGCGTTGTCCGCCAATTGCTTTCACTGATCACAGTGCCGGATAGCTACGTTGCCCCTCAACCCGATTGACCACTCGTTTACCGATGACATTTATCTGTTCTACTCATACAGTGAGGGAATGGAGTTCCGGCAGCTCGAGTACCTGACCGCGGTCGCCGACACCGGCGGCTTCTCCAAGGCCGCCGAACGGTGTTTCGTCTCGCAGTCGGCGATCAGTCACCAGATCGCCGCGCTCGAGCGCGAGCTCGGAACCGAGCTCTTCGACCGCTCCACCCGCCGGGTCCGACTGACCGAGGCCGGCGAGACCCTGCTGCCACGCGCGCGGGAACTGCTGGGCTTGCGCGATGCCGCGATCGCCGCCGTGAGCCCACAGCCCAACCGGATCCGGATCGCGGCGAACATGTCGTTCGCCGGTTCGGCGCTGGCGGCCGTGTCGGCGATCCGCGACCGGCATCCGGACGCAGAGATCGACTTCCTCATCAAACCCTTCGCCCAACGGATCGAGGCCGTCGCCGCCGGCGACGCCGACATCGCACTGATCCGCGGCAGCCTCGACCACGAGGGTCTCTACCTCGATCCGCTGTGGATCGAGCAACCCGTCGTCGCATTCAGTCCGCGTCACCGTCTCGCCAAGCTCGGAAGGCCGCCCCGGCCCGAAGAACTCGCCGAGTACCCGCTGCTGCTCCCGCCGATCGAGAAGCAGGTTCTCCTGCACCGTCTCGTCGAGCGAGTCTTCGCCAAGGCCGGAGTCGCCACCCTGCTCGGTCCCGAGATCCGCGACGGACACCCGGTGACCTTCGATCTCATCAACCGGCCGGAGTCGTGGACGCTGCTGTACGAGGATCTCAAACAGCCCGGCATCATCTGCAGGCACAATCCGGCGTTCACGCTGACGGTCTCGGCGGCGCTGCGCACCGACGCCGCACCGAACCCACTGGTCGCCGACCTGCTCACCGAACTCTCGGGAGGGTATCGGCGCGGCTGACCGGGGGAGCAGGCCCTGGGAACGAGAAGAGCCCCCGTCGAACCGAGTGGTTCAGACGAGGGCTTCTACTGTGCGCCATCAGGGACTCGAACCCCGAACCCGCTGATTAAGAGTCAGCTGCTCTGCCAATTGAGCTAATGGCGCTTGGCCTTGCTGCATCGCCGTGGCGGTCTGCGCCGCTGCGGCCTTGCGGAGAAAACATTAACACCATGGTTGCCGAGATTAAAAATCGGCTGGTCAGATGCAGTTTCGCGTCATCTTCCGCGGTTGCAGCACGTGCGGCTCAGCGGAGGATCTTGCGCACCACCACGACCGCGACGAGCGCTCCGACGGCGATGAGTCCGTACTTGACCGGCGGACGGCTCACGATGGCGACGGCCTTGGTCTTGGCGTCGTCGGCCAGCCGCTGCGGATTAGCTCGCTCCACGAGCTGGTCGAGCGTGCCGGCGAGTTCCTCGCGGGCCTTCGTGATCTCCTGCTCGATGCGTGCGGTTTCGTCGGCCACTGCGATCCTCCGTGATCTGTCGGGACGTATAGACGGCTGTACGCTGCGCGAGTACACAACGGTTCTGAGCCTACAGAGTCAGACGTCGATTCGAATCCGATAGCCTGGCCGTATGTCTGCCAATGGACGACTTTCGGTCGGAGACAAGGCCCCTGCGTTCACTCTTCCCGACTCGACGGGCAAGCCGGTCTCGCTCTCGGACTACGCCGGCCGCAAGGTGATCGTGTACTTCTACCCGGCCGCGATGACGCCCGGATGCACCAAACAGGCCTGCGACTTCCGCGACAACCTGGCCGAACTGAACGACGAGGGCATCGACGTCATCGGTGTCTCGCCCGACAAGCCGGAGAAGCTGGCCAAGTTCGTCGAGCGGGATCAGCTCACGTTCCCGCTGCTGTCGGACCCGGAGAAGGAGGTCCTCGCCGCGTGGGGCGCCTTCGGTGAGAAGAAGCTGTACGGGAAGATCGTCAACGGCGTCATCCGCTCCACCTTCCTGGTGAACGAGGACGGAACCATCGGTGCCGCGCAGTACAACGTGCGCGCGACCGGCCATGTCGCGAAGCTGCGCCGCGACCTGTCGATCTGATCGACCCCGGCATCACTTCATGTCCGAGCATTCGACGTCCGACATCAGTTCCCCGGAACCGCTCGTCCCCCGCAAGCGGCCCACCCAGGAACGGAGCAGGCGCACCTTCGAGTCGATCCTCACCGCGGCCCGCGAGGTGCTCATCGACGTCGGCTTCGAATCGCTGACATGCGAGCAGATCGCCGCACGCGCCGAACTGCCGATCGGCACCATCTACCAGTATTTCGCGAACAAGTACGTGGTGGTCTGCGAACTGGACCGCAACGATTCGAGCGCGGTGCGCGACGAACTCACCTCGTTCGCCTCGGAGATCCCGTCACTCAAGTGGCCGGAGCTGCTGGAGAAGTTCCTCGACCACCTCGCCGAACTGTGGCGCACCGATCCCTCGCGCCGCGCGGTGTGGCTGGCCGTGCAGTCGACCCCCGCGACGCGCGCGACGGCCTCGATCAACGAAGGGATCCTCGCCGACCAGGTCGCGCGGATCCTGGCGCCGTTGACGCCGGATCAGCGCGACCGTCGGGCGATGATGGCCCAGGTGCTGGTCCACACCGCGTACTCGCTGCTGAGCTTCTCGGTCCAGGACGGTCACGATCATGAGATGACCGTGTACGAACTCAAGCGGATGCTCGGCGGCTATCTCATGCTCGAAGAGGTCTCCGGCCGGAGCTAGCTCTCGCTTCGATCCTCGAGGATCGCCACGGCGGCGGCCATGTCGCCGTCGTGGGTGAGCGATACGTGGATCGACAGTCCCGCGAGTGCCTGGGCGATGTCGCCGTGCAGCCGGATCCGCGGGCGTCCGTGAGCGTCCGACTGCACCTCGACGTCGTTGACCGCGGACTCCGGAAGGAGCGGCGCCAAGCCGAACCGGCTCGACGACCACGCCTTCACGACCGCCTCCCTCGCAGCCCAGCGGGCCGCGAGGTGACGCGCCTCGTCGCCGGTGCGCTCGGCCGCATCCCGCCGCTCCCCCACGCTGAAGTGAGCGCCGAACGAGGAGCCCGGAGTGCGGAGTTGCTCGGCGAACTCCGGCACCGACACCATGTCGATGCCGACCCCGACGATGCTCACCGGGCGAGACCGTCCACGGCGTAAGCGCCCTCGTCACCGAGGCGGACCTCCGGATCGAGCAGGAGCCCGGCTTCGGTCTCGTGCTCGTCGCCGTCGCCGAGGCGGCGGTCGGCGGGACGCTGGTACATCGCATCGCCGCCGCACATCGCCTGCAGCAGACGCTGACGGCCGTCGCGCAGACGCCGGGCGCTCTGCTCGCGGTACGTCGCCCGCTCGGACTCGTCGAGAGTGGCGACGAACGCCTCCGGATGCACCACCGCGATGAGACCCGAGACGTGACCGAAGCCCAGCGAGGTCAGCAGTCCGGCCTTGAGCGGGAAGCGTCCGCCCATGCGGAGGGTCTCGCGCGGCCACACCAGGTGCGGGTACTCTCGCATCTTCTCGTCGACGCAGTCCAGGCTGCGGTTCGGCGGGATGACGCCGTCGCGGAGCACCTGGCACAGGCCGATCAGCTGGAAGGCGGCCGCACCGCCCTTCGCGTGACCGGTCAGCGACTTCTGCGAGACGACGAACAGCGGCGCGCCGGTGTTGCGGCCGATCGCCTCGGCCAGACGCTCATGGAGTTCGGACTCGTTCGGATCGTTGGCGCGGGTGGAGGTGTCGTGCTTGGACACCACGGCCACGTCGTCCGGGCTCACCCCCAGGGCTGACAGCGCGGACGCCAACGGCGAGGCCTTCTCGCCGCGGGCCGCGCCGAGCGCCCCCAGTCCCGGCGCCGGGATGGAGGTGTGGACCCCGTCGCCGAAGCTCTGCGCCCAGGCCACCACGCCGAGGACCGGCAGTCCCAGCTGAGCTGCCACATCGCCGCGCGCCAGCAGCACCGTGCCGCCGCCGGCCGACTCGACGAAGCCGCCGCGCCTGCGGTCATTGGCTCGGGAGAACCGTCGGTCGTCGATGCCCTTGGCGGTCATCTTGGCCGAGTCGGCGGTCGCCGACATGTCACCGAATCCGACGATGCCCTCGATGCCGAGGTCGTCGAATCCGCCGGCGACCGAGAAGAGTGCCTTCCCGAGGCGGATCTTGTCGACGCCCTCCTCCACCGAGACGGCGGCGGTGGCGCACGCGGCGACCGGGTGGATCATCGCGCCGTAGCTGCCGATGTACGACTGCACGACGTGCGCGGCGACCACGTTGGGCAACGCCTCCTGCAGGATGTCGTTGGCCTTCGACTCCCCGAGCAGGGTGTCGACGTACAGCGACCGCATCGACGTCATGCCGCCCATGCCCGTGCCCTGAGTGTTGGCGACCAGACCCGGGTGCACCCAGCGCATCAGCTCCGACGGCGAGAAGCCGGCGGTGACGAAGGCGTCGACGGTCGCGACCAGGTTCCACAGGGCGACGCGGTCGACCGACTCGGCCATGTCCGGAGAGACGCCCCAGCGGACCGGATCGAAACCGGTCGGGATCTGGCCGCCGACGGTGCGCGACAGGCTCGCACGGCGCGGGACGCGGATCTCGGTGCCCGCCAGGCGGGTGACCGTCCAGTCGCCGGTCTCGGCGTTGGGTGCGATCCGGGTGCGTTCGGGGTCGGCCGAGACGAACTCGCGGGCCGCGGCCTCGTTCGGGACGGTGAAGGTCAGATCCTGGTCGAGGAACACCGACTCCAGCAGCGGCGAGGTGTTGTCGACCATCGCCCCCTCGTCGGCGTAGCGGCGGATGCCGCACCGTTCGACGACGGCGTCGTGATAGCGCTCGGCGATCTCCGACTCGGCGACCGGCTCACCGGACTCGACGTCGTACCAGCCGGCCTTCGGGGTCTCCTCCCACGTCACCAGACCCGTGGTCCACGCGAGTTCGAGGACGCCTGCGGCCGAGAGCTTCTCGTCCACCTCCATCTCGAATCGGGTGCGTGCCGAGCCGTAGGGGCCGACCTCGCCTGCGCCGACGATGACCACCAGATCCTCGGGGCGCGAATCGAGTTCGGGCCACGCGTGCTCGATCGGGACGTCGGCGCGGGCCGGCGCGGGAAGCGCCGCCACCGTGACGCCCGCGGTGCTCGCAGCGCCGTTCTCGTCACCGCCGTTATCCTCAGGGCCGTCCTCGGTCTGTGCCTCGGCGGCAGCAGCCGCCAGGGCCCGCAGATCGATCTTCTCCGGGTCGAGCCCGGCCGTCAGATCGGCGATCAGCGGCTCGGCGACCGCGCTCTCACGCGCCTGCTCCGAGCACAGTTCGACGAGGGCCGCGGCCATCTCGGGCGTGCTCCAGGTCTTGACGCCCGCGGCTTCGACGGCCTCGACGAGTCCGTCGTTGTGGCCCATCAGTCCGGTGCCGCGCACCCAGCCGATGAGGGCGTGCGCGAGGGTGGTCCGCTTGTTCCAGGACTCCTCGGCGCCCCACCGGGTGACGAGCGCGTCGAGCGCGGCCTTGGCCTCGCCGTAGGCGCCGTCCCCGCCGAACATGCCGCGGTTCGGCGATCCCGGCAGCACCACGTGCAGGCGGGCGTCGATGTCGTGGTCGGCTCCGATGGCCGACAGACCGGCGATCAGCCGTTCCACCGACCACAGCAGCACCTTCATCTCCAGTTCGGCGCGCGAACCGGCGTCGGTGAGATCGCCCGCCACCCGCGGCGCGGCGAACGGGAACAGCAGCGTCGGGCGCATCACCGGCTTGACGACGGCAGTGCTGGCACCGAGGTTCTCGGTCTGTTCGGAGCCGAGCCACTCGATCAGTCCGTCCACATCGCCGTACGACGCGAGGTTGGCCGGCACCACCCACAGCGCGGCGTCGTGCCGTGCGTGAGTGCGGTAGAGCTCCTTGTAGAAGTCCATCCGGTCGCTGTTGAGGCGCGAGGTGGTCGCGACCACCGTCGCGCCGCCGGCGAGCAGCTCGCCGACCACGGCCGCGGCGATCGATCCCTTCGACGCACCGGTGACGACGGCGATGTCGTCGGCGAACCGGCCGGGCTCGGGCAGCTGGGCCGCGTGGGCGATGGCACCGTACACATCGGCGTGCTCGCTGTATCCGAGGGCCAGGGCCTTGCCCTGCCACCAGGTGGCGTGCTCGGCGACCTGGTCGCCCGCACCGGTCATCGCCTCGGCCAGCTCGTGATGACGTCCGTGGACGTCCTCCTCGGAGTCCAGCCACAGGCGGGCGAGATCCTCGCGGGCGGTGGCCCAGCGGTCGTCGAGCAGCACCGCGCGCTCGGCGTCGAACGCCGGGGCGACGGTCCGCTGCCAGTCGGAGCCGAGCTCGCTGCTGACCAGGTCGGCCAGCTCAGCGGTGGGGTCGGTCTCGGCCTGCGAGGCGTCGACCACATCGGTCAGCCCCAGCTGATCGAGGATCGTGTGCGCGGTGCGCGCCAGGACGCCGCTCGGGCCGGTGATCTGCTCGGTGAATTCGCCGAGCGCCGCCGCGTCGACCGTCCCGCCGGAAGCCGAGGCCGCGGCGGGCAGTTCCACGGCGATGCCGCGGGCCTGGCCGACGCTGCGGACCGCGCGGTCGATCAGCGCGTCGAAGTCGGCGGCCGAGCCGACCGCGCCGTCGAGCAGATCGCCCAAGTCGCCGCCCCGGACGCTGACGCCCTCGCGGGAGCCGAGGGCCACGGCCACCAGCGTGTGCCGACCCCAGCCCTCCCCCAGCTGCCAGGCGTTGGTCACGCGATCGGTGATGTACGAGGCGCGCTTGCCGATGGGACCGGCGATCTTGCGGATCTGGTCGCCGACGGCGTCGGTGAGCACGTCGCCGAGCGGCTTGTAACCGCGGGCCAGGGTGCTGACCGTGGACGCGAGCGCCCCCATGTCGGCCTCGGCTGCACCGTCGATTGCTCCGAGTCCGAGCTCGGTGCCGATGTCGAGCAGCAGCTGGTTGCGCCGGGACGACACGCCGTCGCACAGCGATTCGATGGTGTCGGCCGGGCCGATCTGCGCCGGCGTCATCTTGGTCCACAGGGCGATCACCGCGCGCACCGCGTCGGCCGGGCCGAACGCGATGTCGTCCGGTCGGGGCCCGGCGGCAGCCGCCGGAGCCGGAGCGGGAGCCGACGGTGCCGGAGCCGCGGCGGCAGCAGTCTCCGCCGGCGCCTCCTGCACCACGTCGTCCTCGACCGGCTCGGGTGCGGAGTCCTCCGCGCGCAGCACCGCTGCGTCGGACTCGGCGTTGAGCACCTCGGCGGCGGCTGCCGCGTAGTCGGGCAGCTTCAGGGTGTTGCGGGCCAGGCCGGAGAGCGTCGGGGCGTTCTTGACGCCCACTTCGACGAACCGGTCGATGCCCAGGCCGCCGTCGGCAGCCGGTGTGAACAGCAGATCCTGCGTCTCGATCCAGCGGACCGGGCTGGCGAACTGCCAGGCCAACAGCTCGATCAGGATGACGCGCGTCAGCTCGGAGGGCCGTGCGGCCCACGAGTCCCACTCGGCGAGCACCGCGTCGAGCGGATCGGACGGCACCAGTCCGGCGATCTCGGTGACGAACTCGCGGCTCAGGTTGAACAGTCGAGGCACCAGGTTCGGAATGTAGCGGCCGACGAGGATGTCGGGATCGATGTCGGCGGGCAGGAGTTCCTCGAGCTTGCCGCGGAACTCGGGCACGCCGGCGCGGAGCACCGTGGAGTGGAATGGCACGTCGATGCCGGGCACCAGGATGAAGGCGCGCTTGCCTCCGAACTCCTCGACGCGGCGGACGATCTCGGCCTCCAGCCGCTCCAGTCCGCGGACGGTACCGGCGATCGCGTACTGCGAACCGAGCAGGTTGAGGTTCACCACCTCGAGGTACTCGTCCACCTCGCGGCCGACGGACGCGACGAACTCCTCGACGTCGGCGTCCTTGAGACCGAACTGGCTGGGCCGGATGGCGGCCATGCGGTAGTCGGAACGGCCCTGCTCGTCGCGCGGAACCAGGTGGTGCATCGCGGAACCGCGCTGGAACACCACCTCGAGCACCGCCTCGAGCGGAAGCACGCCGGCGCAGGCGGCGAGCGCGTTGTACTCGCCCACCGAGTGACCGCAGGTGATGGATCCCTCGACGAAGGCCCCGGCTTCACGGAGCTCGGCGATCTGCGCGACACCGAGCGTCGCCATCGCGACCTGGGTGAACTGCGTCAGGAAGAGCACGCCGTCGGGGTGGTGGTACGTGGTGCCCTTCGCCACCAGAGTGGTCGGGTTGTCGCGCACCACTGCGAGGATCGAGAAGCCGAGCGCCTCGCGGGTGTGCTTGTCCGCGCGGTCCCAGACCTCGCGGGCGGCCGCCGAGCGCGAGCGTGCCTCCAGGCCCATGCCCTTGTGCTGAATGCCCTGGCCCGGGAAGGCGTACACCGTGCGCGGGGCGTCCAGCAGCGCGGTCGCCGCCATCACCAGTTCGCCGTCGACCTTGGCGGTCAGTTCGACGGTCTCCCGACCGGCATCCATGCCGACGCGGTCGATGCGGATGTCGACGGTGTCGCCGAGCCGGACCATGCCGAGGTAGCGGGCGGTCCAGCCACGGATGGCGCGCGGAGCGGGAACCGGGTTCTCCCGGTCGCCCGCCGCCAGCACCTGCTGGGCCGCGGCCGAGAGCCACATACCGTGGACGATCGGATCGCCCAAGCCGGCCAGCCGGGCCGCCAACGCGTCGGTGTGGATGGGGTTGCGGTCTCCGGAGACCACGGCGAATCCGTTCATGCGGGCCGGTGCGGTCAGCGAGGCCGAGCGGAGGAATTTCCGCGTTCCCGGCTGCTCACCGGCGGCCGCGCCGCCCGCGCGGACCGGGTCGGGCAACGCGGCCGAACCGATCCGGCCGCGGATGGCGAAGCGCTCACGCAGCACCGCGATCGGAGAGTCGGCGGCGGCGGCGACCTCGACATGCACCTCGACCACTCGGCCGACGCCGGTGTCGGAGACGCCGATGAGGCGGGCGGTCACCGTCAGCTCGGTGTCGACCGCGGGGATCTCACCGGTGAGCTCGACCGCGTGGTCGAGGTGGACCAAGTCCAGCAGACCCTCGACCACGGGATGGCCCGCGTCGGTCCGGGCGGCGCCGATGACGCTGAAGACGCTGGGCCAGCAGGCGACGACGAGGGTGTCGGGCACGGCAAAACCGTTCGGGGCCACCGGCGTGGTCGGGGTCAGCGGGCCGGGCAGGCTCGACGCGGTCGCTCCGCTGTGGTCGGCGACCGAGTCAGCCTTCCAGGCGACCGTCGACGTGACGACGCCGTCGACCGAGTCGAGCAGCGAGCCGCCGGCCGCGACGGTCAGGAGTTCGGTCATCGCGTCGGCTGCGCCGGCCGTGGTGATCCGAGGGCTGCCGCCGTCGGTCGCCCGGAGGTCGCCGGTGAACGGAATGCGCAGAATCGAGCCCGACACCGGGACCACCAGGTCGAGCCGGATCTCATCGTCGGCCGTCTCGGCATCGGGGACGAAGGCGACCATCGCGCCGCTGGGGTGTTCGGCGTACTCGCCGTCGTAGAGCTTCCAGGCGTCGCGGTCGCCGAGCAGAGCGATCGGGTTGCGGACCTGTCGGCCGGCCCACAGCACGTCCTCCGCTTCGATGAGAACGCTGAGCGGTCCCGACTCCGGGACGATGTCGCGGTGACGGCGGGCCGCGACCACCCGTGCCTGCTCACCGGCGGCCCGCAGGTCGGCGGTGACCTGCGCCTCGAAGCGGTTCAGCAGTTCGCCGACCGGCTCGTCGACGCGGGTGATGCCCGCGACGGCGACGGTGCCCGGGATGATGCAGACCTGGTCGGCCGAGTAGCGGGCGTCGTGCGCCTGCCACAGCGAGTCGCTGCGGTACCAGCGACGGACGTCCTTGTCGATCACCGGAACGAAGTTCACGGGCTTGCCGGGCGTACGGCACAGCTCGAGGAAGAACGCGACGTCGGCCGGGTGGAGGATGTCGGAGTCGATGGCCGGGTACAGTTCGGCCAGCTCGGCGATCGCCTCGTGCGGGTTCGGGACATCGCCGGCGAAGGCGGAGACGAACTCACCCGAATCGAGCTCGTTCATGCGCGCCTCGGTGCGCCGCAGCATGTCGGAGAAACGCTGCTCCCAGGTGATGTCGGCCCACTCGAGGGGCGCCTGCGCGCTGCCCACGGCGAGTTCGGCGTAGCGGTCGAGCCACTCGCGGTACGTCATCGTCGCGACGTCGCCGAAGTACGGCTTCGCGGTCGCGGCGAGGGCCTCGATGATCTCGTCGCGGCGTTCCGCGACGGCGGCGGCGTCGCCGGCCACCTCGTCGAGCAGGCGGCCGGTGCGCGAGGCGGAGTTGTCGATCTCGTGGATGTCGGCACCCAGCTGGCTGCGGCCAGAGGCCATGCCCGCCTCCGCGTGACCGGCACCGATCCAGGTGTCGCAGCCCTGGGTCTCGACGAGGAGCTGCTTCACCTCGGGCGCGGTGGTGGCCTCGAGGGTCGCCATCGCCGCGGTGCCGACCAGAATGCCGTCGAGCGGCATCGCCGGGTAGCCGTGCGCTGTGGCCCACGCGCCGGTCAGGTACTCGCTGGCACGCTCGGGCGTGCCGATGCCACCGCCGACGCAGAGCACGATGTTGGGACGGTCGCGCAGTTCGGCGTAGGTCGCCAGCAGCAGGTCGTCGAGGTCCTCCCAGGAGTGGTGACCGCCTGCGCGTCCGCCTTCCACCTGGACGATCACCGGGAAGTGCGGCACCTGCAACGCGATGCGGACCACCTGACGGATCTGGTCGACGGTGCCGGGCTTGAACGCGACGTAGTGCAGGCCGGCCTCGGTGAACTCGTGGACCAGGTCGACGGCCTCATCCAGTTCGGGGATGCCCGCGGTGACGATCACGCCGTCGAAGGGCGCTCCCTTGGCACGTGCCTTCTGGACCAGCTTGTTGCCGCCCAGCTGCAGCTTCCACAGGTACGGATCGAGGAACAACGAGTTGAACTGGACCTGGCGGCCGGGTTCGAGCAATTCCTGCAGCCGCGCGAGGTTGCCCTCGAAGATCTCCTCGGTCACCTGACCGCCGCCCGCGAGCTCGGCCCAGTGGCCGGCGTTGGCGGCCGCGGCCACGATGGCGGGGTCGACAGTGGTCGGGGTCATGCCCGCGAGCAGCATCGGCGAGCGGCCGGTGAGACGGGTGAACGCGGTGTCGACCACGGTGCGACCGTCGGGCAGGTTCACCAGGCGCGGCGCGAACACCGACCACGGCCGCGAGACCTCCGGAGCCGAGCCGGGGACGAAGAGGTTGCGCTGACCGCCGCGGGTGGCCGCGGCGATCACGCCGACGCCCTGCCCGCGCAGGTTCGGCGCCGACAGCCGCGACGCGAGATCGGCGGGTCCGAAGTCGATCACCCAGCGAGCGCCGGAGTCGACGGTGTCGCCCACCAGCTCCACCCAGTTCACCGGGTCGACGAGCACGGCCGCGGCGTGCCTGCGGACCAGCTCGGTGTCCAGACCGCAACGCTGAGCCCAGTCGACGGCCAGTTCCACCGCCGGTGCGAGATCAGGGTGATGGAAGGGGACGGTGACGTTGAGGTCCTCGATGACCGGCGAGAAGGGCGTGCCGCCGGTGACCTTGCGCTTGCGTTCGTCGGCCTCGGCGGCCGCGCGGAGCTCGGCGAGCGCACTGAACGCCGCGAGATGGCGCGGCGAGCCCGTCAGCACCACGGTGCGCCGGGAGTTCACGATCGCGACGGTCGGCAGTCCCGTGGCGTCGGCGGGCTGTCCCGCGACGTACTCGGCGAGCAGTTCGTCGATCTGCGCGGGGCTCACGCCGGCGACGGAGATCATGGGGGCGGCCTCGTGGGTGCCGAGCAGACCCGTCCGGCGGGACACGACGGTGGCCGCCGCGCCGATCAGCTGAGCGATCGCCAGCAGGTCGGACTCCGCGACTGCCGGCAGCTGGCCGTCGGCGGCCACGGCCTCGGTGGCGAGGATCCCCTGCGAGTGGCCGATGACGGCGCTCGGCGGAAGAACCGTGGTGTCCAGCCCCTGCTTGCCGAGGTTCGACACGGCCGCGAGCTGGGTGAGCAGGATCCCGGGCAGCGAGACGAGCGCGTCGGCCAGTTCGGTCTCACTGGAAACCGGCAGTTCCTCGTCGTGCGCGCGGATCCAGGTGAGGGGCTCGAAGCGGTCGGCGCCGGCGGCGGCGAGCTCGTCGGCGACCGGCTCGAGGACCTCGCGCGCGTCGTCGGCGATTCCGGCGATCGTCTCGCCGAGATCGGCGTCGTTCACCAGTTCGGTGAGCGTCGGCAGCCACGCGCCGCCCTGTCCTCCGAAGCAGATCGCATAGCTCTCGCCTGCGGCGAGACGGTCGAGCAGACTTCCGGAATCGATTCTGTCGGTGTGCTGGCCGGTGCGGTGCTGGTCGAGGGTCACAAGCTCTCCTGTCGATGCGTCACGTCGGACATGGCCCGTCGCTGGAACGTGGCCAATCGTCGCACAGAAACATGAGGCATCCCTCATGTTTGTTGGCGACCGACAGGTATACCCGCTGGTAGACCGGCGGGTAACCGCCTCGGCCAGCGTCGAAGGAATTTTCGTGACCGTTATCACATTCGGGTCCGGGCTCCGCGTGTCATCCCGATGATCGACTCATTCTTCGCGCAGGTCACTCATCGCTGTAAGTTCCGTTGCAGGGAAATTCGCGACAGCCGTCCAGATCCGCTGGAGGGGCCTGCTGCGGGGAGAAAATCAGGAGGATCCCACTTCATGAAACGTTCGAAGCGATTCGCGCTTGCCTCGGCGGCAGCCGTCGTCACCGCCGCCGTCGCGCTGACGGGATGCTCCAGCAGCGACAGCGGCGACACCGACTCGACGACCACGTCCGACTCGGCCGCCACCACCTCACTCGATGCGGCCGCCGACACCGCCGCCGCCCTGACCGGTGCGAAGGTCGACATCGAGGTGGAGGGCTCGCTGCAGGGCCTCAACGCCTCCGAGGTCGAGGCGTCCATCGGAACCAAGCCGAAGATGGTCGGCGAAGGCACCGCGACACTCGACATGGGCGGCAAGTCCGTCGAGGCGCCGTTCGTATACGTCGACGACCACATGTACGCAGACGTCGACGACAAGGGGTACATCGACTACGGCAGCGGCCGGTCGATCTACGACGTCTCCAAGATCCTCGACGTCAACGAGGGCGTGCCGCACGTCCTGCGCAGCATTCAGGGAGCGAAGGAGGAGGGCAGCGAGACCGTCGACGGTGTCGAGGCCACCAAGATCACCGGAACCCTCCCGGCCAAGGATCTCGCGGGCCTGACGGGAACCTCACCTCAGGCCAAGGGCCTCGACGGCGACATCCCGGTGACCGTCTGGGTCACCAAGGACGGCAAGAACAACGTCGTGCGCGTCGCCTCCGAACCCGCCAAGGGTGCCTCGATGACCGTCACTCTGAGCGACTGGGGCAAGACCGTCACCGTCACGAAGCCGGCCGACGTCAAGTCGCCGAGTGCCAAGCCGTCTCACGCACCGAAGTCCGGTGAACCGACCCGCAGCCCGGTCGGCTGATCGCCGCCGATCCAGAGAAGAGAAGACCATGAAGACTCGTCCGATCAGCCTGCGCAAGCGCCTGGCCACCGCGGCACTCGTGACCGCCGGTGTCGGTGCGGCGCTCACCGTTCCCGCCGCGATCACGCCGGCCCCGGCCCACGCGGCCAACTACTACGGCGCCATCGCGCTCTCACCCAGCACCGGAGCCACCGGTCGCGCCATCGACTATCCCGACTGGTCGAGCGCGTCCAACGCGGCCCTGTCGTGGTGCGGCTACAGCGACTGCCAGGTGGTGGTGCAGATGCGCAATGCCTGCGGCGCGATCTCCAAAAGCAGTTCGTACTGGGGTTACGCGTGGGGCGCTGACCTCTACACCGCGGAGTCGAACGCCCTGTACTACTCGGGCGGCGGATACATCCACGACTGGGCCTGCACCTCGGGACACCAGTAGCCGAAGCAAGCGCGAGCGCCGGGACACCCTCATCGGAGGTCCCGGCGCTCGTGTCGTTGCGGGCGGTTACGCTCGGGTGCCATGACCGACTGCGTCTTCTGCGGCATCGTCTCCGGCGTCTCCCCCGCCCACGTCGTGTACTCCGACGACGACGTGATCGCCTTCCTCGACCTCTCACCGATCACGCGGGGACACACCCTGGTGGTCCCGCGAAAGCACTCGTCCGGTCTCGCCGATCTCGATCCGGAGATCGGCGGAAAGATGTTCGGCGCGGGTCAGCGGATCGCCGGTGCGATGCGGTCGAGCGCGATCGGCGCCGACGGAGTGAATCTCGCGATGAACGACGGCCGTGCCGCGTCCCAGACCGTCTTCCACTCGCACCTGCACGTGGTGCCCAGGCATGCGGGCGACAAGCTGACCTTCGCTAAGGGGTTCCTGACGCGTCGTGCCGGCGACTTGGAGTCGACCGCCGCGGTGTTGCGATCGGCGCTGGAGTCGCAGTCGTGACCAGGACTGTCACTCCCGAATCGCTGGCGCAGGCAGCCGCACTGATCGCCGCCGCGGACCATGTCTGTGTCTTCTCCGGCGCGGGGATGTCGGCCGAGAGCGGGATTCCGACCTTCCGCGACGCTCTGACCGGACTGTGGGAGAACTACGATCCCGCCGATCTCGCCACGCCCGAGGCGTGGCGGCGCGACTCCGACCTCGTGTGGGGCTGGTATCGGGACCGCGCGGCGCGTCTTGGCGAGGTGGAGCCGAACGCCGGGCACCACGCGGTGGCCGAGCTCGGCCGGAAGAAGGAGTCCGCGGGCGGTCGTGTCAGCGTCATCACGCAGAATGTCGACGATCTCCACGAGCGAGCTGGGTCGACGGTCGACGCTCATCTGCACGGCAGTCTCAAGGCTCCGCGCTGCGAGGCCTGCCCGCATCGCGCGGATCCGGACGTCGCACTCGAGTCGGTGCGCCCCCGATGCCCCGAGTGCGGCGCGAGTCTGCGCCCCGGCGTCGTGTGGTTCGGCGAATCGCTTCCGAACCTCGATTGGCTGACAGCGTCGCAGACGGTCGTGGCCTGCGATCTGCTGATCATCGTCGGCACCAGCGGGGTGGTCCACCCCGCCGCGGGACTGCCGATGCTCGCCGCCGAGGCGGGCACGCCGATCATCGAGGTGAATCCCGAACCGTCCGCGCTCACCCCTCTGGCGACCCTGTACCTTCCGACGACCGCCGCCGCGACGCTGCCGCTGATCCTCTGACGGCGTCGGGTGTCGCCTCGTTGAGCGATTCCCCGACCCCGCTGGTTGAGCGAGCGGAGCAACACCCCGCTGATTGAGCGTCCCCAGCGACATCCCGCTGGTTGAGCGAGCGGAGCGAGTCGAAACCAACCCGCCAACCCGAGAACCTCAGCCGACGATCATCAGCAGCGGCGCGACCAGACCCATTCCCGCGAACCAGCCGGGCTGCTTCTGCTCGAGCGTCTGAGGGGGAAGGCTACTCGCAAAGCCCCATGGGACAGAGCAGCCGCACAAGATTGACCGCTCACGTCCCGCACCTGTGAGAACAGGCATCCCGGGTCGTGAGCGGTCAATCTCATGCGGCAGTGCGCCGTGAGCCTAGCGGCTGTCGCGACCGCGGCCGGCGACGCGGGCCGGTCGCTTGCCGAACTTGTCGCCGCCCTTGCGGTAACCGCCCTTGCGGCCGCGGTCTTCGTATCCGCGCGCCGATCCGCGAGCGCCTCCCCGACCGCGCGGCGGACCCATGTCCGGGCGCAGGTCGATCGGATGCTTGCCGATCTTGGTGTGCTTGAGCATCCCGAGCGTCTCGGCGTCGAGATCGTTGGGGAGTTCCACGAGGCTGAAGTCGTCGCGGATGCTGATGTTGCCGAAGTCACCGCGAGTGAGGCCGCCCTCGTTGGCGATCGCGCCGACGATCGCGCCCGGCGACACCTTGTGCTTGCGGCCGACGGCGATGCGGTACGTGGCGAAATGACCGCCGCCGCGCGGTGCACGGTCACGCCGGTCCCCGCGATCGCCCCGCTCACCCTTGGGCGGATCGGGAGCCATCAGGAAGCCGCCGTCGCGGGTCTCCAGGGCCAGCGCCGCGGCGATGTCAGCCATCGCGACGTCGTTCTCGCGGGCGTAGTTCTCCACCAGCCCGCGGAACAGATCCAGATTGTCGGAGGCGAGGTTCTCGGTGATCGAATCGGCGAACTTGGCGACGCGCTGGGCGTTCACGTCGTCGACGCTCGGCAGATCGATCTCTTCGAGATCCTGCCGCGTGTGGCGCTCGATCGACCGCAGCAGATGACGTTCGCGAGGCGAGACGAAGAGCAGCGCGGTGCCCGACCGCCCGGCCCGGCCGGTACGCCCGATGCGGTGCACGTACGACTCGACGTCGTGCGGGATGTCGTAGTTCACCACATGCGAGATGCGGTCGACGTCCAGTCCTCGAGCGGCCACGTCGGTGGCCACGAGGATGTCGAGCGAACCGTCCTTGAGCTGATTGATGGTGCGCTCACGCTGGGCCTGGACCATGTCGCCGTTGATCGCCATCGCGCTCAGGCCGCGGGCGCGCAGCTTCTCAGCGAGCTCCTCGGTGGCCGACTTGGTCCGGACGAAGACGATCATGCCGTCGAACGGCTCCACTTCGAGCACCCGCGTGAGGGCGTCGAGCTTGCGCTGGTGCGATACCTGCAGGTACTTCTGCGTGATGTTCTGCGCGGTCGCCGTCTTGTTCTTGACGGTGACTTCCTGCGGGTTGTTCAGGTACTTGCGCGCCAGGCGGCCGATGGCGGCCGGCATGGTCGCGGAGAACAGCGCGACCTGCTTCTGATCCGGGGTGTCGGCGAGGATTCGCTCGACGTCCTCGGCGAAGCCCATCGTCAGCATCTCGTCGGCCTCGTCGAGCACGAGGAACTCGAGCTGCGACAGGTCGAGGGTGCCCTTGTCGAGATGATCGATCACGCGGCCCGGCGTGCCGACGATCACCTGGGCTCCGCGGCGCAGGCCGGACAGCTGGATCCCGTAGCTCTGGCCGCCATAGATCGGCAGCACCTTGACCTCGGGAAGGTACGTCGAATAGCTGCCGAAGGCCTCGGCCACCTGCAGCGCCAGTTCGCGCGTGGGCGCGAGCACGAGGGCCTGCGGCTTGCGGGCCGAGGTGTCGAGTCGGGTGAGGATCGGCAGTGCGAAGGCAGCGGTCTTGCCGGTGCCGGTCTGCGCCAGTCCGACGACGTCGCGTCCCTCCATCAACGGAGGGATGGTCGCCGCCTGGATCGGCGACGGCGTCTCGTAGCCGACGTCGTCGAGCGCCTTGAGCACGCCGGGGTCGATGCCGAGGTCACCGAAGGCGGTGGACTTCTCGGCCGCGGGCGCGGTAGAGCTGGTGTTCTCGGATTCGCTCATCGGCGAACATTCGTAGTCATCGGGTGTAGATAATACCCCGCCGACACCCTGTGACGCCCCTCACTGAGATGTGCGGTACGGTTCCATCACTTGGATCGCGTTAGACAGATCAAGCAATTCGTATCACAAGGGGACGTCACCATGCAGGAGTTCACTGCTCCATCCATCACGACAGTTGATGAGAACGCCACCACGATCACTGCTCTGCAGCGCTACCGGAAGGACCGCCCGACTCTGCCGCTGTTCCGCAGGCGCGCGGACTCCGGGCAGTGGATCACCGTCACCGCCGGCGCTTTCGCCGACGACGTCGACGCCGTCGCGAAGGGCCTGATCGCCGCCGGCGTGAGCCGTGGCGACCGCGTCGCGCTACTGTCTTCCACCCGGTTCGAGTGGAGCCTGATCGACTACGCGATCTGGCGCGCGGGTGCCACCACCGTCGCGATCTACGAGACCTCGTCCCCCGACCAGGTGGAGTGGATCCTCACCGATTCGGGCGCATCGATACTGATCGTGGAGACCGCGGCCAACCGGTCGACCCACCAGGAGGTGATCGCGACGGCGCCCGAGCTTCGCGAGACCTTCGTCATCGACGACGGCGCGATCAACGCGCTCCGCAAGCGCGGCGCCGACCTCCCCGACTCGGTGCTCGACGAGCGGGAATCGCAGGCCCGGGCCTCCGACGCCGCCACGTTGATCTACACCTCCGGGACCACGGGCCGGCCGAAGGGCGTCGTCTTGACGCACGACAACTTCCTCGCCGAGTGCGCGGCGACCGCCGAGGCCGTCGGCACCGGCCTCGAGGAGGGGAAGTCGACGCTGCTGTTCCTGCCCCTCGCACACGTCTTCGCACGGGTCGTCGCCGTGGGCTGCGTGGAGAACGCCGTGGTACTGGGCCACACCAACGACATTCCGAATCTGATCGCCGACCTGGCCGTATTCAAGCCGAACTACGTGCTGTCGGTCCCGCGCGTCTTCGAGAAGGTGTACAACACCGCCGAGCAGAAGGCGATCGACGGAGGCAAGGGCAAGATCTTCGCGAAGGCCGTCGACACGGCGATCGAGTACAGCCGGGCGGTCGAATCCGGCGACGCGGGCGTCCTGCTCAAGGTGAAGCACGCGGTCTTCGACAAGCTGGTGTACGGAAAGCTGCGCGCCGCGCTCGGCGGCAACTGCGAGGGCGCCATCTCCGGCGGCGCCCCGCTCGGTGAGCGGCTGGGCCATTTCTTCCGCGGCGCCGGGGTGCCCGTGTACGAGGGCTACGGCCTCTCCGAGACCACCGCCGCGGTCACCGCCAACAACGAGGAGCACAGCCGCATCGGTTCGGTGGGGCGTCCGGTGCCCGGCGTCACGGTGAAGATCGCCGACGACGGCGAGATCCTGCTCAAGGGGCCGATGGTCTTCTCCGGCTACTGGCGCAACGAGCAGGCGACGGCCGACGCGATCCGCGACGGTTGGTTCCACACCGGCGACATCGGCCGCCTCGAGGACGGCTACCTGTTCATCACCGGGCGCAAGAAGGAACTGATCGTCACGGCAGGCGGCAAGAACGTCTCGCCCGCCCAGCTGGAGGACACCATCCGGGCGCACCCGCTGGTGAGCCAGTGCCTCGTCGTGGGCGATCAGAAGCCGTTCATCGCCGCACTCGTGACCCTCGATCCCGAAGCGGTCCCCGGATGGCTCGAGCGCAAGGGGCTGCCCGCGTCGACGCCGTTGTCGGAGCTGATCCGGAATCCGGAGCTGCGCGCCGAGATCGACGCGGCGATCGCCGGCGCGAACAAGACCGTGTCCAAGGCCGAGGCCATCAAGAAGTACGAGATCCTCGAGACCGACTTCACGATCGAGACCGGTGAGCTGACGCCCACGCTCAAGCTGAAGCGGAACGTGATCCACCAGTCGTACCAGGAGGCGATCGCCGACCTGTACAGCTGAGCGGCACGTCTCGACGTCGACTCCCGCGGCGGCGCACCGGCATCGATGCCGGTGCGCCGCCGTTCGTCGCGGGGACCTGCGCGGACTGCGCGCTTCGCCCGGTCTTACGCTGGCGGTGCCGCAGCGCTGCGGCCGCGAGTGGGCAGGTGCCCGGAACGGAGTACGACGAGATGAACAGGCCCGATAAGTGCGTCCCCGGGTCACTCGGTGAACAGACGCTGAGCGTTCACGGCGGCAATCACGCCTCCGGCACGGGCACCGACGGCGACGGCGCGGCGATTCGCGTGCCGATCATCATGGCGAACTCCTACAACCTGCCGCCCGATCCGTCGACCATGGACTGGTCGAACCCCGAGCACCTCACCTACACCCGCAACACCGGGATCAATCAGATCGCGCTGCAGGACAAGCTCTGCGCGCTCGAGCACGGTGAGGACGCCGTCGTCCTCGCCTCCGGCGTCGCCGGACTGCACGCGGTGTTCTTCGGGCATGTCAACGCGGGCGATCACGTCGTCGTCTCCGACACCACCTACGAGGCGACCTACAAGCTCTGGACGTCGCTGCTGCCTCGCAAGTACGGGATCGAGGCCACGTTCGTCGACATCACCGACCACGACGCCGTGATCGCAGCGATCCGTCCCGAGACCAAACTCATCACCACGGAGGTGATCGCGAACCCCACCACCAAGGTCGCCGACATCGCCGCGCTGGCGGAGATCGCGGACGCCCGCGGCATCATCCTGATGGTCGACTCCACGTTCACTCCCCCGCCGCTGTACCGCCCGCTCGACGACGGCGCCGGCCTGGTGGTGCATTCGCTCACCAAGTACATCAACGGCCACGGCGACGCGATGGGCGGCGCGGTGATCGGGCGTGCCGATCTCGTGGAACCGATCCGGTCGGAGGCGATGGTGGACGTCGGCGGCGTGATCTCGCCCTTCAACGCCTGGCTCATCATGCGCGGCTCGGTGACACTGCCGCTGCGCCTGCGGCAGCATCAGGAGTCGGCGCTGGAGCTCGCCCGGTTCCTGGAGGCCGACGAGCGCATCGCCTACGTGGCCTATCCCGGTCTGGAGAGCCACCCGCAGCACGAGCTGGCCAAGCGTCAGTTCGGGGCGGGTGACCGCGGCATCGGCGGTTTCGGCGGCATCATGTCGTTCGCGCTGAAAGGCGATCCGGACCTGCAGAACCGCTTCGTGAACGACCTGAAGGTCGTGACGTCGGCGGTCTCCGTCGGCCACGACGAGTCGCTGATCGTGCACGTGGGCACCAGCGGACCGCGCGTCGCCGCCTACCCGGAGGGCTTCCGCGAGTACGGGCACCTGCGATTCTCGGTCGGCCTCGAGGACGTTGCCGATCTGAAGGCCGACCTCGCGGCCGCCCTCGACTCGGCCGCGGGCTAACCTCGCGCCCGGTCCTCGGCCACTCGCCGCACCACGCTCTCGTCGATCTCGAACCCGAAGGCCTCTGGTGCGCGGGTCGCGGCCAGCACGCACAGGCCGTGCACGGCGGCCCAGCACGACATGGCGCGCAGTTCGTCGCCGGTCGCCTCGACCAGGGCCGAGAACCAGCCGCCCGTGGTCTCGCGGAGGCGGCCGCCGGCCGAGTCGAGCAGGTCGTGCCGGAAGATCAGCGTGAACATGCCCGGCCGGGCGCGCGCGAACCGCCAATAGGCGACGGCGCCGTCGCCGATGCCGTTCGCGATGGCGGGTGCGAGAGCGGCGTTGAGATCGGCCACGCCTTCGGCGGCGATCGCCGCCAGCAGACTCTCGAGCGTCGGGAAGTACCGGCGCGGAGCGCCGTGCGAGACGCCTGCCCGGGCGGCCACCGAACGCACGCCCACCGCACCGAATCCCGCGGTGTCGACGAGGTCGACCCCCGCGGCGACCAGCCGTGCGCGCGTACTCGGATCGTCAACCACGTTGACAGTGTCTACGGCCGCCCCCCACACTGTCCAGTAGACACTGTCTACGAAAGGCCTCCCGTGCTGTATCCGCTCTGCAAACACGTTCTGATCGGCCCCGCACTCCGGCTCTGGGTGCCGATCACCGTCGACGGCGCCGACCGCGTTCCCACCAGTGGCCCGGTCATCGTGGCGGCCAACCACCTGGCGGAGATCGACTCCCTGGTCCTCCCGCTGGCCATACCCCGCCGACTCTCGTTCTTCGCCAAGGCGGAGTACTTCCGGGGTTCCGGAGTCCGCGGCGCGGTCAGTCGTGCGTTCTTCCGCGGAACCGGTCAGATCCCGGTCGACCGGTCGGGCGACGACGCCGCGCTCGAGGCTGCGGCGCAGTTGCTCGCCCGGGGCGGAGCGTGGGGCATCTACCCGGAGGGCACGCGCTCGCCCGACGGGCGTTTGCACCGCGGACACACCGGGATGATGCGAGTCGCGGCGCGAGTCCCGGGCACCGTCATCGTCCCCGTTCTGCTCTCGGGAACACGCGAGGTGAATCCGCCCGGCACCCGGCGGATCGGTCGCGGACCGGTGCGAATCCGCATCGGCGACCCGATGCCGGCCGATGAGTTGCTCGGCGCCTCACACGACGTCCGCGGCGCCACCGACGCCGTCATGGCCGCGATCGCCGCACTCGGCTCCGTCGCCTGCGTCGACGAGTACGCGCGGCCCTACCATTGACGGATGCTGTCGTCTCTCGCGTCGTTCACTCTCGCGTCGACGCTCCTGGTACTGCTGCCCGGCCCCGACTCCCTCGTGGTGATGCGCGGATTGGCCCGCGGCGGCAGGGCCGGCGGGGTCCGGACGTCGCTGGGCGTGATGACCGGACTGCTGGTCTGGATCCTCGCCGCCGTCCTCGGTCTCTCGGCGATTCTGCAGATGAGTGAGATCGGTTACGAGGTGCTCAAGATCGTCGGCGGCTGCTACCTGGTGCTGCTCGGCGTCCAGACACTGCGCTCGATCCGGTCCCTGCGCGGCGGGCCGTCGGCCGATGAGGCGCCGTCGTCGCGCCGGGCGGGCTTCCTCACCGGATTCACGACCGACATCCTCAATCCGAAGATCGGCATCATGTTCATCACGCTGCTGCCGGGCTTCGTTCCGGACGGTGCGCCCGTCGCATGGACGACGCTCGGCTTCGGTCTGGTCTATCTGGCGCTCACCGGCGTCTACTTCGCCGTGCTCATCGTCGCCGCCGACCGGATCGGCGCCTGGATGCGTGCGCCCCGCATTCGGCGCCGCATCGATCTGGTGGCCGGTCTCGCGCTCGTCGGTTTCGGGCTGAGGCTGGCGACGGAGTAGCCGGGGCGTCGTTCCGCTACCAGCCCGACGTTCAGTCGGCCCGGTAGAGGATCCCGCGCCCGATGGCTTCGCGGATCGCCGGCATCGCCGCCGCGGCGAGCGCGTCGGCGTCCACGCCGTGGAAGTCGGCCAGCAGTGAGATCAGCGCGGCCAGCGGCACCTGGCCGCGACAGCCGGCGAGAAGCGACGTCAGCACCTCGTCCACCGGAAGCACCGCTCCCGGACCGCCGGGGCGGGTCACCGAGGCGCTCACCTGCTGCCAGCCGTCGTCGCCGGGGAGCGCCTGGGTCTCCAGAAACACCGGTGAGGTGCTGAGCCGGGAGGCCAGCAGGTCGGCGTCGGAGTTCTCACGCAGGAAGTCGCGCCGCGCCCAGAAGGCCTGCGCTTCGAAGCCGGTGACCTCCTGGCCGGCGGCGGTGATCTCTTCGATCACCACATCGGCCGGACGATCCTCGACGGGTCGGCGGAAGGTGATCGAACCCATGCCGACGGCGACGATCCCCTCGGACTCGAACCAGTCGAGCCACCGCGCACCCCGCTCGGCCGCGTCGACCACCGACTCCCCCGCATCCGAGACCCAGAGCGAGACATAGCTGATGGGATCGGCCAGTTCCCGCTGGACCACCCAGGCGTCCAGACCGCTCGCCTGCACCCACTCCCGGACCCGGTCGTCCCATGCGTCGAGGTCGCGCACCTCCCAGTTCGCCAGGATCTGCGCGATGCCGCCCGGATTCAGATGTTCGCCGATCCGCTCGATGAGGCTTCGGCTGATGCCGTCTCCGGCCATCCCGGAGTCGCGGTAGATGTAGTCCTGCGCACCGCTGCCGACGACGAACGGCGGATTGGACACGATCAGGTCGAATCTCTCGCCCGCCACCGGCTCGAACAGGCTGCCCTCCCGCAGGTCCCAGTCCAGTCCGTTCAGCCGCGCCGTCGCCGCCGCAAGTGCCAGCGCCCGCGCGTTGGTGTCGGTGGCGACGATCGTCTCGCAGTGCGACGACATGTGCAGCGCCTGTACGCCGCATCCGGTTCCGAGATCGAGAGCCCGCGCGAACGGCGTGCGGATCACCGCCTGCGCCAATGACATCGACGCCCCGCCGATGCCGAGCACGTGGTCGTGGGCCACGGCGCCGGGACGCATCGAGGCGTCCTGATCGGCGACCACGAGCCGGTCGGCGTCGTCGCTGCCGTGCGGCCGGATGTCGAGGACGGCGCGCACACCGCCGTCCGCGGGCTCGATCACCTGCTGGTCGACGAGGGCGACAAGTCCGACGCCGGGCAGTGCGGCGGCGACGTCGTCGGCCGGTTCCGTGGAGCCGAGCAGGAACAGCCGGATCAGAGTCGCGAGCGGCGCGCGGTCGGGGGCCGCGCGCCGCGTCTGACGCAGAGCGGGCCACCACACACCGCTCACCAGCGCTTGGCCGGCCTCCTCGCCGAGGAGGTCGGCGATTCCGTCGGAGGTGTAACCGGCGGCGCGCAGGTCCGCCCCGAGGGCGTCGACGATGTCCGGAGCGTCCAGAGGGTAGCGAATCACCGCACGAGCGTACCGGTACAGTTGCACTGCACGCGCGAGTGGCGGAATTGGCAGACGCGCTGGATTTAGGTTCCAGTACCCACTAGTGGTGTGAGGGTTCAAGTCCCTTCTCGCGCACCAGAACGTTCTTACTCGAACCGACACGGAACATGTCGGCGAGCCGGAACCGATGGTTCAACCCAGACTCCCCGGAATCTCCGGGGAGTCTTTGGTTTTTCAGCACGTTAGAGACGCGCAGCGCCTCGACGTCACGGGCCTCTGCGTCGACGCCTTGCCAGCGTGTGAACGCATGTGCTGCGTCGCGCAGCTCGTGGATCGCTGGCGTGAGTTCGTCGGTGACGACACCGCTGTCGTCGAGCCAGAGCTTGCTGAAGCTGGCGGTGTTGAGGTCGCGTCGCCCATCCTCGGGGGCACGCAGGTAGAGCGCCTGCGGGTCGTCGAGCAGGTCGAGGTATTGCTGGAGCTTGCGGGCGCCGAGTTCGAGTTGGTCGCCGGTGTCGTCGAGGCCTTGCTGCGCTCGGGTGCGTTCGACCTGGATCTTGCGCAGCCGTGCGCGGATCTTGTCGGGCGCGAGCTCGCCGTCCGAGGCGAGATCGATCAGTCGCTCCTCTTGCTGGGCGAGCTTGTCGAGCTTCTTGCGGTACGCGGCATACAGGTCACGGACACGAGCCTGCGCATCTGCCATCGCGACGTCGATGGCCTCGCGGATGTAGTCCAGGAACTTTGGAGGTAGGCCGAGCTTGGCGTAGTGGTCGAGGACGTACCACTCGACATCGAGCACTGGCAGGTGTGGGAGATCGCATTCACCGCGTTGGCGGGCCAGGCACAGGTAGTAGGCGTAGTTGCCGCCGTTTCCTTTCGCTTCGGTGTAGACCAGCCGGGAGGTGCGGCCGTTGGCGCGGCAGCGTTCGCAGTACAGCAGGCCCTTGAGGTAGTGGTAGAGGACTCGGTCACGTTGCCCTCTGGCGGAGCGGTCTTCGATGACCTTCTGGACGCGCTCGAACAGGTCGGCGGGGATGATCGGCTGGTGTCGGCCCGGGAAGGTTTCGCCCTTGTAGCGGACGATGCCGATGTAATACGGGTCGCTCAGCATCCGGTGCAGGTGAGACCGGGACAGCTCCGTGGCAGCGCTGCGCCCCTGCGGTCGGGACTTGAGACCAAGATCGGCCATGGCCTCTTGGAGGCGGTCGATGGAGTAGTCGCCGGTGGCATACATTTCGAAGGCCTGCTTGATCAGCGGTGCGCGTTCCTCATCAACGGCGATGCCGTTGACCTGCCGCCCGTCGTGCTCGAGACGCACGTTGCGATAGCCGATCGGAGCGCGGCCGTTGGTGCCGCCCATCTGCGCCTTGTGGCGCATCTTGACCTTGATGTCTTCTCCGGACATCCGCACTTGGACTTCGTTGATGATGTCGGTGACCGCTTCCATGGCGTCAGCCATGATGCCCTCGCCGAAGTCTTCCTTGGCGGAGACGAGCTTGACGCCCATCGCTTCGAGTCGTCGCTTGGTGATGACCGCGTCGCCGAGGTTGCGGAAGGCGCGCGAGCGCATGTAGATGATCACCAGCGAGACATCCGGATTCTCGCCGAGGTAGGCGAGCAACTGCTTGAAGACCGGTCGCTTGTCGATGGTCTGTGCCGAGGCACCCGGCTCGACGAACTCCTTCTCGATCAGGGCGCCCATCCGTGCAGCCTTGGCGTTGTTGGCCTCGCGCTGGGTGGCGATCGAGTTGCCTTCGGCGTCGACGTCGGCACCGGTGTCCATCTGTCTCGTGGTCGAGACGCGCAGGTACGAGACGGCGATCTGCGGACCGGTCGTGGTGTGGCTTGTCATGTCCCTGTTCCTCCTTTCTGCCCGAGCTGGGCTAGTTGCTGGTCGCCGGATCGATGTCGTACACGGGTTCCGGTGCGAGTTCGGTCGTGGTCGTGTCCAGTAGGCGTTCGACGTAGTGCTCCAGGCGGGCGACCGCATCCGGTGATAGCTGGCGGATTTTCTCTTCGAGGTCGTCGCCGAGCTGTGACAGCGATGCGGGAGTTTTGTAGCCGGCGGCCGCGTACATGCTGTACAGCGATAGCCCGAGCGGTTCAGCGAGTGCCGCAATATGCGCCGGATTGACCTTCATCACCTGGCCCTTTTCCAGCTTGGAGATCTGTCCCTGCGCGACGCCGGAGGCTTCCGAGAGGGCACGGAACGTGAAGCCCGCATTAAGGCGTGCATCGTGAATGAGGCTGCCGAGAGGATTGTCGGCAGCCGATTGAATTGTATTGCTTGTCATTGTTGGATTCCTCCCATTCATTTCCTATTTTATAGAAATTGTTTCGAAATGGGAATGATGATTGTTCATTCCACATCGAATTAAGGGGAGTCTTCCCTTGTTGGTGTTGAATTGGCGGGAGCCAGCGAGTCCTTGCGGAACTCGGGGCTGGCTCCCGCCGATGATGGACGGCCCGGCGGGCTATCCCTTGGTGCCGCGACCACGGGTGGTCTTCGGCGCTTGCGTTGTGGACGAGCCGAACAGGGCCGAGAGGGCCTGTCGCTGCAGTTCGGCATCCTTCTCAATCTCGGCGCGAAGTTCCTCGGCCTTGGCGGTGATCGCGGGATCGTTGGCCAGGGTGTCGAGGTGCTTCTCGATGGCGGTGCGAATGGTGTCCGTGACCGTCATGCCGCTGAGCTTCGACAGCATGCCGATGCGAGCGTGCAGTTCGTCGTCCAGTCGGACGGCAAGGGTCTTCATGACCGTCTCCTCCTTCCTGAGGGTGTTCGTCCGAACGGTTCCGCGCGGGCGTCGTTCGGCCACTTCCTCGGGGTGGTGCGACCGATGAGGGCGGGATGCCTTCACGATTTCGGCCGCAGGCCCCCGACGAAGGGCCCTCCCGTCTACGGGATGGTGAAGACGTAGACATGACCGTCGGGCGAGCGTTCGAAGTGCACGTCACCGGACAGCTCGGCGTCGCGGGCGAAGCCGGCGTAGTTGATCGCAACGTAGCCGCGTAGCGCATCGGGCACTGCCCGGTCGATTTCGGTTTCAAGCCCGTCGTGCAGCACGTCGCGCGCCCAGTCCTCCGGCGAGTCGTATTCGCCGCCATAGGAGTCGGTGAACGAATCGAGCATGTCGGGATCGGCATCGTGCAGCTGTGCGTAGGCCGCGAACGCCGGACCGTGCTCGGCGATACCGCGCGCCACCCGGGCCACCACGTCGAGCTGCTCGTACTCACCGACCTGGAACGGGCCGAACTCGTCGTAGTCGAAGATGCCGTATTCCTCGGCGTCCGGCTCGTGGCTGCTGGCCAGGATGCGCTGAACGGCGTCGTGCAGCTCCTCGTCGGTGACGGTGGCATCGAGCCAGTCGCCGTGCAGGCGCCCGGCGTTGTAGTCGGCCAGGCTGCCGACCCAGATGCGCGGCTGCAGAGTCGGCTGCTGCTCGCGCTCGGGTTGCTGTGGTTGTTGATCTTTCTCATTCATGGATCACCTCCTTTCGTTTTCGGGTGGCGCGCTCGCCGTCGATGCGGTCGGTGGCCAGCGCGACGTAGGCGGGGTTGAGTTCGATTCCGAGCCAGTCGCGGCCGAGGGTTTCGGCGGCGATGGCGGTGGTGCCGGAGCCGATGAACGGGTCGAGCACCAGGCCCGGTTCGCTCGCCGCGTCGCAGTCGCACATCGCTCGCAGGGCAAGGCGGGTCGCGACTGCGCCGAGTCGCCGCACCGGACGTCTGTAGGCGATCCGACACTGGCTGCAGCATCGTTCGGGGCAGCCGGCCTCGACCATCCGCTGTGCCAGGTTGACCGGGAAGGTCGCGAAATGCGGGCCGCGGTAGCCGCTGACGGCCAGCCGCCAGACGTCGCCGGGGTTCTTGCCGAGCGGATGGCCGAGCAGTCCAGCGGCATGCAGTGCGGCCAGTCCTCGGTCGCCGTCGCTGTTTGGCCCCAGCCAGGCCGGTCGATCCGGCTTCCGCAATGCCGGCCTCGTCGACGCCTTGCGTTTTGGTGGGCGGCTGACGTGCGGCTCACGAATCGCGTCGAGGTCGAAGAAGTAGGTCGACGATCGGGCGAGTATGAAGCGCCCTGGGTTTGTTGGAGGCTCCTGACCTTGGAAACGAGGATGGAGTTATGCCGAAGGAACTGGCGAATGGGAAGCCGACGACTCGTCGCTACTCGGTCGAGGAGAAGGCCGCCGCGGTGC